>NZ_JBEXXQ010000036.1:0-113987 GCF_040630525.1 Streptomyces sp. NPDC005799
TCAGCTCCGGACGCCCCGTCGACTCCCGGGGGGTACGGCCGGTGACCTTCGTCCCCCTCGCCTGCTCCGAGAAGGTGACGGCGAGGGCCTCGACCCTACCGGCGGCCGCGGCCGGCTCCACCGCGGCGGAGTTGGGCTTGACCGTGATCACCGGGGTGCCCTTGCTGATACGGGACTTGGTGGTGAAGGACGCGGCGAACACCGACTGGGTCGCCACCGGGCCCGCATCGCCGGCCTCCAGGTCGACGGCGTCGGTGATGATGCCCGAGCCGATGCGCAGCGCGAGCCGGGCGGCGATCTCCTTGCCCTCGGCGGAGGAGGGCACCAGCACGGCGGCCGGGGACACGGCGGCGACGGCGGCCTGCAGCGCGTCGACCTTCGGCACCACCAGGTAGTCGGCGTACTCCGGCGCCTCGTGCGTCAGCACCCTGACGGCGCCGTGCTCGGCGAGGGTGGCGGCGGTGTCGCCCGCGCCGTTACCGAGGGCGACGGCGACGGGCTCGCCGATACGGCGGGCCAGCGTCAGCAGCTCCAGCGTGGGCTTGCGGACGGCACCGTCCACGTGATCGACGTAGACGAGAACTTCAGCCATGGGATTGCTCTCCTGCGAATTGCGAAGTCTTCAGGGGCGGAAAAGGGAGGTGAGCCGCGAGGCCCTTAGATGAACTTCTGGCTCGCGAGGAACTCGGCGAGCTGCTTGCCGCCCTCGCCCTCGTCCTTGACGATCGTCCCGGCCGTGCGGGCCGGACGCGCCGCGGCACCGTCCACGACCGTGTACGCCCCGCCCAGTCCGACCTCGTCCGCGTCGATCTCCAAATCCGACAGGTCCCAGGACTCGACCGGCTTCTTCTTCGCCGCCATGATGCCCTTGAAGGACGGGTAACGCGCCTCACCCGACTGGTCGGTCACCGACACCACCGCCGGCAGCGTGGCCTGAAGCTGCTCGGACGCGGCATCCCCGTCACGACGGCCCCTGACGGTGCCGTCCTCGACGCTCACCTCGGACAGCAGCGTCACCTGCGGCACCCCCAGCCGCTCCGCGACCAGCGCCGGCACCACGCCCATCGTGCCGTCCGTGGAGGCCATGCCGGAGACCACCAGGTCGAAGCCGGCCTTCTCGATCGCCTTCGCCAAAACCAGCGACGTGCCGATCGCGTCCGTGCCGTGCAGGTCGTCGTCCTCGACGTGGATCGCCTTGTCCGCGCCCATCGACAGCGCCTTGCGCAGCGCGTCCTTGGCATCCTCCGGACCCACGGTCAGGACCGTGACCTCGACGTCGTCATCGGAGTTCTCGGCAATCTGCAGCGCCTGCTCGACCGCGTACTCGTCCAGCTCGGAGAGCAGACCGTCGACGTCGTCCCGGTCGACGGTCAGGTCATCGGCGAAGTGCCGGTCGCCAGTGGCGTCGGGCACGTACTTCACAGTGACAACGATCCTCAAGCTCACGCCGGCTCTCCTACTGCATCGTCATTTCGGTGCTGCCTCTTTCAGGCAGCATAGGCGCCTCAAGCGGCCGATCCCGATCGGGGCGACCCCGCGCTCCGAGCGAAATATTACTCGCCAGTACACCCAGTTCGTTCCCGCTAAGCAAGCGCTTTGAACTGTGACCTGTGCAACGCAGCGTAATCGGAACTCGACCGCTTCGCAGAGGGACGCGGAGGGAGCCGGCGCCGTGTCAGTCCCGCAGGCCGTTGAAGCGCCCCTGGTGATAGAGGAGCGGGCGGCCGGGGCCGGTGGGGTCGCCGAGGGCGACCTCGGCCAGGACGATGCGGTGATCACCCGCGGGCACACGGGCGACGATGCGGCACACCAGCCAGGCCAGGACGTCGTCGAGGACGGGGACGCCCTCGGGCCCCTCGCGCCAGGCGGTGGGCGCCCCGAAGCGGTCGGCGCCGCTCTTCGCGAAGGTGGCGGCGAGTTCCTGCTGGTGGTCGCCGAGGATGTGGACGCCGATGTGGTCGGTCGTGGCTATCGCGGGCCAGGAGGAGGCGCCCGGACTGATGCCGAAGGAGAGCATCGGGGGTTCGGCGGAGACGGAGGCGAGGGAGGTGGCGGTGAAGCCGACCGGGCCGGCGTCGCCACGCGCGGTGATCACGGCGACTCCCGCCGCGTGTCGGCGGAAGACGGAGCGCAGCAGGTCGGGCGAAGCGAACTGAGGGGTACCGAGGTCGGACGTGGCCGTCATGGAGTTGTCCTTCTGCGAGAGGGGGCGAGCGGGGTCGTGGCTGCTCAACAGCCCGGACAGCGCGCGCTCGCGTTGCGGACGAGGTCGACGTGGACCCGCCCGTACAGAAGGAGTTCGGTCGGCATGGGGTCAGGCTGACGATAGGTGGTGCGCCCAGTCAAGTACGTTCCGGCATATGGGAGATGCCTCACCGTCCGCATCACATCCGTCAAACCGCCTCCCCCAGTGCCGCGATGACGTCCGCCTTGCGTGGCTGCCCGGTCGCCCGCCGCACCACCCGGCCGTCGGCGTCCAGGACGAGCACGGTCGGCGTCTTGAGGATGTCGAGTTCGCGTACGAGGTCCAGGTGGTCCTCGGCGTCGATCTCCACATGGGTCACGCCCGGCACCATGCCGACGACCTCGCCCAGGACGCGCCGGGTGGCCCGGCAGGGGGCGCAGAAGGCACTGGAGAACTGCACGAGGGTGGCCCGCTCGCCCAGTTCCTCGCCCAACTCGGCCACGCCGAGCCGCTTTCCGTCGTCGCGCCCACGCACGCGTACTCTCCCGCTCCGCTGCCGATGCAGCACTCCATAGGCACCCGCCACCACGAGCACCACCACGCACACCACGAGTCCGGCCATCGACTGCTCCAGCGTTCACGAGACTGCAAAGATTCCCGGTCCCAGGAATCGTGTCCCATGCGGAATGCTTGATTCATGGACATCGATGTGAGGGGCCCTCGCTTCGGGGCGGCCCTGACGACCCTGGTACTGGCCATTGTGCTGATCACCGGGAACGTCTGGCTACTGGCCTGGCAGACGCTGGCGTTCGCGCTGGGCGCCGCGGGCGGGGTGGGCCGGTCACCGTACGGCTGGCTGTTCCGCAGGGTCGTACGGCCCCGGATCGGGCCGCCGACCGAGTTCGAGTCGCCGGAGCCGCCGCGGTTCGCGCAGGCGGTGGGGCTCGTCTTCGCGGGCGTGGGGCTCGTGGGCTTCGCGCTGGGTCCGGACTGGCTGGGGTTGGCCGCGACCGGGGCGGCGCTCGCGGCGGCCTTCCTGAATGCGGCGTTCGGGTACTGCCTGGGCTGCGAGATGTACCTGCTGGCGCGGCGGGTGGCGGTGCGCGCCGAGTAAAGGCGCACTAAAACCCCAGGTGGATCACGTGACGGACGTGACGAGAATCTCGCCGCCGTACGGCACCAGGACTGGCCAGCCGTTCGTTCTTCGGGCACGATCTGCGCAATGCCGTAAACCTACGGCTGCGTAACTTCCCGCCGGGAGAACCCCTTCCCTGGCAGAGAGAAGGGTCCACCCCGTCCATGGCTGAGCTTGTCTACCGCCCCGTCATCGGTTTCGCCCAAGCGTTGTTCAAGGTCTGGGACCTGAAGATCGACTGCAAGGGGTCGGAGAACATTCCGCGCTCGGGCGGTGCCGTTCTGGTGAGCAATCACATCAGCTACCTGGACTTCGTCTTCGACGGTCTGGCCGCTCTGCCGCAGAAGCGCCTCGTGCGTTTCATGGCGAAGGAGTCGGTGTTCCGGCACCGGATCTCGGGCCCCCTGATGCGCGGCATGAAGCACATCCCGGTGGACCGGAAGAACGGCGAGGCGGCTTACCAGCACGCGTTGGAGTCGCTGCGCTCCGGTGAGGTCGTCGGGGTCTTCCCGGAGGCGACCATCTCGCAGTCCTTCACCCTGAAGAGCTTCAAGTCCGGTGCCGCGCGCATGGCCCAGGAGGCAGGGGTTCCGCTCGTCCCCGTGGCGTTGTGGGGCACGCAGCGGCTGTGGACGAAGGGCCACCCGCGCAACTTCAAGCGCAGCCACACGCCGATCACGATTCGCGTCGGCGAGGCCATCGAGGCTTCCAAGGACAAGTACGCGGGCGCCATCACCCGGCAACTCCGCGAGCGCGTCCAGGAACTGCTGGAGGCCGCCCAGCGCGCCTACCCGGTCCGCCCGAAGGACGCGAACGACACGTGGTGGATGCCGGCCCACCTGGGCGGCACGGCACCGACCCCGGAGGAAGTCCGGGCGGCGGAGGCCCATTGAGGGCTGCCGGAAAACCCGCCCACGCCTTGGCGGCAACGGCCCCTTGAGTACGCCTGACGCATCCGTGGACGGAGTTTGGCCGAGGTACCGCCCGAGGTTCCTCGCGGCCGCCCGGCAGTCGGGCACACGGTCATACGCGCTCTCCGCAGCCACGGCCTGACCTGGGCTTTCTTCTCGGACGGACCTAGGATTCCACCTTCGGGAAGGGGATCCGATGGACCGGCACATACGCACAGTCGAGGACGTACTGCGGCTCCTGGACGGCCTGTTCGCCGCCGGAGGCGATCGATGGACGACGGACGCCGGCTCGTGGTGGGACGACTTCTACGCGGACCGCTCACGCCAGATTCCGTTCTTCGCCGCGAAGCCTGACGAAAACCTGGTCTCCCATGTCGAGGCTGGACTGCTCACCCACGGACGCGCCCTCGACCTGGGATGCGGCCCCGGCCGCAACGCGCTGTACCTCGCGTCCCAGGGTTTCGAAGTGGATGCCGTCGACCTGTCGTCCGAGGCCGTCGCGTGGGCCGGGGAGCGGGCGGCCGGGGCGGGTGCCGAGGTCCGCTTCCTTGCGGGAGACGCCTTCGCCCTGGCCGGGACCGAGTTGCGGGGGCCGTACGACCTGGTCTACGACTCCGGGTGTCTCCACCACCTGCCGCCGCATCGCCGGATCAGCTACCTGGCGCTGATCGATCAACTCCTCGCCCCCGGCGGCCTGTTCGGGCTCACCTGTTTCGCCGCCGGCGCCATGGGGCCCGAACTGCCGGACGCGGCGTTCTACGAACGCGGCCGGCTCGAGGGCGGACTGGCGTACACCCCCGAGGCGTTGCGCGGGCTGTTCGGTGGAATGACGGAGGTCGAGATACGGCGGATGCGCGACGAGCCGGCCGACTCCCCGCACTTCGGCGAACCCTTCCTCTGGACCGCCCTGTTCCGCCGGGCGTACTGACCCTCAGCTCGCGGACTCCGCGGCCCGTACCTCGATCCGCGCGCCCGGACTGAACTTCTCCAGGAGTTCGGCGAGTTCGGCGCCCGCCGCCTCCACCTCGGCCACCGGCATCGGGGCCAGGCTCTCCAGGAGGAAGATCGCGGAGACGCTCTCCTCGGTGAGGCGGGTGCGCGGACCCTGGCGCCAGTTCCAGCGGCGGCAGGTGACACCCGCCTCGTCACGCCAGACCACCTCGCCCGCGTCGGGGTGCTCGATGACCTCCCCGCCTCCCGCGACGGTCACGAAGTCCTCGTCGCCGGTGGCCCGGCCGAGCGTCATGCCGCCCCGGATACGGTCGGTGTCCTCGCCGCCGACGGGGATCAGATGGGCGACGCTGATAGCGTTGTAGAGGTCTACGAGGAGGTTGATCCGGGGCAGACCGGCGTCGGACAGCGCCCTCTTGGCCAGCGCCTCCGCGGAGTTGCGGGTGCGCGACGGCTTGGAGCCGAACGCCGTGTAGACCTCGCGCCAGGCCGCCATGTGCGGGTCCTCGTGCGGGGCGCGGCCGTCCAGACGTGCGGCGAGGCGGCGGGCCGCGTCGTCGAGCAGCGCCGAACCGGCCTCGGTGCTGGGCCCGTTGACCAGACCGTGCGCCTCGATCGCGACATGGGTGAAACCGGGCGCGAGAACACGCACCTCGTCGGAGACGGTCAGGGAGAGTGTCATCGCCTTGCCTCAGAGTGCGGTGGGGAGGGTCTTCCAGAGGTACGGCCGGTCGGGCGCGGCCCGGAGGGCCTTCAGCACGGCCGGATGAGGTTCAGCGTACAACACCGGATAGTCCAGCTCATTGGACTCAGGGTCCGGCGTGAAGGCCAGCCGCTCGCCGTCCAGGGAGAACCGGGCATCGACCCCCGGCTTGTTCCCGCGCGGGTCCTGCCGGTGCCAGGCGCCGTTGAAGCGGACGGCGACCAGGCCGTGCACCACGTCGAACTGCTGGTAGCAGAACGCGGTCGGGATGTCCTCGGCCCGCAACAGGGCGGCGAGGGCGTGCGCCTTGGCGTAGCAGATACCGGTGCCCTGCGCCAGGACGTCTGAGGCACGCCAGGTGACCCGCGCATCGCCGGAGTCCTGCGAGTGGGGGATCGCGTCGCGGACGAACTCGAAGGCGAGCCGTGCATAGTCATACGAGTGTGCCGCATCCCGAGCGAGACGCGCGGCCGTCTTCCGGACGAGTGGGTGATGATGGTCGATGACCTCGTCGGCAGCCAGGTAGGCGGACAGGTCAGGGGTGTTCTGGATCAGCTCCATGCCCGCAGAGCATAGGAATGCGATCACCCGAGAGTCAATGACTTTTCAGGTGACCGTATATCTATGCAGAACGCGCCTCTACCGGGCCATCTCCTCCTTCAGCGCCGCCACGAACGCGTCCACGTCCTCCTCGGTCGTGTCGAACGCGCACATCCAGCGCACGACGCCGGCCGCCTCGTCCCAGAAGTAGAACCGGAACCGCTTCTGCAGCCGCTCGCTGACGTCGTGCGGCAGCCGGGCGAACACGCCGTTGGCCTGCACCGGGTAGAGGATCTCCACGCCGTGCACCGCGCGCACGCCCTCGGCCAGCCGCTGGGCCATCTCGTTGGCGTGCCGTGCGTTGCGCAGCCAGAGGTCCTTGGCGAGAAGTGCCTCCAGCTGCACCGACACGAACCGCATCTTGGAGGCGAGCTGCATGGACAGCTTGCGCAGGTGCTTCATATGGCTCACGGCGTCCTGGTTGATCACCACGACCGCCTCGCCGAACAGCGCGCCGTTCTTCGTCCCGCCGAGGGAGAGGATGTCGACACCGACCGCGTTGGTGAACGTCCGCATGGGCACGTCGAGGGAGGCAGCCGCGTTGGCTATGCGGGAGCCGTCCAGGTGCACCTTCATGCCGTGAGCGTGGGCGTGCTCGCAGATCGCGCGGATCTCGTCCGGTGTGTAGAGGGTGCCGAGCTCCGTGCTCTGCGTGATGGACACCACCTGCGGCATGGCGCGGTGCTCGTCGTCCCAGCCGTACGCCTGCCGGTCGATCAGCTCGGGGGTGAGCTTGCCGTCCGGGGTGGGGACGGTGAGCAGCTTCAGACCGCCCATGCGCTCCGGCGCGCCGCCCTCGTCGACGTGGATGTGCGCGCTCTCGGCGCAGATCACCGCTCCCCAGCGGTCGGTGACCGCCTGGAGCGCGACGACGTTGGCGCCGGTGCCGTTGAAGACCGGGAAGGCCTCCGCCGTGGCGCCGAAGTGGCTGCGGATGATCCGCTGGAGGTTGTCGGTGTACTCGTCCTCGCCGTACGCGACCTGATGCCCGCCGTTGGCCACGGCCAGCGCGGCGAGCACCTCGGGATGCGCCCCCGCGTAGTTGTCGCTGGCGAAACCGCGGACGTCCGGGTCGTGATGGCGGCGGGCGTCGGTCTTCGGGGGGTTCACGGCTTCTCGGTCAGCCACAGGCGCTTTCCGTTCACTTCGGCGGCGGGCTTGCTCCAGACGTCGGCGATGGCCTCCGCCAGGTCCTTGACGTCGGTGAAGCCCGCGAACTTCGCGTTGGGGCGCTCGGCGCGCATCGCCTCGTGCACCAACGCCTTGACGACCAGGATCGCAGCCGCGGAGGTCGGCCCGTCGGGGCCCCCGGCCTTGCGGAAGTAGTCCGCCATGGCGAGCGTCCACGCCTCGGCCGCGGCCTTGGCGGCGGCGTACGCGGCGTTCCCGGCGGTCGGGTTGGAGGCGCCGGCCGCGCTGATCAGGACGTACCGGCCGCGGTCGCTGTGCTGGAGGGCCTCGGAGAAGGCCAGGGAGGTGTGCTGCACGGTGCGGATGAGCAGCAGCTCCAGGAAGTCCCAGTCGTCCAGGCTGGTCTTGATGAAGGCCTCGCTGCCGCGCCAGCCACCGACGAGGTGGACCAGCCCGTCGACTCGGCCGAAGTCCTTCTCGATGTGGGTGGCCCAGTCGCGGGTGGACTCCAGGTCCAGCAGGTCGACGGGTTCCCCGGTGACGGTGGCGCCGCCCGAGGCGTACCGGGCCGCGTCCACGGCCTCGGCGAGCCGCTCGGGGTCGTTGTCCGCGGCGACGACGGTCGCCCCGGACTCGGCCAGCCGCATCAGGGTGGCCCGGCCCGCGGGCCCGCCCGCACCCGCGACCGCGATCACCGCACCGCTGAGAGCTCCGTTCCCCACCATGTTCTTCGCCTCCTGAGCAGTGTTCCCGGGCTTGCGCGCGACGGCGCCGCTCACGCGGCGACTCGCTCGGCGCTCTCCGCGGTGATGCCCTTGGTGGAGGCGATCACGTTCTTGAGCTTCTTGGAGAGGGCCTCATAGAACATGCTCAGCGGAAACTCGTCCGGAAGCACGTCATCGACGAGTTTCCGGGGCGGCTGGCTCAGGTCGAGGGCGTCGGGGCCCTTGGCCCAGCGGGAGCCGGGGTGCGGGGCGAGATAGGTGGAGACCAGCTCGTACCCGGCGAACCAGTGGACGAGCTTGGGGCGGTCGATGCCGTCGCGGTAGAGCTTCTCGATCTCGGCGCAGAGCTCGTTCGTCACCTGCGGGGCGCGCTGCCAGTCGATGTGGAGCTTGTTGTCGGTCCACCGCACGACGTCATGCTTGTGCAGGTAGGCGAAGAGCAGCTGGCCGCCGAGGCCGTCGTAGTTGCGTACGCGCTCGCCGGTGACGGGGAAGCGGAACATGCGGTCGAACAGGACCGCGTACTGCACGTCACGGGCCTGCGGGACGCCGTCGGCCTCGAGCTTCACGGCCTCCTTGAAGGCGGTGAGGTCGCAGCGCAGTTCCTCCAGGCCGTACATCCAGAACGGCTGCCGCTGCTTGATCATGAACGGGTCGAAGGGCAGGTCTCCGTGGCTGTGGGTGCGGTCGTGGACCATGTCCCACAGGACGAAGGCCTCCTCGCAGCGCTTCTGGTCGTGGACCATCGCGGCGATGTCCTCGGGCAGCTCCAGGCCCAGGATGTCGACGGCGGCGTCGGTGACGCGGCGGAAGCGGGCGGCCTCGCGGTCACAGAAGATGCCACCCCAGGAGAACCGTTCCGGCGCCTCGCGCACGGCGATGGTCTCCGGGAAGAGGACGGCGGAGTTGGTGTCGTACCCGGCCGTGAAGTCCTCGAACTTGATGCCGCAGAACAGCGGGTTGTCGTAGCGGGTGCGCTCCAGCTCGGCCAGCCAGTCGGGCCAGACCATGCGCAGCACGACCGCCTCGAGGTTGCGGTCGGGGTTGCCGTTCTGCGTGTACATCGGGAAGACGACCAGGTGCTGCAGGCCGTCCGCGCGGTTGGCGGCGGGCTGGAAGGCCAGCAGCGAGTCCAGGAAGTCCGGCACCTCGAAGCCGCCCTCGGCCCACCGGCGCAGGTCCTTGACCAGGGCCTCATGGTAGGCGCCGTCGTGCGGCAGCAGCGGGGAGAGCTCCTCCACCGCCTCCACGACACGCCGGACGGCGGCTTCGGCGTCCGCCCGTCCGGGTGCCGTCTCGGCCTCGAAGTCGATCGACCCGTCCTTGGACTGCCATGGCCGAATCTGCTCCACGGCATCCTTGAGCACCGGCCACGCCGGGTGCTCGACCACCCTGGTCGCGGGAGGAACCTGCTCCTCCGAAGCCGCCTGCACAAGAATTTCCGTCATGTCCCATCCTCCACGGGAGAAGCTTGCGTAAGGAGACCGTATACATACGAGCTTTCTCCCAGCAAGGGGAGCCTCGGGAAATTATCCTGCCCACCCGCATCGTCACAGAATTTTTTCCTGCCGGATGCCGTGGATGCGATGGAGCGGGGTATACATGCGCCTCCGGCGGATACCGGCCACCGGTCAATACCCGCGCAACTCGCCCACGCCCGGGTGACCGGTCCCACCGGTACCGGCCAGGTCCGCCCCGTGCGTCACCCCAATCCCCCGTGTACGAGCGGGTTCATCGGCAGGCCGGGCCGTTAGGCTGCGGCTCTGCCCACGTGAACCGTCCGCTCCGGTCCACGCGGGTCCGAGCCGCCGTCGACGGAAGCGAGTTGAACCTTGAACTTCCTTACCATCGGTCACCGCGGAGTCATGGGTGTCGAACCCGAGAACACCCTCCGTTCCTTCGTCGCCGCCCAGCAGGCGGGCCTCGACGTCATCGAACTCGATCTCCACCTGAGCAAGGACGGCGCCCTCGTCGTCATGCACGACAGCGACGTGGACCGCACGACCGACGGCACCGGGGCGATCGCCGACAAGACCCTCGAGGAGCTGCGCGCCCTGGACGCGGGCCGCGGCGAACGGGTCCCCGTCTTCGAGGAGGTCCTGGACGCCGTGAAGGCTCCGCTGCAGGCCGAGATCAAGGACGTGCAGGCGGCCAGGGCACTCGCCGAGGTGATGCTGGACCGGGACCTGGTCCCCCGCGTCGAGGTGTCCTCCTTCCACGACGAGGCCGTCGCCGAGATCGCCCGGCTGGTGCCGGGCGCACGGACCGCGCTGGTCGGCAGCCGGTTCGGCACCGACATCGTCGACCGTGCGGTGGAGGTGGGCGCGACGACGGTCTGCCTCAACATCCGCCGGCTCACGCTGGAGGTGGTGGAGCAGGCCCGCAAGGCGGACCTGAGGGTCATCGGCTGGGTGGTGAACACCCAGGACGACCTGCGGCTCGTACGGGCGCTGCAGCTGGACGGCGCGACCACCGACTACCCGGAGATCAAGCGCACCGCCCGCTTCACCGCGTGAGCGTCACACCAGTTCCTTGACCAGCAGCTCGAACCGCAGGTCGTCGCGCTGCGGGATGCCGAAGCGCTCGTCGCCGTACGGGAAGGGTGTCATCCTTCCCGTACGACGGTAGCCGCGCCGCTCGTACCAGGCGATCAGGTCCTCGCGTACCGAGATCACGGTCATGTGCATCTCGCGCACGCCCCAGCTCTCCCGGGCCGCGCGCTCCGCCTCGGCGATGATCACCTTGCCGAGGCCGCCGCCCTGGAGTTCCGGGCTGACCGCGAACATCCCGAAGTAGGCGTGGTCGCCGCGGTGTTCGAGCTGACAGCAGGCGATGACCCCGCCGTCCCGCTCGACCGTCAGCAGTCGGCTGTCCGGCGACTTGACGACCGCGAGCACGCCCTCCGGGTCGGTGCGCTGGCCCTCCAGGATGTCCGCCTCAGTGGTCCACCCGACGCGGCTGGAGTCCCCGCGGTAGGCCGACTCGATCAGCTCGACCAGGGCGTCCACGTCGGCGTCCGTGGCATCGCGAAAGGTCAGTCCAGCGGTGGCGGTGTCCATGGGGCGGCTCTCCGATCTGTGGCGCGGCGCGGGCAAGGACGAGGGTAACGCCCTAGCCTGGGGGCGCATGGTGCACGTTCTCAGCAGCCGGGTCCTTCTCCAGCCCGCCGATCCCGAGCGCTCCCGCCGCTTCTACGGCGAGCAGCTGGGCCTCCCCGTCTACCGCGAGTTCGGCACGGGGCCGGATCGCGGCACGGTCTACTTCCTCGGCGGCGGCTTCCTGGAAGTCTCGGGCCGCTCGGATGCGGCGCGCTCCCCCTCGGTACGGCTGTGGCTCCAGGTCGAGGACGCGGGCGCGGCCCACGAGGAGCTGCGCGCCAAGGGCGTCGAGATCGACCGGCCCCCGGTGAAGGAGCCGTGGGGTCTGGTCGAACTGTGGATCAGGGACCCGGACGGAACGCGGATCGTGCTGGTGGAGGTGCCACCGGACCATCCGATCCGCTACCGCCCGGGGATCTGAGCCGGATCCGAGCCGCAGGAGCCCGGTCGGTGCTCCCACTGGCGGTCGGTTCGGGTCAGTTCGCGGAAGCCGGCGTCCAGGAGCAGGGCGATCGACGCTTCGTCGTCGGACGGCTCGTAGGCGAGGAGACGGTCGACGTCGCAGAGGCGGAGCCAGGCGGCGGCCTGGGCGAGGAGATGGGGCTCCAGGGCCGTGCCCCTCGCCGCCGGGGCGATGTGGAGGTTGCCGACGTCGGCGAGGCCCGGGGCTCGGGTGTGCCGTTCCGGGCGGGCCAGGGACGTGTCGATCTCGATGAAGCCGAGGGCGCCTCCGGTGTCGTCGTACGCCGTGAAACGGGTGCCGCACTCCCCCAGTGCGCGCTCGAAGCGGAGCTCGGCCCGCGGTTCGGGCGCCGGCAGGTCGGCGACCCGCGCGATGAGGATCAATTCGGTGTTCCCGGTGTTCCGGAAGCCGGAGCGTTCGTACAGGGCGCGGATGTGCGGCCAGGTGCGGGGCAGGCCGTAGACGACGGGCGCGGGCAGTGCGCCGCCCGCGTAGCGGACGCGGACCCTCCAGCGGGCGAGCTGGGCCAGGCAGGCGGCCATCAGCTGGTCGGCGGCCGCTTCGGAGTCCGGCCAGAAGGACGCCGGCGGCCGGTACACGAACCAGTCGATCTCACCGGCGTCCCGGTACGTCTCGCCGACCTCGGCGTCGGCGCGGTAGCGCAGCAGATGCGCGGCGGCGACCACGTACCGGCGCTGCTCGGCGACGAGTGTCGTGCGCTCGGCGACCCAGGGGTCGGTGATGAACTCGTCGGGCTGCCGTTCCAGGTCGCTCAGGACGGTGTTCACCGAGACCGAGACGCCGGGGACGACGGCGGCGACATGCGCGTTGATCAGTTCGGTGAGCTGGTCTCGGTCGTCGCGGCGGAAGGGGCGCACCAGTGGCGCGGACATGCGGGACCTCCGGGCAGGGGTGGTGGACTGGAGGCCGCCATGCGGTGCGGTACGGGGCCGAGCGTACGGCGACGGTGGCGCCGGGCGCGAGGGGTTTGTCCGGATGGCCGGGGACCGGGCCCGGCACTAGCGTGCTGGAGAGGACCGGCCTCGGATCCACTGCGGAGGGAACGCCATGAAGCTCGACGAACCGGTGACCGGTGGCCCCTGCTGGACCGAGTTGGGGACCAGCGACCTGGAGGGCGCGAAGCGGTTCTACGCGGAGCTGTTCGGCTGGCGTGCCGAGACGGATCCCCGGCAGGAGGCGGGCGGCTACTCGGTCGCGCATCTCGGAGAGGTGGCGGTGGCCGCGCTGTCCCCGCTGTACCAGGAGTCGCAGCCCGTCGCCTGGAACGTGTCCTTCGCGGTGCGGGACGCGGACGAGTCGGCCGGGAAGGTCACCGCGGCGGGCGGAACGGTGCTGCTCGGACCGATGGACGTGTTCGACGTGGGCCGTTTCACGGTGGCGATCGATCCGACGGGCGCGGTCTTCCAGATGTGGCAGGCGCGGTCCTTCCCGGGCGCCGGGCTGTTCAACGCGCCCGGCTCGCTGGGCTGGGTCGAACTGCTGACCAGGGCCCCGGAGCGGGCGGTGGACTTCTACACCACGGTCTTCGGCTGGAGCGTCAACGCCTCGGAGCACTACACCCAGTGGGGCGTCGACGGCGCCGACTTCGGCGGCATGACGGCGATGGACGACACGTTCCCGCACGAGGTGCCGCCGCACTGGCTGCCGTACTTCGCGGTGGCCGACGTGGACGGCGCCGCGGCCACGGCGACCGCGGCCGGCGGCACCGTCCTGATGGAACCCAGGTCCGTAGGGGACGTCCGGCGGATCGGGGTGCTGCGGGATCCGCAGGGGGCGATGTTCGGGGTGTACGCGGAGGCCTGAGCCGCCGGCACGCTCAGGCCAGCGGTGTCACGGTGATCCGGTCGACGACCGGGGCGTGGGCGGAGCGCTGTCCGTGGGCGTTCTTGGTGCGGCCGTCGAAGTCGGGCAGTTCGTCGGCGGTGAAGGTGATGGTGTTGGGCCCCCGGTCCAGGGTGACGGGCATGGAGAGGTTCCAGAAGTTGCCGAAGTGGAAGGTGGTCGGGAACAGGACGCGCTGCTGGGTGGCTCCGTTGACCGAGATGTCGGCGTGACGGCAGACCGGGTCCGGGTTGTAGTGGGTGGCCGGTGCCTGCTCGCCGTTGGAGTAGCGGATCGTGAGCGCATGGCGGCCGGGGCGGTCGACGGTGACGGTGACCGTGAGGGCGTTCGCGGCGCCCGCTCCGATGCCGTCGACCGCCTTCCCGCCCGTCGCGTACGGGTACGCGGCCACCTTCGCGGTGCCGGTCAGGGTGCCTTCCGCGGCGGGGACTCGCGTGCTGGGCAGCAGGCCGCGCGAGGGCTCCACCAGCAGCCGGTCGACGACCAGGCGCTCCGAAGTGCCGGTCACCGTGACCTTGTTGATGCCACCGGCCAGGAAGAGGGGGACGGGGCCGTGCGCCACGGGACCGACATCCTCGCCGTTCACCGAGAGCAGGCCCTCTCCGGGGCCGAGCAGATCGACCGTCACCGTCGCCTCGCCGTCGTCATCGGCGTGCACCCAGAAGGTCACGCCGGCGCTGTGCGGGAGGACGGCGGCACCGGGGCCCGAGGCTCCCGGCTCGTCGTAACTCACCCGCGCCGCGCCACCGAGGGCCGCGAACTCGGCTTCGTAGACGTCCTGTTGACGGTCCTGGCGCAGGGCGAGATCCAGCTTGTCGACGACCGCGTCGCCCTTGGTCACGCCGAGGTCGGGGTCCTGGGCGGCGAGGGTGATGCGGTGGGGGCCGGCCGTCAGCTCGACCCGGGTGTCGGTGTGGCCCCAGACGGCCCACTTGTAGCCGAGCGGCAGCCGGAGTTCGCGGGGCTGCCCGCCGTCGACGCGCAGGAAGACGTTGGTCGGCCCCTGTTCCCTCACCAGGTCGGCCAGGTTGTGGGAGTTGGCGAACACGCGGAGGTCGTACGTCCCGTCCTGCGGGACCTCGACGTCGAAGGCGAGGACGAGGTCGGAGCCGGTGCGCAGGCCGCCGACGTGATAGCCGCCGGAGGTGGCGAACTTGTCGACGTCGGACGGGGAGCCCTCGGGACCGTTGACCGAGTGGCCGCCGCCCGTGTGGGCCGCGTCCTCGGCCTCGTAGGTGTGCCGCCAACCCACCGACGGAGGAAGGAGGGTGGCTCCGTTGCCGCCGGGCGCCAGGGTCAGCTGGTAGGCGGACATCTCGTCCAGGTCGGTCAGGGGCAGCCGCACCCGGCCGTCCAGGACGGGCAGTTCGACGTCCCGCAGCCGCAAGGGCTGTGCGCTGGAGCCGACTTGGCCGGTCCAGGGGATCTCCTGCAGCCGCAGATGGACGCGATTGCCGAAGACCTCGGCGGAGACGCCTTCGAAGACCAGGTCCGCGGCGCCGCTCGCACCGCCGAACAGCAGCCGCGCCTGCCGTTTGTCGCGGTCGAGCGCGGCGACGCCCTGAAGCGTGTACTGCGCGTTGGGATGTGGCGCCCTGACCTGGACGGTGTTCCCGGTCAGCTGTCCGTAGGCGTTGAACAGCCACCACTGACCGTTGCCCTTGTTCGCCTCCACCGAGGAGTCGTTGAGGTTTCCGGCGATGTTCCAGTACGCCATGTCGGCGTCGACCTTGCACTCCTCGAGCGCGGCGATCCACTGGATCATCTGCCCGGGGACGGACAGGTGGTAGTTGTGCGCGTACTCGTTGAGGTTGACGGGCAGCGGGCCGATGCCCAACTCCCGCTCCATCCGCCGGTACTTGGCCACGTTCGTGCGGACCTCGTCCGGCGAGGACAGCTCGTGCCAGGTGATCACGTCGGGCAGTACGTCGTGGTCGCGCGCGAACTCGAGGAAGCCGCGCACCTCCGGGTAGAGGATGCAGGTGTTGGGACCGGCGATCCGTGCCTCCGGGTCGATGCCCTTGATGAGGCGGTACGCCCGCTGCCAGGCGGCGAAGTAGGGGCCCGGCTCGGTGTGCCAGGAGACCTGGTCGTAGCTCCACTCGCCGGTGCCGAACATGTTGCCCTCGGGCTCGTTGAACGGCACCCACACCAGATGGGACCTGAGCCCGCCCAGGGTCATGGCCTGCTCGACCTGGCGGCGGACGATCTCCAGATGGGTGGCGAGCTTCTCCGCTCCGGTGGCCCCCGGCCATTCGTAGGGGAAACCGCGGTGGAAGTCGGTGACATAGACGTACACGTCCTTGCCTCCGGCCGCGACGAAGGGGGGAAGGATCTCCAGGGCGTCGGCGCCCGGATGCTGGATGCCGTCCTGGGCCTTGGTGGCGACCGTGCGGACGTACATGCCCTCGACGACCGCGCGGCTGGGCACACCGTCGCCGTACAGGCCGTAGAGCGTGCCGCTCGCGCCGCCGTGCAGGGGGCCGGTCTCCGTGCCCAGATCGACCGTGAGGGTCTCGGCTGCCACGGCATCCTCTTTCGTTCGACATATCGTACGCCAGTCGAGTCTTCGAACCGGTCGGATCGAACGTAGGGAGTTCACGGCGATCACGTCAACGGGTGTCAGGCCACCGAAAGTTGCGAGACCGCCGATCAGGCGCGCAGGACGCCGAGGCCCCCCTCCAGCCTGGCCAGCAACTCCCCCAGGAGGTCGGCGAGTTCGCCCTGTCCCTGCGGAGCGAGCACGGACAGTACGGCGGTCTCGTAGGCGAGTTGCTCCGGCAGGAGCCCGTCGACCAGGGCGCGTCCGGCGTCCGTGAGGCGGACGTGGGCGACGCGGCGGTCACGGGTGTCACCGCGGCGCTCGACCAGGCCGCGCTCGGTGAGCTGCTTGAGGCGCTTGGTGACGGCGGCGCCGGACGAGAAGGTCTCCCGGGCCAGTTCGCCGGGGGTCAGCTCATGGCCGGTGCGGCGCAGGGCGCCCAGCAGGTCGAACTCGGGGCGGCTGAGGCCCGCACGGCGCAGCGGGGCGTCCTCGGCCTGCTGGAGGAGGGCGGCACAGCGGTTGATCCGGCCGATCACCTCCATCGGGCCGGTGTCCAGGTCCGGGTGGACGGCACGCCACTGCCGGACCACCGTGGAGACGGTGTCGCCCCTGGTCGCGCCCGACTGCCGTCCGTTCGGTGCCGTCATGGCCGTGTGCCCTCCGCGCTCGTCGTCCCGTGCCGCCCCGGGTGCCGTACCGTCGCGGCGAGCGTACGGTGCCCGGTCCGCTCGGCGCGCACGACCCGCTCCTGGGGCAGGGCGCGCTGCCACCACTCGCCGGCGGCGGCGTCGGCCGTGGCACGCAGGTCGGCCAGCGCGGCGGCGAGACCGCGGCGGGCGGCCTCCAGGTCGGCGGGTGCGGGCGCGGGCTCGGCGAGCAGCCGGGCGGCGTGCTCCCGGGCGCGCTCGGCGGCGGTCAGCGCGTGTTCGACGCGGTCGCCCGCGCGCCGGTTGGTGACGGCGACGGCGGCGAGGAAGCCGACCAGTGCGCCGACGACCGTGTCCACGACCCGCTCGGTGATCAGCCGCCCGGGCTGCTGGGTGTGGGCGAACTCGGTGATGAGCAGCGCCATCGGGGTCACACAGACGGTGCCGAGCCAGTAGTTGCGGCCCATCAGCGCCTCGGCACCGAAGTTGAAGGCCAGGCAGCACAGGACCAGGAAGACCTGACCGGCATGGGCGAGCGGGGCCACGGCCGCGAAGAGGAGCACGCCGAGGAGGTTGCCGACGACGCGCTGGATGCCCCGGCTCCAAGTGAGAGCGAGGTTGGCCTGGTAGAGGGAGGCGGCGGTGACCAGCGCCCAGTAGGGGCGGCCGACGCCGAGGGCGAGGGAGACGTAACCGGCGAGGGCGCAGCCCAGGGCGGTACGGACGGCGATGGGGGCGAGCGGGCCGAGCCTCGCCCACAACGGGCGGGCAGGGACGGCCAGTTCGGCCTCCACACCGAGGAGTTCGTCGGCGGACTGCTGGTCGTCGAGGTCGGGGACGGGTCCGGTGCCGCACAGCTCGCGGGCCCACGCCCGCAGTCGCCGCGGGTCGGTGTCGTCAGGGGCGGCGAGGGCGACCTCCGCTCGGACGACGAGGCGTTCCAGAGCACGCCGGGTGCGGGTGTCGTCGGTGGCGAGGAGGGTCTGCCAGGCGGCCTGGACGGCGGCGGCCGCGACGGCACGGGAACGGGGGTCGGCCTCACCGGTGGAGTGCGCGGCGGTGGCATGGGCGGCGGTCGCGTGGGCGGCGGCAGCGTTCAGCGCCTGGGCGGTGGCCCGGCGTTCCGGGCCGTGCGGGCGCAGCAGGCCGGGCGCCATGCCGACGAGCCAGGCCCAGACGCCCGCCGCGAGGGCCAGGGCGAGATGGCCGGGAACCTGGGCGAGGGTCTGCGGGGCGAAGAGGGCGGCGGAGCTGATGAAGGTCGGTACGACATGGCCGGGCGGGCCGATCCGGGTCGCGTCGCACAGCGCCTTCTGCACGGCGGCCAGCAGCGCGCCGACGGTGACGAGCACGACGGCACTGGCGGTGAGGGACGCGGTGACCAGGGCGACGGCGAGGCCGCCGACCATGCCGAGGACGACCCAGGCGAGGGTGCGGGCCCGGGCGGCGTAGGGGCGGTTGTGGGCGTAGAGGGCGCACAGGGACCCGGCCATGGTGTACATCGCCAGGTCGAGGCGGCCGAGGGCCAGGAGCGTGAGGTTGGGCGGTGCGACCGAGGCGATCACGCTGAGGGCCGGCTTGAACCAGATGTCCGAAGGCCGGCCGAGACGCAGGATGTCGGCCAACGGGAGGCGGCGGGGGCGTGGGGTGGAGGGGGCGGTCGCGGATGGCATGTGACATAACATTAGCAGGCGTTTTACTCGTGAACGAATTTGGGCGCCACCGCTCACCCACCGTGCTCCCTCGAATGCCCCCCGTGTACATCCTTGCGCTCGTGTGCGCGCCGGACGGCCCGGGCATCGACGGACTGTCGACACCGTCGAGCAGGGAGGTGCGCGTGCACGGACCGGCTTCGCCCGGCTGGCTGCTGGTCGCGCTGTGTGCGGCGACCGGGGCCTACTGTCTGCTGCGGATGCGCAGCACCGTCGAGGAGCAGCGCCGGGCCGCGGGCGGCGAGGCGCTGATGGGGTTCGGCATGGCCGCGATGGCGGTACCGGTGGCGGTGTTCAGCCCGCCGCCGTGGGCCTGGCCCGTCTACGCGGCCGTGTTCGGCGCCGCGGCGCTGCGCGCACTCTGGGCGGCGCGGACCAGCGCGCACCATCTGCACCATCTGGTGGGCGCGTCGGCCATGGTCTACATGGCACTGGTCATGGCGGCCACGCCCCAGCACCACGCCGGCCATGGAGGACCGTCCGGAGTGCCGCTGGTGACCGGGGTGTTGCTGCTCTACTTCATGGGATACGTCCTGCTCTCCGGCGTCCGACTCGTCCCGGTCGCCGCGGGGGGCGGCTCGGTGGGATGGGGTGACCGGCCGGAGGTCGCACGGGCGTGCCGGCTGTCGATGGGGATCGCGATGGTGGCGATGCTGATCACGCTGTGAGTGGCGGGGGCGGAGCCCGCACCACCGGAGCGGGTTTCAGGCACGACCCGGCGGCGAGGATCGTCTTATGCACCATCCGCCCGTCGACGCCCCACCCCGCGCGCCGGCCCAACGCGTGGCCCCGCGCGCCGCACTCCTGCTCACCCTGGCCCTGTCCTCCGTCATCCTGCTCATCTCGGTGGCGCAGAAGTGGCGCCCCCTGATCGACGCCGACGCCGGCATCGCCCGCACCACGCACCGCTGGGCCGTCGACGAACCCGGCCTCACGCACGTCTTCCGCGTCCTCACGGACTGGGTCTGGGACCCGTGGACGATGCGCCTGGTCACCGCGGTCGTCGTGGTGTGGCTGGTCTGGCGCCGCTCCGCACGCTGGACGGCGCTGTGGCTGGCGGTCACGGTCGCGGTGGGTTCCCTGGTTCAGCAGTCCCTCAAGGCCGCGATCGACCGCCCGCGCCCGGTGTGGCCGGACCCCGTCGACTCGGCCCACTACGCGGCCTTCCCCTCGGGCCACGCGATGACGGCCACGGTCGTCTGCGGCCTCCTCCTGTGGCTCCTGCACCGCCACGGCGCGGGCCGCACCCTGTGGCGTACGGCCCTGACGGTCGCCGTCGTCTCGGTGGCCGGCGTCGGCCTGACCCGCGTATGGCTGGGCGTTCACTGGCCGTCGGACGTACTGGGTGGCTGGCTGCTGGGCGCGCTGCTGGTGGTACTGGCCGCCCTGGCACATCGGCGATGGGCTCCGTGAGCACGCGGAGCTACGGCTACATCGGGCCGGACGAACTGCGGCCGAAGGCGGGAGCCTTGGGGCGCATTCATCCCCCGCGCGAACCCCCGGGCCTCCTGCAAGAGTCCCGGTAAGATCCACTCATGCTTGCTGTTCTGTTCGACTTCTCCGGCACCCTCTTCCGTATCGAGTCCACGGAATCCTGGCTGCGGGCCACGTCGGACGAGGTCGGAGTCGCCCTGCCGGAGGCGGAGTTGGCGCAGGCGGCGAAGGCGCTGGAGGTGGCGGGGGCGTTGCCGGGCGGAGCGGCTCCGCAGCGGCTGCCCGGTGAACTCGCCGAGCTGTGGCGGGTCCGGGACGAGAGCGCCGAGTCGCACCGGGCCGCGTACACCGGGCTCGCCCGCCAAGTGCCGCTGCCCGATCCGGCGTTGTACGACGCGCTGTACGACCGGCACATGACGCCGGCCGCGTGGACGCCGTATCCCGATGCCGCCGAGGTGCTGTACGCACTGTGCGAGCGCGGGCTGGGGATCGGCGTGGTCAGCAACATCGGGTGGGATCTGCGGCCGATCTTCGACGCGTACAACCTCGACCGGTTCGTGGACGCGTACGTGCTGTCCTACGAGCACGGCATCCAGAAACCCGACACCCGGCTGTTCGCGGTCGCCTGCGAAGCGCTGGAGGTCGAACCGCACGAGGCGCTGATGGTCGGCGACAGCCGGGAGGCCGACGGCGGGGCCGCCGACCTGGGCTGCCAGGTGCACTTCGTCGAGCATCTGCCGGCGCACGAGCGCCCTGACGCGCTGCGCCGTGTGCTCGACCTGGTGGACTGACCGGCCGGCCGTGCTCCCCTACTCGATGTAGCCCTCCACCTGCGAGGGCGGCCGCACCTGCGCGTCGTCCGGGTTCTCCCCGAACTCCGCCTTGGCGCGCCGCTGTCGCAGCAGGTCCCAGCACCGGTCGAGCTCGACCTCGAGCTGGGCGAGCCGCTGGTGTTCCGTCGAGCTGTCGATCTCGCCGGCCGCGAGGGACTCACGGAGCTTGCGCTCGTCCTCGACCATTTCCGTGATCCTCCCCAGGATCCGCTGGTCCTGTTCCATCTCCGCACGCTCCTCCGGTCGACGCTCGTGACCACTCTAGGGACGGTGCGGCGCCCGTGTGGTGGATGCGCGAAAGCCCTGGTAAGTCGCCTGAGGTAACCATCGGACGAAGAGACCGCCCGCCTGAGACGATCCCCCGCGTCGCCCCAGACGGACGGGGGCGGTCCGGGGATCAGCGATATCCCAGCCTGTGACCAGGATTCCGTCACCGTCACCCCGCGTTGGTCCGGGTTCATTGGGTGTTGGTCCGGGTTGCGACTGATAGATCATCTCCCATCCGTCTCCCAAAACGGCCTTCGGCGGGGACGGAAGCGCCCCCCAGTCCGTCAACTGGGGGGCGCTCGTGCCGACGGCCACAAAGGGGGGCGCCCTCTTTCGGCCCGTCGGCACGTCTTGTGGGGTTCGACCTTCCACTTACCTCAACGGATGCAGGTCAATGCGGTTGTTCACTCATTCGAGTGAACACGCGTTCGATATCGGGACACTACATGGAGCCCTGCGGCATATGCCAGATCGCCGCAGGGCTGAGGACACCCGCCCACCCGCGAGGGGGCGGGCGGGCGGCGCGTACGGGGTCCAGGCGCGTGCCGAGCATGATCAGAAAATGCGTGGTTTTCCAGGCTGACGAAAGATCATCTAGGGTCAAGGGTCTGACGGGTGCCCCACCTGCCCGACGATGACACCTGGCTCCTCGAACGCCGGCGCGGTATCGGAGACCGCATCCGTGTCGAGCGCCTCCGGCAGGACCGCACCCAGGAGAGCGTCTACCTCGCCGCCCAGATGGGCCGGAAGACCTATCAGGACGTCGAGGCCGGCAACGTCGATGCCCGGGTGTCGACGCTTCTGCGGATTGCCCACGTCCTGGGTGTGCATGTCGCCGATCTCCTTCGGTAACCGCTAGCTGACTTGCAGTCAACACACGTACTGG
This sequence comes from Streptomyces sp. NPDC005799, assembly GCF_040630525.1. Lineage (NCBI taxonomy): Bacteria > Bacillati > Actinomycetota > Actinomycetes > Kitasatosporales > Streptomycetaceae > Streptomyces > Streptomyces sp. NPDC005799. The sequence goes on from NZ_JBEXXQ010000036.1 coordinate 22,090, forward strand.
CGGTTACGGAAGACTGCGCACTGCATATATCCAAGTAGGCCTTGTAGTCGCCCAGTGGACATCTCACCTACCGTAAAACCCCTGGCCAACGGTGGTTCGACACTGGGAACGGGCCCCGGGGGCGGCCGCCCCCCGTCAGGGGTTGCAGGGGACGGCCGCCGCTTCACCCGCCACCGGCCCGATCGGCGCCCGGCCGGCAGCGGGGAGTCACCACGCTGTCTTGCTGTACGGATGCCAATGCCCGCCGTCGCTCTTCCCGGGCGGGTGGCCTATCGGCTCCGTGCAGTGGACGCCCTTCCCCGGATGCTCCACCCAGCAGTAGCCGTGCCCGCGCGGGCCCGTGGGCGGCTTCGCCTTACCCATGGGTGTCTCCCCTCCAGTCCATGAGGGCGCACAGGGCGCGCCCGTCAACGCAGTACGAGCGGCTACCGCACCGGCGGCACTGCCGCCTGTGAACGCCGTACACGCGCCCAGCCTCCCGAGCCACACACGACCGGCAGGCGCGCGGCAACGCGGCCAGCGCCACACCCACCCGCGGGCCGAGATCCACCGAGGGAACACCCCTACACCATACGCACACCATCCCCTGACGGCGCGGAGCATCAAGCGCCGACAGACGCGGCAACGGCAGCAACTCCACCGCGGTCGACTCCACAGCCGCGGTCACCGCCGGTACTCCCTCATCAGGCGGTGCAGCGCGGCCCCGGTCTCGCATCCGGCTGCGTTGTCGACGCACTGCTCACACGACGGGGCGTGGTCCAGCAGAGTCGAGTACGCGAGGCCGTGCACGCAGGTACGGCAGGCACGCGGGAACCAGCGCATCGGCGAGGACGACCCCGACAGCTCACTCATCCGCTCACCGAGGTCGACAGGCTGCCCCGGCAGCAACGGCACGCCGTCCCGCACACAGGCCCGACCCTTGGTCTGCTCGTCGGTCAGCTTGTCCAGGGACGGCAGCGCCAGAAGGGCGAGCGCGTCAATGGTTTCGACGCCGGCCGTATTGTCGCTCGGCATGGTCACGCCTCCCCGCGTGCGATGATCCGTCACACCGAGACCGTAAGACCGCTCCGAGCCGACCGCCGACCCAGATTGGGTCGGTACCCTCAGGCCGCCAGCAGACCAATCTCCATCGCCAGTTCCGACGCCCGCCGACGCCGGGCCGCCTGCGTCGACTCGACCTCCTCCAGGATGATGGCGCGCGCGTACCCGTTGTACTTGATCGTCTCCGGGGCGGTCCGGGCCGCCTTCTCCAGCGTGGCGATCGCGACGTCCGGCTGTGCGTCCAGCTGGAACGCGCGTGCCTCCTCGATGCGGTGGCGGGCTCGGCGCGGCTTCGACTTGATGACGACCTCGTCCGCACGCGCGGCCTGCCGTACCGACTCGCCGCCCTGGTGGAGCTCCACTGCGACCGTGACGGCGTGGGCGCCCATGATGGCCTGCGAGAACGACGTGATCGGGTGGTAGTAGTCGGCGGGTAGGCGACCGGCCATGTCGTTGGCCTTGTCCCAGTGCCGCCACGCCGTACCCGTCTGCCTGCGGCGCGCCGCGGTATAGCCGAGCTCGAACTGCAGGGCGCCGGCGATCGCGAGGACGTCGTCGGAGGCGTCCGGCAGCAGCGGTTCGAGGAAGCGGACGGCCTCCAGGTTGATGGCGTCCGCGGCGTCGAAGTGCTGGCGGCCGGAGTCGCGGTGCGCCTGCGCCAGCAGCCACGCGGCGACACCGATCGCGTGTGGGTCGCCGGAGTCCTGGGCGGCGACCATGCCGCGCTCGGCGACTCTCCACAGCAGTGCACTGTCGGGCTGGTAGGCGATGAAGAACTGGCTGAGGCTGTACGTCTCGGCGAGGAGCGCCTGCGCCCGGCGTCGTTCGTTGCCCGTGTCGGCGTTGCGGACGAGGGCCTGTGAGTCGCGGATGAGGTCCGGCAGGAGCTTCCCGATCTCTTCCCGGTGGTTGCCGGACGCGTGCCGGGCCGACCATGCGGCGTGCAGTCGGGCCTCGACGTGGCGTACGGGCGGCGGCTCGGTGCTGGTGGAGAGAGGGAAGCTGTCGATGGCGGCCTTGACCGCGGCGAGCCGCGGGTGACCGGGCCCGATGAAGAGGTCCACGTGTGCGTCGGGTCGTCCTGTGAGGTCGGCGAGGTCCCGTACCCGCAGCGCTTCGGCGATCCGCATCACCCGCTCCAGGTCGGGCGCTTTGCGCTGCCCGTTCTCGATCTTCCGGAGGGTGTGTTCGGAGATGCCGATCAGATCGGCGAGTTGCGCTTGGGTCATGCCCCGGCGCTCGCGAAGGACTTGCACCCGCTGGCCGAAGCGCAGTGGGTCAGCGTACGGGTCCGGGGTAGCATCAGTAGGCACGGTCTCGCCCCTCCACTCTGTACAGGTCGCACTGCCAGGGTATGGGGCGGGGCCCTTTTCGTGTGCGGGGTCTGCAGGGCTGTAACCGTCCTGGGCGACTGTCAGAGGTGGCCGATAGGCTTTCCCGCATGACCCCAGACGACCGTGGCTCTGGTTCCGTGCGGCCTGCGCACGTCGTCAACGAGGCGATCCGCGCGCTGTTCCGGCGGGCGGGCAGCGGCAAGCTGTACGGGGCGGACCGGGCCGCGTACGAGGAGCTGGTCGCCGAATGGGTCGCCGCAACCAACAGCGACGGCGGGCGGCCGGAGATCGTCGAAGCGGCGTAGACGCGCCGAAGCCCCATCGGTATCAGCTCGGCGGGGCCTCGGGAAAGAGTGGCGCTTTCAACCTCTGGCATCTTGGCTACCCGGTCGCGTTGCCGGACCTCATCCATCGGTGGCAGACCCCTGCACCATCGAGCGCCGCAGCCCCAAGGAGGCTGAGTCGGGGGGTGGGTGCCGTTCTTCCCTGAGTCCCGATCGCGGTCAACAAGGTACGCCCTGCCGGACAAGCCAACTATGGCACATGGCGCTGCCCGAGCGCAGCAGAAGGCCCCGCCGCACAAAGGCGACGGGGCCAACCACCGGGGAGCCGGGACCGCGTTCAGGCCCTACTGCGGCAGCCTCGCCGGGTTCCGCCCCAAGGGCTGGTCCGGCATCCCATCCCAGACATCCCCACCTGTGTGTGGTGGGAGTCCTACGGCGACAAGCGCCTGAGGGGAGGATAGCGCGGCCGTACGACACAGGGCGTCGCTTCAAGCAGGGCCGCAGGTCAGAGCGGGTGTGCGAATCGGCGTAATTTTATTACCGCGAATCCCACACCCCTCGATGCACGAAAGCGGCCCCGCCCTCCGAAGAGAGACGGGGCCGCAGATGCTCCGTCAGGCGGCGGCGTGCGCCTGCCAGCGGTCGAACACGAAGTCGGCGCCGACCACAGTCGCGTACGCCACCTCGTAGGACACCTTGCCATTCGTCTCCAGCTTCACCGCGAAGTGCCCGGAGGACTGGTAGGTGCGACGCGGCATGTTCTTGTTCGAGCCGAACCGGGAGACCTGCTTACGGAAGACGCCCTCCGTGACGAGCCAGTTGGTCATGTCGACCACGGGGACGCCGAGCATATCGGCGATGGCGGTCATGCCGATGAGGCCCTCGGAGTTCATGAAGGCGTCCCACTTGCCTGCTTTCGGCGCGAGGACCTTGTTCTCGGCCTCCAGGGCTTCCCTCGCCTCCAGTGCGACGACCAGGTCCCGCGCGAGCTCAAGCTTCGTGGGCTCGCGAACGGTGTGCCGGCTGGTGACGTAGGCGTGAAGGGCGTCGGCGAGTTCGACTTGCGCCTGTTCGACGTTCGCCCGAGTAGATGGATCTTCGATGCGGCTGCTGGTGATGTTGGCGAGCCACATCGGAACGATCCGCTCATGGACCAGGAACTGGGGGTAGGCCCGGTTCTGACCCGGAAGCATGACCTCCCTAACGTCGGTCTTGCCTCGTGACCAGGCCTTTCGAAGGACTGCCCTACGCTGCGCCTCCGAGTCAAGGGTGAGGTTCTGGCAGAGCTGACCAAGCACTGCCCAGCTTCCGGTCTCGTTCGAAAGGACGATGACGGGCTTCCCGTGGAAGTCGAACGATCCGATTTCGAAGGACCCCCCGCTGTTGCCTGCAGGGACTGGCGCGTTATGTTGGGAACGACTCACTGGAGATTCTTCCTCCACAGTCCATGCCCCCGGCGGTGGTACCCGCGCGGGGGCAAACACGTGTCTGGGCCGGTCGAATACCGGTCCGATCGACACAGATTACGCCTGCATCACAGCTGCCGCACTGACCCCGCAATCCGTCAAAAACCCCCACAGTGGCGCGCGTTGAACCCTCACCAAGCGGCCAAAAACGAACACGCCCCCACCGCCACCCAGACGGGTAGCAGCGGGGGCGCAGTCGCACCGGTCAGAGCAGGACGGACAGGTTCACCATGAGGTGAACGAGGAGTTCGAGCACCAGACTTCACCCCCTCCCCTACGAGAACGGACAGGGGCAACCGGCCTTGTGGGGGCTGGCCGGTGGTCTACAAGGCGGCCTCCACACGAGCCTCCCGCCGCCAGGCGCGCTTCTCCCGGGTGCGCCACTGCTTGTGAGGCAGAGTCGCGTCCTCCCGCGTCTGGCCACGCCACACTCGACGGCCCAACATCCGCGCCATCAGTCCGCCTCCTCCTCCGGGGGCCAGTCCGGCTCCCGGAACAGGCCCTGCCACTGAGGGTGCGGCGCCTCAAAGCGCGACGACTCACCGGCGTACGCCAGACGGTCATCCAACGGAATCGATTCGACAGACACACTCCCCTCCTCACTGGTCACGAATGGTGAGGTAGATCGACCACTTGTCGACGAGTCCCCCGGCCGTGGTGATCTGACACGACACTGTGTACGTCTCGTCGACGGTGCCGCCCGTGATCCGCTGAGTGACGCTGCTCTCGCCAACCGTCGGCGCCCCGTCGGCGGTGAGCCCTTCAGGAACCGTGACCGTCGCCGTGCTGATCGTGTCGGTCACCTCGGCGAGCCAGTCCGCCCAGTCCCAGGTGTAGGGCAGCTTCGCCACCGGGTCCTTCGTGAAGTTCTGGGGCATACGGACTACCTCCGGACGGTCGAGGTGCGGCGCTCGGCCGCCACGGTGAAACGCCGCCGCTCGGCGACCACGGTCAACTTCCGCCGCCCAGCGGGAATCCGGAAGGTCTGTTCCGGGCTGTGTTCCGTGATGGACGGCACAGTGATCAGATGTGCCGCTTCGACTTCCACCGCGGGAACCAGCGTTGCGGTCTTGGCACCTACGAGCGGCAGCGCCATCTCGACAGCCTCAGCCGCAGCCAGTGTTCCCGGGACGGTGGAAGTGATCGGCTCGGCGGCCTCGACAGATCCGGCGATGCCGAGCGAGGCCGCCTTCACCCCGTTGAAGGCCTGCGCGGCACTCTGCTCGACAGCTGGCGTGAGAAGGGCGGTCTTGGTGCCGGCTACAGCCTGCGCGCCGTCGACCTCTGTGGCGATTCCTAGGGTGACCGTCTTGGTGCCCACCAGTGGCTGCGCCGTATCGGATGCCGCTGCCACGCCCAGGCTCGCGGCTTTCGAGCCCGTGACCAGCTGCGCTGCGTCGATGGACGCTGCAGGGCTGAGCGTTGTCGCCTTGCCGCCGGTGAGTGACTGAGCAGATTCTGTGGCGGCGGCGAGAGTGAGGGTGCCTGCTTTGGCGCCAGCGAGAGCCTGGGCGCCATCGGCTTCAGTAGAGGCGGCGAGCGCGAGTACTTTCGCCCCCGTGAGCGCCTGAGCTGTCTCGGTTGCGGATGCGAGAGTGAGGGCGACGGTCGTGCCCGAGCTGATGTCAGCGGCGGAGAAGTCATCGAAGCGGATCGCGGAGGTGGAGTCGCTGCGGACGCCGACGTTTGTTCCCGTGGGGACGACGGTGTCGGTGACCGAGATCCGCTGGGTCTCGTTGATGTAGACCTTGATGGCGCTGCCGATGGCCTGGAGCTTGACGACGTCGTTTGCGGCGGCTGCGGCCGCGTAGGTGCCGATGACGGTGAAGCTGCCGCCGACGACGTAGAAGAGATCCCAGCTTGAGCCGTTGTTGCGGACCAGGTAGCCCTGGGTGATGGTCGTGTTGCCGCGGATCCAGATGCCGTGACTTGCTGCCGCGGTCGCAGTGATGGTGATCTGGGCATAGTGATCATTCGTCGCCATCGCTGTGGCGGCACGCAGGTAGATCGTGCCGCCCGCCGAGCCGGGGCCGAGCTGCTGGGAGGTGACAACCCACAGTCCCGTCGGATCAACCCAGTTGGCGCCGACGGCGCCGTTCGCCCGGTTGAAGTCGTCGCTGAAGCTCGTCATTACGCGCCGGAGCTGGCCCGGAAGAAGTCCGCAACCGTGACCGTGAAGTTGTTGCCGTCCGGAGTGAGGACCAGATCGTGCATGGTCAGCGGCACGATGTTGGAGTCGGTGCCCGACGTCGTGTCCGAGTCGAAGCAGATCACCAGCTTCGAGATCGCGTTACCCGTGGGTGCCGTCCAGGTCTGATCGGCGAAGTCCAGGGCGACACGGTCGTTGGTGTCGTCGACGGTGACGGTGCAGGCGGTGACCGTCTTCCTGCCCATGGTGGTCTGCTCGTTGGTGCTGCCGGCCAGGACCGCTGCGAGGTCGTGCTTGTCGCGCAGGACGGCGTCCGTCTCCAGCCCGGAGGTTTCGATGGGGACGAGGATGAGTGCGGCGTTGCCGGTGCCGACCTGCTCGGCGTAGTACTTGACCTTGCCGAGGGCGATGTTGAAGACGATGTTGGCCATGCTGGCCTCCTATGCGTACTGGCGGCGCTGCGGGTCCAGCGCCAGGGCCTGCGGGGACGGGGTGTTGCTGTCGCCGGGCTGTGGGGCGCCGTCCTTACGGCACACCAACGCATCCGGGTCGTATGAGGGGGCCTGGAGGGAGTAGCCGTCGGGGCACGTTGGGCCGGCCGGGCCTGTATCGCCCGTGTCGCCCGTGTCGCCCTTCTCGCCCTGCGGGCCCTGGGGCCCTGTCTCTCCCTGCGGCCCGGTGGCGCCGGTTGGTCCGACTGGCCCGGTGGCGCCGACGGCACCGGGCTCCCCAGCCTTTCCGTCGGAGCCATCGGCGCCGTTCTTGCCAGGCGACCCTGACGGCCCCGGGACGCCCTGCTCACCCTGTTCGCCACGTAGACCGCGAGGGCCGACGATGGACTGGCCGGCCTCGCCGCGACTCCCCGGCGGGCCAGCGACAGGCTTCCCGCCCAGCTTCTGTACCTGCGCGGCCAGGGCGTCGCGGGCGGTGTTAGCGGTACGCAGATCGTTGCTTAGCTGCTGGACAGTAATGACCAGCCACGCAAGGACCGCCAACGCTATGACGGCGCCGAGGGCAAACCACAGGTCGCCGCGGCGCCGCGCCTGGGCATGGGAGCTGTGACTACTCACGATCCCGCCCCCTTGGCCGCCAGGTACGCCTGGAGGAGGACGATCAGGACGGGCACTATCAGTGCCGAGAAGATCAGCCGCCGGTCTGCTCGACGCTGGTCCTCTGCTTTCTGCCTGGCCAGCGCGGCATCCTGGCGTTCCTTCTCGCGGGCCGTCTCGATCGCCTGAATGCGTTCCATGATTGCCACGTGGACTTCGTCTCGGTTTTTCCGCTCGATCTCGTACCGCTCAACGGAGACCTTCTTCTCGAGCAGACCGACGAGCTCACGGAAGTCCTCCTTGAGGTCTATGCGCATGGCCTCCAGGCGGTGAGCGAGCTCAGCGTTCGACGGGTCATCCACGCGTGGTTCCCGATCAGACCCGCGACGGCTGGTTCGCGGGGGCGGTCGGACTGGCCGGAGAGACCTGCCCGCGGGTCAGGAACACGAGGATGGCGACGACGAGGGCGTTCAGTGAACCGACGGTCTCGGGGGCCACGTTGAAGTGGAATGCGGCGAGCAGGGCGACGACGACGGTGACGAGTCCGGTGAACGCGGACGGGGCGATCGGCCGGGTCAGGGCCGCGGTGATCGCGGCGAAGACCCCGGAGATGACCGCGACGATCGCTCCGGCCTGCTCGGTGGAGAGGCCGACGTTGAAGGTGACCAGCAGCGACAGGGCGGCCGAGACGATGCCCAGCACGACAGCCGGTTCTCTTCCGAAGATCTTCATGGTGTTCTCGTTTCTACTGGCGGGTCAGACGTTGGGGACGTGGAGTTTGGCCCATGAGGTGGGACCGGGGATGCCGTCGGCGGCGCTGCCGCTGTAGCCGAGGTGGCGCTGCCAGGCTGCGTAGGAGCGCTCGTCGCCGCTGCCCCAGACGTCGGCGTTCGAGCTGGACTGGTAGCGGTTGCATCCGACCTCGACGAGCCGTTTGTGCATGGCGGCGATGATCGGGCTGCGGCGGCCTGTCTTGAAGAACGAAGCCCCGGGGAACGGCTCGTACTTTGACGTTGGCGTACTCGGGGTGGCGCCGACGAATGCGGGCCAGTAGCCGGGGTCGGTGTGGTTGTTTTCGGGGACGTCGCCGTGGGCGTACCAGCCGGGCTTGGTGGCCCAGGTGGAGGCGGAGCGGCGGGAGTTGTAGCCGTTCGGCTGTCCCATCGGCCACTCGTTCGGCACGCCCCAGGAGTGCACCCATGCCTGCAGGTCCGACCAGCCCTTGCAGGGGGTGTCGGATAGCTTGGCGTACACCGTGGTCCCGACCCGGCAGTACGGGAAGAAGAGCGCCTCGACCTGGATGACGACGGAGCCGGCGCGGTTGGTGCGGGTGCCGCCGGCCTGGTCGACGAGGGACTTGGAGCGGGAGTTGGCGGGCACGAACTGGGTGAAGTGTCCCTCGAACGGGTCCCACAGGATGTGCGGGGCCACCCCGGCGCCACCACCAGCGAAGTACGAGCGAAGTGCGGTGTACGGGACCAAGTCGACCGGCTTCGCCGCGCTGGCTGAGCGGTCCCACGTGATGTGGGCAATCGCCTTAGCGGGTCCACCGTCAGTGGGCGCGTGGTCGCCTATGTCCAGGCGCTGGGCACCCGGCATCCACAGATCGGGCATGGTCAGGCTCCCGTCACGTTGTTGTCGTGCGCCCACTCGCCCATCAGCTGTGCCGCTTGAACAAGTCGAGGATCCAGGTCAGGAGCCGGAGGAGGAGTGGGCGCTGGAGGAGGGGACGGCACCGGCTGCGGGGCGACCGGGAACTTTCGGTTCGTGATCTCCTGGTACGCCTCGGCGAGCGCGGCCTGGTCGATGCCGATGAGGAAGTTTGGGTGTTCCAGGTGCTCGGGCCAGATCACGACGTACAGCTCCTCGACCTTCCGGCCGAAGTACCGGTCGGTGAAGCTGGTTTCTTCGGCCCAGGTCAGGAACCGTTCGTCGCCGCTGAGCGCGCCTGCCGCACTGCCCTGTGGGGCGTAGCCGACGGTTAGGACCGAGTGGGCGCCGTCGTCCGGGGAGTTGCGGTGGTAGTCCCACGGCTTACCCTCGGCGAACTCTTCCTGGTTGGCCTCCTGGACGATGATGCCGGTCCACACGCCGCCGAAGATGGCGATGGCGGCCTTGACCTCTTCTGGGTCCGACGGGTTGACCCGGGCGAACGCGAGGGCTTTCACGCCGTCGGGGCCGCCGTGCTTGACGAGGTACTCCAGCAGGGTCTGCAGGTCAACGCCGCCGTCGGCGCTGCTGCCGGGCCCGTTGACGTTCGGGTCGCCGTTGGGGTCGAAGTCGGGGTTCTGTGTGCGGTACAGCTCCCAGACGGCTTCCTGGTCGGGGTACTTCTCCTCGCCTGCGATGGCGGTGACGAGGCGGCGGAAGTTGGCCCAGGTGACGGGGCCGCACACTCCGGCGGTGTCGTTGCCGAGCATCTTCCAGCCGCCGTTGAGGGCTGCGGCGTAGTCGGCGGATGCCGGGTGGTCCGGGATGACGCCGGTGAAGATGCGGGAGAAGGGGATGGCGCGGGCGCGTTTCGGTGTCCGTCGGCCGTAGGCGCGTTGTGCGGGCATGCGGGTTCCTCCCACAGCTAGGTTCCTTCGAATCGTAGCTTGGTGTACCGCATTGACCTATGAATCCAAGGTATCGTTCGGGCATCCCTGGCTCAGGGGATGGCGGTGGGTCCGTGTCCGTGCGGGTCGCGGACTCACCGCGCCAGGACCCGCACCCACCCGCACAACCCGCACAGGAGCCCGTATGCATCGCTTCACGGTCGACTATCGCGAGCGCGACGGCGACCGCCGCAACGCCCTGCTGAACCGGGGCTACTTCGTAAGCGGCCTGCCGCGCCTGATCCTCTTGTGCCGCCTGTTCGGCCACCGGCCCGTCGTGGACGAAACCCAAGGCATAGGCACTAGCAGGCCATCGCGTTGGGTGTGCTGCGACCGATGCGGCGTGCGACCGGATCAGCAAGGCCATCTCAGCCCGGACGTGTCCGCCGTCGGCGACCGCTACTGCGGCCCCTTCGACGGCGCGGTCGACGTGGTCAACCAGATCCGCAACCCCGGCCCGTGGCCGAAGCAGCCCACCGGCGAGGTCGGCGCCCAGGTCATCATCGGGAAGTCGTTCCCCGGTTGGGACGTCGAGCTGAAGGTCGGTAACGCGGGCAGCGAACACACCCTCGCCGCCCACCTCCGGCTCCACCCCTTCGGCGCCATCTACCTGCACACCGAGCGGTTCGGGACCTGGCTGCAGCGGCGCCTCAACCCGACTGGCTACCAGTCCCGCGTCATCTCGATCGGTATCCAGCACGGTGGTATCGACTGGAAGCTGTGGGCCAAGCGCGACGAGTGGTCCAAGTCCGACCCGTGGTGGATGCGCGGCACCATCAAACTCGACCCGCGCGACAAGCTGTTCGGCCGCAGCCGCTACGACTACGAGAATGTCGGCGAGCCGGTGACCGCCACGGTGCGCATGCCGCACGGCGACGACCACGAGGTCAAGCTGCAACTCCAGCGACGCACGGAAGGCCGGAACCGGCGGCGCTTCGACTCCTGGACGGTCGACTGGTCAACGCGCCCGGGCATCCCCACGAAGCTGCACGGCGGTGAGGTGCTGGGCTCGGCGGTCGACGTCAGCGCGCGGTCCGTCACCGAGGGCGCGTGGCCTGCCGAGGCGGCGGCGGGGATCGCCGCGCAGATGACGAAGGACCGGACGCGGTACGGCTACCGGCTGCCCGTCGTGGCGGATGGCAGCGACTACGACGTGGAGGTGGACTGACGTGGCCCGTTTGCAGATCCTCGAACTCCCCACGGAGCACCACGGCGACGACATGGTCACGCCCTGGGTTCTCGTCGTCGACCAGGTCCCCACGGATGAGGCCTCGTTCGAAACGCTCCGCCGCGACCTTGGCGACCACAGGGAGTTCGTCGAACGCCTCGGCGCCCGCGCCGTCCTCGTCTTCGAGGACACCATCGAGATCCCAGAGAACGCTCCGCAGGTCGTGACTGAGGTCGTTGAGGAGCACGCGGGAACGACGGAGATCGTGTACGCGCATGAGCGGACCCGCCTCGAACTCTGCGACGCGCTGCTGGTCTCCCGCGACACGACGTGGCGGCAGTTGATCGGGCACGTCAGGTTGCGGCAGCGGGAACTCGCCGACGTCTATCGGAAGCTCGACGAGGTGAAGGCCAAGTCCGACGTCCGCGTCTACCTCGGCGACATGGAGGTCAGCAGCGTCAGCAGCACCAACGCCGAAGCCCGCGACAAGGAACTCAGCGAGGCCCGCCAGTGGGCGCGCCACGGCTACGAGATCGGTCAGAAGCACTGCGGCTGGACCGACCACGGCGTCGCACCCGCGTGGCTGACGGAGGGCTGGCCGAACAGCTTCGACTCCTGCGAGCACCTGAAGCAGGCGGCCGCCTACGACGAGGCGCTGAGCCGGGTGCGGGCGCTGCCCGAGCGGCCGGAGGTCATGGCCGTCAACCCGGAGCAGCCCAACGCCTACATGGACGGCTACGCGGCAGGCATCCGCGCCGCGCACGCTGCCGCACAGGGAGAGGGCTCGTGAGCGCCGTCTGCGCGGGTCTGGCGTTCCTGTTCGCAGTTCTCGTCCTCGGCCCGCACCAGCCCGCCCGCTACACCTACCAGCCCACCGCCCGGAGCAGCCGATGAGCAGCATGCAGCAGAACCGCCCGCTCACCGTCGACGAGCAGTTCAAGATGCTGTTCGACCGCACGGCGAAGCTGAACGACGCAGTGTCCGCGCTCCTCGCACCCGCGTGGGGATCCGAGTCAGGCATCATCCCGACCGATCACCCGCTGTACGTCGCCGAGCAGACAGCAGAGCAGTCGGCGCCCGTCGACTGGCAGGCCATCGGCAAGCGGCGCGAGCGGGAACTGAAGACCGTCGGTGAGGCCCGCCGTCGCGCTGAGCAGGCCATCGCCCGCGTCCAAGCCCTCCACAAGGAGGAGTACGGATGCTGCGCCGAATGCACCAGCGTCCACGCCGTGCCGTACCCCTGCCCGACCATTCGGGCGCTCGAAGGCACCAGCGGCAAGGCGGCGCCGTGACCGAGCAGAGCATCGCCCCACTCCACCCCGCGTACACCATCCCCCCAGCCCTACGCGGCCCCGACTGGCACGACCCCTACGCCGCCATCCCCCAGCTCGACGTGTTCGCCTGGGCAGCCGACAACGCCGGGTGCGGCTACTACAGAGCCGAACTCCCCATGCGGGCCCTCGCCAACCTCGGCTACGCCACCCGCCACGCCACCCGGCTCCCCCAACCCGTCCGCCACAACCGAGACACCATCATCATCGGGCAACGCGTCTGCGACCCCAACCCGTCGATGATGTGGCAACTCCTCGCCAGCGAAGGCCGCAAGCTGATCTACGAGATCGACGACGATCTCTTCAACATCGACCACCGCAGCCCCGCCGCCCACCAGTACTACGCGCGCCCTGAGATCCGCGACAACATCATCCGGAACATCGAAGCCGCCGCCGCCGTCACCGTCACCACCGAACCCCTCGCCGACATCGTCCGCCGCTGGAACCCCACCGTCCACGTCATCCCCAACGCCGTCCCCGACTGGCTCCTCGACCACCAGCCCCCGCAGCCGGCCGACGGCACCATCACCATCGGCTGGGGCGGCAGCGCCACCCACCAGATGGACTGGGACCACACGGGGCAGCAGATCCGACGGTTCCTCACCCGCAACCCGAACGCCGAACTCCACTGCATCGGCAACGACTACGGCACCTACCTCAAAGCGCCCCGCCGGCGCTTCACACGATGGCTTCCCTCCGTCGAGAACTACTTCCGGGTCATCGACTACACGATCGGGCTCTGCCCCCTGCTGCCGCACGTCTTTAACACCGGGAAGTCCCCGGTCAAGGCCCTGGAGGCGGCGGCCCTCGGCATCCCAGTCGTCGCGAGCGCCGTCCGCCCCTACGAGGACTTCGTGCAGCACGGCGTCACCGGCTTCCTCGTCCACCGCGACCACGAATGGGCCCAGCACCTGCGCGCCCTCGTCTACGAGCCCGCAATGCGGCAGGAAATAGGCGTCGCGGCCCGGGAGCACGCCCGCCGCTACACCGTCACCGCCATGGCGCCACTCTGGGAGAAAGCGATCCTCCGATGAGCCTCACGATCCTCGTCCCCACCCGGGGCCGGCCCGCGAACCTGGCCCGGCTCTGGCAAGCCTTCGTCGACACGTGCGTCGAGCCGACCAGGCTCGTCGCCCTCGTCGACAACGACGACCCCGAGCTGCGCGGCTACCAGGACGTCGCCGACCGGCTGCGGGATGAGCCGTTCTTCCGTATGGGTATCGGCCCCCGCCTGCGGCTGGGCCCCACCCTCAACGATGCGGCACCGAAGTGGGCCACCCGCTCGGACGCGGTCGGCTTCATGGGCGACGACCACCTGCCGCGGACGGTCGGCTGGGACGGCCGCTACCTCGCTGCGCTGGAGCGCCTCGGCACGGGCCTGGTGTACGGCAACGACCGTATCCAAGGGGCCGCGCTGCCGACGCAGGTGGCGATGACGTCGGACATCATCCGGGCGACCGGGCGCATGGTGCCGGCCGGTCTGGTCCACCTGTGGATCGACAACGCATGGCTCGCGCTCGGCCACGCGTTGGACGCCATCACCTACCTGCCGGACGTCGTCGTCGAGCACCTGCACCCGATCGCCGGGCGCGCGGAGTGGGATGCCGGCTACGCCGAGGCCAACACCGACGAGCGATCGGACGCCGACCGGGCCGTGTTCGAGCAGTGGCAGACGAACGACCTGCCCCGCTGGGTGCAGCAGATCAAGGAGTACGAGCGTGGCTGAGTACCGTCTCTTCCCCGAAGGCGAGACGCCGCACGTGTCGACGGCCGCGTTCCACGCCCATCGGGAGCGCGCTCCACACCTCGAACAGCCCGTCCATCGGCCCCGGCTAGAGAAGGCGCTGGAGTTCATCGCCACCGCCTACGTCCAGCTGGCCAACGAGGGACAGCAACAGATCACCCTCTCTGATCTGGGCTGCGGCGACGGCGGTCTCCTTCAACTGGTCCACCAGACGATCGCCGCCCGGGACAGCCAGTACGTCACCTTCAGCGCGTGGGGCTACGACTTCCAGCCGTCCAATGAGGCGGGCTGGCGCGAGCGCGGCGTAACCGCCGAGCAGGCCGACGTGTTCGGCACGGACCGGGACGCTATCCAGCTCGGCGACATCGCGGTGACCACCGAAGTCCTCGAACACGTCCGGGACCCCCATGACGCGGTCCGCTGGATCGGCGCCCACTCCCGCTACCTCGTCGCCTCCTCGCCATGGAACGAGACGCCCGAGTCCCACGACGAGTGCCATTGCTGGAGCTGGGACCAGGACGGCTACCGAGCGCTCATCGAGCAGGGCGGGTTCACCGTGCTCCGCCACGAGACCGTCGGCCAATTCCAGGTCGTGCTCGCCGAGCAGAAGGAGGCCAAGCCGTGCGTATCCTCCTAACAGGCGCGAAGGGGTTCGTTGGCTGGCATCTGTGGTCGGTCATGGACGAACGAGGCTGGGACGTCACGGGCATCGATATCCGCGACGGTAGCGGCGACGCCCTCGACTTCTTCCGGACGGACGACACTCGGCACGACGTCGCCCTCCACTGCGCTGCGATGGTCGGCGGCCGGGCCAGCATCGACGGCAGCCCGCTCGGCGTGGCCACCAACCTGGCGTTGGACAGCTGGTACATGCGCTGGCTGGTCCGCACCGGTACGCCGCGGGCGGTGTACTTCAGTTCGTCTGCGGCGTACCCCGTCGCTCTGCAGGGCGAGACCGCGCACTGGGCGTTGCACGAGTCGTTCATCAACCTCGACGAGCCGGAGTTGCCGGACGCCTCCTACGGCTGGGCGAAGCTCACCGGCGAACGGCTGGCCCGGTATGCGGCGTCGGAGGGCTGTCAGATCCTCGTGGCCCGTCCATTCTCCGGGTACGGCGAGGATCAGGACCCGTGCTACCCCTTCCCGGCGTTCGCGGCCCGCGCCCGCCGGCGGGAGGATCCGTTCACGATCTGGGGTGACGGGAGCTCGGTGCGCGATTGGATCCACATCGACGACCTGGTGGGCGCGACGCTGGCCCTGCTCGACGCGGGCGTGACGGGGCCGGTGAACCTGGGCACGGGCCGGGCGACCACCTTCGACGAGCTGGCCCGGCTGATGACGGCCGAGGCCGGATACGCGCCCGAGCTGCGGTACGAGGCCGGGGCGCCGCAGGGGGTGCATACACGGGTGTGTGACCCGTCGCTGATGCTCGGCTTCTACGAGCCGAAGATCAGCCTGGAGGAAGGGGTGCGTCGTGCCATCGCCGCTTGAGATCACCGTAGCCATACCAGCGCACCCGGCCCGGGTCGCGAACGGCATGCTCGACCGCGCCGTCGCCAGCGTGAAGAACCAACTCCTCCCCGCCGCCGACATCAGCATCGCCATCGACGAGGACGTCGACGGCGCGGCGGTCACCCGCCAACGCGCCCTCGACGCGGTGAAGACGGAGTGGGTTGCGTTCCTCGACTCGGACGACTGGTTCTACCCCGAGCACCTGCGTGTCCTCGCCGCTGGGGCGCGGATCTTCAAGGCCGACTACATCTTCAGTTACTTCATGGTCCACTTCCCCGACGGAAAGCCGTGGCCTGCGAACGACCCACTCGGCCACTTCGGGCGCCAGTTCAACCCGGCCAAGCCGCACCAGACCACGATCACCCACCTCGTGCGCACAGAGCTGGCGAAGAGCATCGGCTTCCGCGAGCCCCCCGAGGGTGCGCTGATCAACGGGGAGCGCTATGGCGAGGACTTTCAGTACACGGTGGAGTGTGCACGGGCGGGGGCGAAGATCGTGCACGTGCCGAGGCGCACATGGGCCTGGTGCCACCATGGCGCGAACAGCTCGGGGCAACCCGGGCGCGGCGATGCAGCAGCGAGGCGGCGGCCGTGACAAACGACGAGCGGTACGTCCGCCTGTCCTGGCGCAAGGTCCAACCTGGGGACGTTCTGAAGGGCCCTCGGCCAGGCGCTCCACGCACAGTCCAACGGGTGTCGAGGTGGGGATACAGCCTGGACGACCGCTACGGCTTTCTAAGGTCGTGGCCAAAGACTGGACGGCTGAAGGTCATTGAGACCAGAGGGCAGCAACTGTGACCGGCCCCGACCACTACCGCGAAGGCGAACGCCTCCTCGTC
Source organism: Streptomyces sp. NPDC005799 (assembly GCF_040630525.1). NCBI lineage: Bacteria > Bacillati > Actinomycetota > Actinomycetes > Kitasatosporales > Streptomycetaceae > Streptomyces > Streptomyces sp. NPDC005799. The sequence continues at coordinate 38,604 of NZ_JBEXXQ010000036.1, forward strand.
GGGACCGACGTTCCCGCCGACCCCGAACAGGGCATGGGTGCCCGCCACGACCCGCCCAGCAAGATGGACGTCCTCACCGCCACCGCCCACTTCGCCGCCGCCCTCACGGCCAGCCACGCCACCCACGCCCACCCCGACAGCCTCGCCTGGGACCACGCCATCAACGGAACGGAACAGTCGTGACGCCCTTGGAAAGCACCAGGGAAGCAATCCTCTCCTACGACGAGGACAACCGAGAGAACCTCTCGGACCTCCTCGACCGCTTCGCCCACGAACTCGCCCAGAAACAACGAGCCCACGCCAACACTCTGGACAGCTATAGCGGGCTCTACGACGGCGATCAGCTTCACTCGCTGCCCGACCTTATTGACCCCCAAGCACAGCGCACCATCAGCAAGGAGGACCAGACGTGACCCAGAAGATCAGCTACGAGGATGCCTTCCCCACCTTCAAGCGGCGGTGCACGGAACTCTTCGAAGCCAACCTTCTCCTCGAGGCCCGCGCCGACACCCTCGAACGCCAACTGTCCGCCGCCCTGGAAGAGAACGCGCGGCTCACGCAGGCCGACCAGGGCACCGCCGAGGCGGGCCCGTGCGGCGGCCCCGACCTCGCGGCCGTCCCCCCGTACCCGGGCGAGGCCGACAGCTAGGCGGTTCGGCTCACTGTTCGACGAGGGTAGTGTCGGTTTCGGTGTATCGGTGCACATTGACCGAGTCGACACCGTTGCGGGCACGGAGGAACGCGGCAAGGTCGGTGAGCAGGCCGTAGGTTTCCATGACGTCCTGTGCAGAGCCGCCCTCGACGTCGGACGCATCACCGCTGGGGGTGATGTCCAGCGAGAAGCCGTAGGAGCCCTTGACGACGTTGAACAGGTAGTGGGGGTAAGCCATGGTTGCTGTTTCCTTCCAGAGTTAGGCGACGCGTTCAGCGCTGTAGCCGCGGCACGTCAGCGTGTTCGATGCCGAAGCCGTACCCCACGTCGCTGTGATCACGAAGTCCTCCGAGACCGTACTGTCGACAGTTACCGACGTCGTCCCGTCCAGGATCAGGCCCGGCGACGCGAACGGCGGCGACGCCGACAATGTGACCGCCTCGTAGGTGACCTGGCTCGCGAACCACGTTCCGCTCGCGCCCGTGGTCAGGCATGTCAGATCCGCGGTGACCTGCCAGGCCCGGTTCGACACACCCGACGACGCCGTGCGGCCGCCGCTGGATCCGAGGGCCGTGCCGGCCACACCACCAAGCCGGGACCGCAGCGTCAGCGTCGGCGTGCCCGTCACCGACGCCACACCCCACGCCTTGATGCGGTAGACCGCGCCCGCGACCGCGTCTCCTGCGGGGATCGTGAGCGTTGCGATGACGGTCTCAGAGGCCGTGTTCGCAACGGTTGTCGAGGCGCTGAGTTTGTTGCGGTAGATGGTGGTGCCGTTGACCAACTTCAAGTCGCCGCCCACCTTGAAGTGGTCGCCTGACGCGGTGCCGAGGGTATCGGCGGCTGTGCGGGCGAGGACGACGTCGGGGGCAGTGCTGCCGCCAGCTCCCCAGTTGAGGGTGCCGTCGGTGTCAACGAGGAACCGGTCGACGGTGTCGCCGGTGACACGGCCGGAGATGAGGTCGGTGCCGGCTGCAGCGTTGACGACGGCAAGGGTGGCGCCGGACGCGCTGCTGTTGACGTTGATCTGCTTGCCGGATGCGAGGCGCAGGGTGCTGTTGAAGCTCGCGCTGCCGTTGGGGATTTCCACCCAGGAGCCGGACGCCGGCGAGGTGCCGTTGGAAAAGTAGGTGCGGTACGAGGTATCGGTCTCGAAGATCGGCTTCCCGGAGTACGGGGAAGACGGACGCGTGCTGGACGTCGCCGACTGGAAACCGACGGCAGCGTCGACCTTGTCCCAGTTCTGGCCCAGGTCCTGGGTGTAGTTGACAAGCTCGGACCCGTCCGACTTGGACTTGTACAGCGAGATCCGAGTGGTAGACGGATCAGGCACGGGGCACCTCCGAGGTGTCGGTCACAGGCACGGGCAGGCCCCCGTACAGGCGGTTCCAGCGGTGCACATCCACCGCCTCGCGTTTGGCGCGGACCCGGTCGGGGTCCATGCCGTGGCTGCGGTGGATGTGCGCGAGGAGGCCATCCGGGTCGGTGATCCGCACGCGCTGCTTCTTCACTGCGGCGATTCGTGAGCGGTGCGCGTCTCGCGCCGCCCTCGTCGACGTGGCCTCCAGGAGGATCGGCCCATGTGGGTCCTTCGCCTTGGCGACGGTCGCCCCGGCAGCCTTGCCGGGGGGCTGCTTCACCGATGGCGGCAGTACCGGGGCGTCTGTCTCCTGGTAGGGCTCGTGGAGAATCACGTCGACGATCTCCACCGGATCCGTCAGCCCATACTCAGCAGCCCGCCATTCCATGGTCTCTGCGGGAAAAGTGTGCTGCCAGCGAATACTACCCGGGCGCAGCGTGATGACGCTCCACCCTTGCACGCCGGGGCTGATCTCCCCTGCGAGGATGTCAATGATGGTGTGCTCGTCTGCCATGTCACATCCTCCAGCACCAAAAATGCACGGCGCTTGCGCCGGTAGTGGCGATCGAAAAGTCGAGAACTGCGCTTGTTGTAGTTGGCGTCGCAGACTCGTAAACGTAATTCGCAGGGCTGTCGCGGATAGTGGCGACTGGATACATGGGGCTGTCGAGGGTGGCGCCCCAGGAAATCGTCATGCCGGAAATCGATGAAGCAGAACTGATACTTCCGGTGAAGAGTCCATCACTGTGACCTGCGGAGATGTAGTTGTTCCACTTGCCGACATGGCTTGTGACCGAGCTGGTGTGGATCCACTCGTTGACGTTTGTGCCGTCGTCATAGCCGAACTTGCCCTGATTGGGGTCGGCGTAGAGTATGCCGCCCGGCACTCCAGCGCGGATGAAGCCGCCGAACAGGGCACCCACGCTGGCCCACACGTACCCCCCATAGCGGGCCTGGGTGTCGGAGCGCACCACGGCCAATTCTGCGTAAGCGGTGTTGAGGAAGGAGCGGGAGGTGACCTGGGTCCCGCCGCCATCGTCATAGGAGCTGGAGTTCAGGCCGAGGCTGACGTCGGAGCCGGACGAAGTGGCGTTGATGTAGCCGTAGTCGGTGCCGTTGTTGGCGTAGAACCGGATCTCGGGCAGGTAGGTGGATGTGGGATTGATCTCTAGCCGCTTACCGGAGGTGCCCGATTTCAGCGTGCCGACGATTGAGACGGATCCGTCCGCGCTGGCGATGTTCACGGTCTGCGTGCCGTCGGCGCTGTAGGTCTGCAAGCCAGCCGAGTTGAGCTCGACACGGGGCCCGGTGTCGGCCGTTTTGATGCGGGCGCCGACGATCCAGTCCGCGTTGATCTGCCCGGCGGTGACCTTGGAGACGGTGAGGTCGGAGATGTGGGCGTCGTCGATGAGGAGCGCCGTGGCGGTGGCCGCATCCGAGGGGCCCGACTTGTTGCCGGTCTTGTCGACCGCGACGACCCGCACGTACCGCGCGCTGGTCTCCTCGACCTGCGCCGTGAACACCACCGGAATCTGCGCCTGGATCATGCCAGCATTCGCGACCGCCTTGCCCTTCAGCGTGGTCGCGTCCGGGGTGAACGTCGGCTCGTAGGAGACATGGATCTCCAGGTGGTCAAGGTCCGACTCCAGGTTGAAGGTGCCGCCGCTCGACTTGCCGAGCTGGTGCGTGACCTGCACCGCGATCCGCGACCCCGCCACCGACGGAGCGGCCGGCGTGCTGGGCGGGATGTTGTCGGCGCTCGCCACGAACGTCGTCGTGCCGGACCAGGCGCCGGTGTTGCCGGTCTTGTCGACGGCCCGGATCTGGATGTCGTAGCCAATGCCCGGGGACAGGTCCTGGAGTTGGGCGGTGGTGGTGTCCCAGTTGACGACCATGGTCTGCCATTTGGCCGTCGGAGCGGCGAACGGCTGAGCCCAGATCTGCAGGTCCTGCCAGCGCACTTGGGAGACGGATGCCCAAGTAGCCGGGTAGATCATGTCGGTGTCGACGGCGTAGCGGATCTCGTAGTGGTCGCCGTCCAGGACGGTGGAGCCGTCGACGTTGAGGGGGGCGTTCCAGTTGAGAATGACCCGGGCCCGGGTGAAGCCTCTGTTGTCGAGGTAGGCGACGCCGGTGAACGGGGTGACGAAGGTGGGCTGGCCGGGCACGCTCGTGTCGGCGTTGGGCCGGGACCCGACCGGCTCCACGCTGCTGTTGGTGAGCTGGCGGGAGAAGTCCCCGACCGTCACCGTGCTGGTCGAGTCGGTCTCCCACTCGACGTACTGGGTGAGATCCGTCCACGTGCCGTCGGCCGCCCGGTAGGCGACCGTGTACTGGTCGGTGACGGCCCAGTTCGCCTCGGTCACCTGGAGTTTGATCGGGTTGATTCGCAGGCCCCGGAAAGTGATCTCCGTGGTCAGGTCGACGAGGCCGGAGTCCGGGTCGTACACCCACACCCGGTCGCCGACCTGGAAGGTGCCGTGGATGTCGTAGTCAGACGTGCTGAGCTGGAGGGCATTGCGGGTCGACGTGAACTGGCTGAGCGCCAGCTGGGCGCGCGTGTCCGCGTTCCCCGTCGACGTGTCCGACTCGCTGACCAGCCGGGTCATCTTCAGCGCGTTGCCGTGGATGTCCTTGTACGACGTGGCCGGGGAGATGTCCGCGGTACCCGTGGCGATGCTCGTGCCCTCGCCCTCGGCGAGCAGCACCACACGCGTGGAGTAGTCCTCCACGTCCCGGGTGACGTCCATCGACCCGGGCAGCGCCCGCAACGCCATGTCCTCACCGGAGCCGACGGCCATGATGACGCACGTCGGACTCGTCACGAAGAGACTGCTGTCGGGGCCGGCGTCCAGCGTGCCGTTCCCATTGACCCGCCAGGAGACGGGGACGCTGGCCGTGGACATGGTGTCGCAGACGTAGTTGATGGCCTCGCGAGGGCTCTCGTACTGGTGGTGGCCCGAGTACAGGCCGGCCACCGAGTAGATGGTGCCCGCGGTGACCGCGCCTGAGGCCGGCAGGAGCATGGTGATGGCCGTCGCAAACGACGCGGACGCGGGCTCGACGGCGTTCTCGTACACCGATCCCTTGTTGTCCTCGTCGCCCAGCCACATGGCCATGCCCACGCCGCCCACGGACAGATCGTCCTGGGGCGTGCTGGTGCGGCCATCGTCACCGATGGTGCGGGTGCGCAGGACACCGACATAGCGGGCCGTGGTGAGGAGGTTGTCGCCGTACTGCTGGGGGTCGAGGCGGCCGGGCACGATCGCGACGTGCCCGAAGTAGTCGAGGGCGTCGAGGATTTCGCGCGGGGTGTTCGGCTGAAGCTTGACCTCCCACGAGCCGAGCGCCTTCAGGACCTCTTGGACAGCCACCGCCTACCTCCTTACGCCGTAGACGGCTTCTGGCATGCTGGCGATGTACTGGTTCCGCAGGTCGGTGGCCGCATCCCCGGACACGGCCGAACCCCCGCCGGCCGCCACGCCGATCCAGAAGTCCAGCGTGGTGGTCGTGTTCTTCTGAACACCACCGTTGGCGTGGGCAATGAAGGAGCGGGCCGATCCGCACGCGAACCGGTTGCCGTCCGCGTCGTTCGCCGTGGCTGTCAGGTAGCCGGATGCCGAGGTGTCGACGAAGCCCTCGGCGGTGTTGAGGCGGATCTTCAACTGGTCGGCGGCGGTGTTGCGCTGCATGTAGCCCTCGATGATGCGGGAGCCACGCCGCAGGGTGAGGTCGGTAGTGAACCTCCCGGGGCTGAGGCTCTTCGACAGGCGCAGGATGACCATCTCGGGGTCGTTGCGGAGCAGGGTGGCGGTGTCCCAGGTGTTGCCGATCTGGCCGCCGGACGAAGTGAACGGCGTCCACAGTTTTGAGTGGTAGGCGCCGCCGGTGTAGGCCTGGATGTCGAAGCTCCCGCCGCCGGTGGTGGACCAGGTGACATTGACGAGGCCGTTGGTCAGGGACCAGCCAGTCGCAGCCAGGGATACGTCGGAGCCGTACACCTCCTGGCCGCCGGTGGTGGTCACCTTGACGCGCCCGGTGAGATAGCTGGTCGGTGCGCAGGCCCAGCGGGGGCTGATGTTGGCGGGCACGCCGCGGTAGACGGTGATGGTGCCATCGGCGCCGGTGCGGGTCATCGTGGTGGGGTTGGTGCCGCCGGTGGTGTAGCCGTAGTGGCCGATCGGCGGGGCGTGCCAGCGCTCCCCCGACAAGCTGAAGTCGTTGAGGCGGACCGCGCCGGTGAGGCGGGACTGGAGGTCGGTCTCTGCTTCCGAGCCGATTCGGTCCAACGAGACTTTCCAGTCCGCGGTGACCATCTCGGTGCGGTACTCGGTGTACGTGCTGCTGCACGCCTTGACGGCGTAATAGCCGTTGCGTTCGGGCTTGTCGGTGAACGTTACCGGCAACACCTGCCCGACGGTCAGGGAGTTGATTCCGTCGTGGCGGGCGATGACCTGCGCCCGGGTGAGCGGCGGGTACGACTCCTGCCCGTCGAGGTCGAGGCTGCGGTCCCCGCCGGACTCGGTCGCGTCGAGCGTCTCCCTCAGTGGGATCCGCCCGACGGTCAGGTCACCCCAGTTGTACTGAGCCATCAGGCGCGCTCCCGGTCAAATCGGCGGAGGGCTTCCTTCATGTCCTTCACCAGCGCGTTCGCGGCAGCGCGGCGCGCGTTCGGGGAAGAGAAGTCAAAGGTGCCGCTGATGGTGATGTTCTCGATCGTGATGCTGCGCGCCCCGCTGCCGTTGACGAGCCGCTCGAAGGCGTCCGTCTGAGAGGCGGACAGCACGCGCTCCGGCCGGCCGGTGGCGTTGACGGCCATCGTCGCCCCCGGCCGGAGCAGGCCGCCGCTGTCGTACTTCGCGGCCGGCGCGAAGCCCCACTGGCTGGTGAACAAGCTGTCGTTGTAGCCGCGGGCGCTCTTGCCGTAGTGGACGCCACGGCCGCCCGACGACTCGAAGTTCACGCCGGCCAGGGTGCCCGCGGTGTGGCCCACACCCGCGTTGGTGATGCCGATCATGAATGGACTCTTCAGGTTCCGCACCCAGCCGGCGGGCCCGTTGTTCCCGACGAACGCCCCGGTCGCCCAGCGGCGGTGCGGGCGTTCCCCCCGGATGACGCTCTCGATGGCGCTCATGAACCCGGAGCAGTCCCAGCTGGGGTTGCCGTTGCCCGCCCACTGGTACGGCAGGCCGTTCTGCGTCTTCGCCCATGCCAGGGCCCGCTGTACGGCGGGGCCGCCCTTGGCCTTCTTGTCCTCGTTGCCGAGGAAGGCGAGCATGCCGTCGACGGCTTTGTTCGACAGGCCCTTCAGGAGGCTGCCGAACCCGCCGCCGGGGATACGGGCGATGAGCGGCCGGACCAGGCTGCTGAGCGCCTTCTGCGCGGCCGCCTTCAGCCCGCCGATCACGAGGTCCTTGGCCCAGTCGACCGCGCCGCCGATCGCGTTGCCGATGCCCGAGGTGACGGTGCCGACGATGCCACCGGACGCGTAATGCTGCGTCGGACCCTGGTAGCGGCGGCGTTCCTCCGACTGGGAAGGGTTGCCGCCGGTGCGGGTGGGCTTGTCCTGGCCGAGCATGGCGTCGATGCCGCGGTGGCCTCCGAGCTGAGCCACCTGCTGCTTGGACAGGATCCGCTCGCCGGGGGTGAGCATCGCGGGGACGGTGTCGCTGTTGCCGCTGCCAGGGACGACGCCACCGCGGTTGAAGCCGAGAGAGATCGCGGGGAGGGTGAGGCTGCTGGAGATCTTCCCTGCGATGGTGTTCCACATTTTGCGGAGGCCGTTGTTGTAGACGGTGCCGACGACGAACTTGATCGGGTTGCCGATCTTCGAGCGGACGCCGTCCCAGATCGTCCCCAAGGCGTTTTTGAGGTTGCTGAACGCGGTCCTCATGCCGGAGGCGAAGCCGCTGATCTTCGAACTGATCGTGTTGAAAATCCCGGTGACGGTGTTCTTCGCGCCATTCCACAGCGACGACCACGTGTTCGTGACCCACGTCTTCAACCCGGAGAACATGTTCTTGATGCCGGTCCAGGCCAGCGAAATTGCCAGCTTGAGGCCGGAGTAGAAGCTGTCCCACTTCGAGCGGACTGTGTTCCACAGGCCGTTCCACAGGTCGATGACCCACTTCTTCAGCGTGGTGAAGATCTGCTTCGTTCCTGTCCACAGCGACGTGAACCAGGTAACGATGGCATTGACCATGTCGGGGATGATCGAATGGCCGACGAGCTTGTCGTACAGCCACTGGAAGCCGTCGACGATCCAGCCGACCACCTTCTTCGCCGCATCCGCGAGATTTGTGATCCAGCCGATAACGGTGGTGACCACTGGCACGAGGATTCCCAGCGCGCCTGCAAGAGTCGTCGCCATAGACGTGGACAGCGTCACGATCAGCGGCAGCAGCGGCTGGATCACCTGCATGGCCAGCTGCAGCAGCGACACGATCAGCTGCGACAGTGGCGGGATCAGCGGGACGATCGCCGCCAGGAGTTGCGGGAAGATCGGCGCCAGCTGGCCGAGGAACATCCCGAGCATCTGCACGATCGGCACGAGTGCTGTGACGATCGGTGCGAGGCCCTGCGCCAAGGCTGATACGAGGGTCACCAGTTCCTTGCCGATGACCTGAATGACCGGGGCAATCGCCGTGATGATCGCGCCGAGTAGATCGCCGATGGGCTGCAGCAGCGGCAGCAGGGCCTGCACGAGCTGGACGATGATGGTGCCGATCTGCGAGACCACAGGGAGCAGCGCGTCGATGATCGGCGTCAGTGCCTTCCCCAGCGTGGACGCGAGCTGAGCCAGGACGGGCCCGAACTTCGTCGCCAACTCAGTGATGACCGGTGCGAGCGCGGCGAGCAGCGGCAGCGCAGCCTGAATGACCGCGCCCAGGGTGCCGGCCACGAGCTTGGCGATGGAGTTGATCGCGGTGAAGATGCTCGTGAGGGCCTTCTGTACCTCCGGCATGGAGGTGATGCGCCGTAGTTCGGAGAACACCGATCCGAGGGTGCCGAGGGCGTTGCCGCCTCCTGCTGCGGCGGCTTTGAAGATGTTGTTGAGGGTGGCGAACGCGTCCGCGAACAACTTTCCGAACTGCTTGGCGATCGTGACCGCGTTGTTGATCGCGGTGTCCATCGCCCCGGACTTGAAGGCGTTCCCGAGTTTCTTCGAGATGCTGTCGGCGACCCCGGCCGCGGCCGTGGTGAGGCGGGCGAATGCTGGGGATGCGGCGATGCTGATCTGGGTGAGCCCGGTGATGATCTGCCCGGGGATGCGGGTGAGGGGCCGCATGCCGTCGTTGAGGCCGTCGAACAGCTTCCGCAGTGCGCCAGTCTTCGCGAGCTGAATGACGGCGTTGGCCGCGTTCGTCGCTGTCTGGTTGAGGATCGTCGCGGTGCCCGTGAGGCCCGCATGCAGGGAGGGCAGGATCGCGGTGGACAGTTGCGTGAACTTCTGGCCCAACCCGGCGAACAGCGTGTTCTGGACGTCCAGCTTCAGCGAGCGCCACGCCTCCCGCTGCGCGAGGACCGCATTCACGAACGCCTGCGCGTTCGGCGCAAGGCGGGACAGAGCGTCCGCGACCTTGTTCGTGGCCAGCGCCCCCGAGTTCTGCGCCTGCGCGAGCGCCTGCGCCGCTTCCTTCGCGTTCTCCTGCGCGTCCGCGATCTGCCGCGCCCCATCGGCCGCTGCTTTCGCTGCAGCGGCCTGTGCGTCGGCGACGTCCCGTTGCGCCTTCGCGATCCGCTGCGCCCCGTCCGTCTGGGTTCGGGCCGCCTCGATCTCCGCGTCCTTGAGGTTCTGCGTCTCGTCGGAGACCTTTCGGTTGGCGTCGGCGACGTTCTGCTTCGCCTTCGTGACCTGGTCCGAGCCCTCCACGCCAGCTTTGTTCGCGGCCGCCGTCTGGTCCTGGAGCCGCTGCGTTTCCGTCTGCTGCTCGTTGAGCGCCTGGACGGCCTTGTCGTACTGCAGCTGTGCCTTGTCGATCTCCTCCTGGGAGGCGGCCGAGCCCTTCGCCTTGACCGCGGCCAAGTTCTGCTCGGCGTCCTGCAGGTCCAAGACCTTCTGCCGCTGGTCGAGTTGAGCGTCCGCGAGCCGGTTGTTGAGGTCTTCGAGTTCCTGAGCAGCGTCCTTGCGGGCCTGCGTGAGGTCCAACTGGGCTTGCTTCGCCGCCCGCTGAGCGTCGGCGAGGTCCCGTTCAGCGGAGGCCACACTCTCGGCCGCGCGGCGGTTGGCGTCGGCGACGTCCTGGACGGTGTTCTTCAGGTTCTGCTGCGCGTCCTGAATGTCGCGGGCAGCCTTGACCCGGGCAGCGGCCGCATTGACCTCCGCATCCTTCACGGCTTGCTGCGCTTTAGCGAGAGAGCGCTGCGCCGACTCCACCTGCCGGGTCGCCGTCGCAGCCGACCCGGCCGCCTTCGTGGCCGGCGCGAACGCAGCCTTGAACGCGTCACCGATCCCGCTGGTGCCGAGCTTCACCGCGGCGAACGCCGCCCCCAGTGACAGCACCGCGGGCGCGGCGAGCGCGGCAGCCGGGCCCATCTGCAGGATCGACTGCGCGAGCGACGCCAGCGTAGGCGCGGCCCCGATCGCCAGCGCAGTGAGGCTGGACAGGCTGGAAATCAGCGAACCGAGGCCGCCGGCAGAACTACCAGCGCCGCCCAAGCTGCCAAGGAAGTTGGCCCGGACGTGAACGGTGCGGTCCCGGGTGAGGATGTCCAGCCGGGCCGCCGCGTCAGCCGTGTCCGCGTCAGCATCGACGCGGACGGTACGCCGCTGGGTGAGGTTGGCGAGGTCAGCGGCCGCGACCCGGGTGTCCATGTCGGCGAGTACGTTGACCATGCGGTCACGAGTGAGGGCGTCGAGCCGGGTGATGGCCTCGGCGTCGTCGACGTTGACGAAGAGCCGGACTACGCGGTCGACGGTGAGCGCGGTCAGTTCGCCCAGTGCGGAGCCTTCGTCGATGTCGGCTGCGAGGGCGATGGTGCGGCGGCGGGTGAGCAGCGCCAGGTCGTTGGCCGCCGTGCGGGTGTCCATGTCCGCGGTGACGTTGACGGTGCGGCGCTTGACGAGGTTGTCGAGCTTGGCGATCGCGGCCTTGTCGTCGAGGTCGACGCCCACGCTAACCGTGTGCTTCGCGGCCTTCAGCTTGTCCATGGCCCGGTCGTAGCCGGACTCGTCGGCGGTGACCTCGACATATCCCTCCGCGATGCGGAACGCCCCGGCCATCTACCCTCCCTCGCCTGCCACGCTCACCCAGCCCGGGTACAGGGCCCGGAACTGCGTCAGTGAGACCTCGGTCGTCTCGCTGCTGCCGCCCGTTGTCGGGGCGGCGGTAGTGCTCGTGCGGGTTGGGGTGGTGCTGGGTGCTGCTGGCCGTTTCTCGCTGGCCTCCTCCTGGCGGGCGGCCATGACGCCTTGGTAGGCGGTCAGCCGGTAGGCGAGTGCGAAGTACCGCCGCGCGCTGAGGTCGACTTGCTCAAGGTCGATTCGGTAGATGGCGAGGAAGTCGGCGTCGATGTCGTCTTCGTGGTCGAGGACCCACATGACCTGCCCCGTGCGGTCCGCGATGGCCTCCAGCCAGTCCTGGCCGTGGATCGCGTCCAGTAGCGGGGTCAGCCACGTTGGGCTTTTCCCTTCTGGTCCTGCTTGCCGAGCGCCAGACGGATGATGATGTTGACGATGTCCTCCAGCTGCTCGTCCTCCAGCGCCTTGGACTCCTCCAGCGCCGTGTACGCGTCCTCACCGAGCACGCGGATCAGGAGCGGTGCAGTCGCCAGTTCGTGACCCACCTCAGAGGCGTGCCGCAGGTACTGGAGAGCGACGCCCCTGGGGATGTGCTCCGGGATCGTGTACTCGTCGTCGCCGATGTAGAAGAGCGGGACCCGCTCCTCTGGCACCTCGTCGTTTGCGGCGATCCGGATCGGCTCGAAGTCCAGACCGTCGGTGCCGTTGACGGGCTTGGCCGCCGCCTTCTTACGGGCGGCGGTGCCCTGACGGGTGGAACGGGTGGTGGATGCCATGGGCGGTGCTCCTCGCTACGGACAGGGTTTAGGGCGTCGATCAGCTCGTCTGATCGACCACGTGGATGGGAGTGATGCTGGACGACACGTAGTGGACCGCGAACTTCGCCGGGATCAGCGTCTGCTTGTCCTTCGTGTACGCCAGTTCCACGCTGTCGATGTTGAGGACCTTGCGGCCGATAATCCGGCGCCGGAACTGGTTCGGCGCATACCCGTCGAGGATCACCGCGAAGTAGTTCGGCTGCGTCGCCGAACTGGTCACGTTCGGGTCGTAGGACGACCAGCCCGACCCCGACGCGCTGGTGCCGCCGTTCAGGGTGAGCGACAGGTTCGTCAGCGTCGCCTCCGCCAGCGACGTCTCGATCGTGTAGTCAGCCTTCGTCAGCCGTGACCCGACCCGGAGGGTGATCTGGTCGACTTCCAGCTCGCCGTAGGTCTGGTCGGCGCCGAACTTCACACCGTCCTGGGTGCCGCCGAGGTCCGTCCATGCCGAAGCTGCGGGGGTGGTGTTGACGGCGGAGTCGGCGGGCTCGGTCGCGCCGAACGCGCCGGAGTAGAGAGTTCCCGGGCCTTGAATGAGGTTTCCGGTGTTCACCGACATGGGTCAGCTCTCCTTGCTTCCGGTCGGACCGGACTTCTTGGCGGGGTTGGCCGGGGCCGCGGTCGCGGGCGGCACGTCCTCGGTGGCGTCCTCTTCGAGGAGGAGGCCCTGCTGTTTCAGGTCGAGGTATTCGACGTCGTCGACTTCGAGCGTCTTGTCGGGCTGCATGGTGGTACGCACCTTGTGGGTCATCGGTAGTTGCTCCTCACGAGCGGGAAGGTGTGGTGGGCGTACTGCGGGTGGAAGCGGAGCTCCATGCAGTCCTCGGGGCGCAGGCTGGGCGGGCACGGGATGATGCGGACCGGCCCGGTGAGGAGGAACTCCAGCTCGCCCTTGTCGCCGTGAACGAGGGTCTTGCCGTTCCAGCTGAGGAGCTGCCCGTGCGGGGTGTCCTCTTGGATGGCCCACATCACGACGGCACCTCCGTCCACGCGATGACGAGGCCCGGGATGCTGTAGCGGGCGTACGACGACGGGTCGTCGGGGATGCGGCGGTGATCGCCGGTCGTGTACGCCGATTTCACCTGTGCCTGCGGGTAGCCGGTCGGCAGCATGACCACCTTGGGGATGGCCGGATGGTCGTAGCAGGCAGCCTGGATCGCCTCGGCCAGGCAGGCTGCCTTCCGCCATGGGGGCTTCTGTGACTGCGGGTTTGCTGCCCAGCAGTCCACGCCCATCACGGGCTCGCGCAGCGGGACGTACAAATTCGGGGTGCCGCCCGCTGTGACGAGGGTGACGAAGCCGGTGTCGGCCCACGAGATGGTGCCGTCGGCGCCGGGCTTGGGCAGGGTGGTGGCCACGATGTCGCCGACCACGGTCTTCAGCCAGGCTTCGGCGACGAGTTCGGGGGTGGCGCGCAGGGCGGGCGTGGTCATGCCATCCTCCGCTGGAACAGAGCGGGCCGCAAATATGGTTGGGCCCGGGTGCCGGGGTGGTTGACGCGCGCGACCGGGTGGTCGGCGTCGGGCCACGACAGTGCCTTCTTGTTGCGCGGGGTGATGACGTGGGCGGCGGTGCCAAGTTCCACGTCGGTCGCGTAGTTGCAGTCGAGAGAGCCGACCCGAAGGACCTTGTCGTGGACCTCGGCGCGCAGCGAGTCGTGCAGGCGGCCGGAGCGCTTCGCCACGAAGTTCTGGGCGTCGCCGAGGATGTCGCGGCCGATGACGTTCTCCAGCCAGTCGCCGATTGCGTCGTCGACGTGCGTGCGCGCGGACGGGTCGATCCGCACACCGGATCGCGCCATGGCCGCCTCCTCTCCGAAGGTGGTCTCGAGCTCGGCCGCCCGGTCTCCCCGAGCGTGTGGCCTGTTCGGTTGTCAGGTGGTGCGGCGGGCGTCGAGCCGGATGTCGACGGCCATCGCCGGATTCGTCATGAAGGAGTCGGCGTCGACGATGTACTTCACGCCCGTGCGCTCATCGAGGAGCCGGTCCTGGTCGGTGACGTCCGTTCCGGCCGGCAGCCGGACCACGGCGTACCGGACGATGCGGGGGGTGGGGTTGTCGCGGGTGGTGACCCGCCGGGTCTGCTCGATCAGCGAGGCGGGAATGCCGGTGGCGACCGGGGTATCGGTGTCCTGCTCGTCGCCGTAGGCGTCGGTGCTGGTGCCGCGGAGGATGGTCACCTTTGTGGTTGCGATGGCCTGCATCACGCCCCCCCGTACGGGGTCCACGTCATGCGTTCGTCGATTCCGTCCGACATCGGGTCGCCGATCAGCGGGCCTGCGCCCTCGATCGCTGACCTGATGTGAACCGTCCGAGAACGCATCCACGACACCCGGCGCAGTGCGCGGGCGGCCATGGGTGCGAGGACCAGGCCGTCGTCTTTGAGGCTGGTGGAGACCTGGTCTTGCTGAATCTGCGTGGCATCCAGCCGCGTCTCCAGCCCGAACTGGCCCGCAATCCACGCTGCCTGCCGGGCGACGGCCTGGCCCAGCCAGTGGAGATCCCGCAGCCGGATCCGGTCCGTGTCGGCGTAGATCCGGTTGGTGAAGATCTCGATGTCGGCCTGCGCCTGGGCAAGCTGCTGGTCCGTCACCGACACGCCCGTGGCGTTGATGACGTCCTGCGCTGTGCACCAGGCGTTGACCATGGTCAGTCGCCGCTCTTGGTGCTGGTGTCGCCGCCCGCGTCCTCGATGGCGTCCCGCGGTGTGGTCGTCTCCTGCGGGGTGTGGTCAACCGAGGCGGGCACGGTCTCGACCGAGTAGGTGAGGACGGTGGACACGCTGTCCACATGCTCGGTAGCCCCGTCGAAGCTGACATCGCCGCGCGGGTGGAGGCCGCGCTGGATCGCCTCGTTCAGGACGGCCGCCTTGTTCGCCTCGTGCGCCGCGTCGTCACCATCCGGCCAGTTCCCGGACGACACAACGAACTCCTTGACGTGCCGAGTGCCCTCGGAGCCGTCCGCGGACCGCTTGTCGACCTCGACCTCAGGCTCACCCGCCTTGGCCGGGTGCTGCTCAGCCCGCGCGTTGGTTGTCTTCTTCGTGGTCGCCATGGCTCACCTCCCTGCTGACCCGCGCCGTCCTGAGCCAAGGACGGCGCGGGAGCTGGGTGGGGTCAGCCGACGAGGATGGACGCGCCGGCCGGGTGGCCGTAGGCCCAGCCGCGGCGGGAGCGCATCTTGAGGATCGACTCGTCAGTGAGGGCGCTGAGTCCGTCGCGGCCGTCGATGAACACGGACTCGGGGCCGGAGCGGATGCCGAGCTGCATGAGTTCAGTGGAGACGAATGCCATGAGCGGCCGTCCGGTCGGCGACGCGGTCGCGACCGCAGAGGTGCGGGCGCCGAGGGACCAGCGGATCGGAACACCAAAGATGGTGTCGGGGGTGCCGTTCAGGCCCTCGATGAAGATCGGCCGGTTCTGGGTATCCAGGACGCCGCGGAGGCTCTTACGGAACGCCGGGTGGGCGATCGCAACCATCGTCGCCGGGTCGTAGTAGTCACCGACTTCGACCAGACCGATCGTCGAGGAAAACTCGGCGTAGGTCGGTGCGCCCGCGGTGGCGGCGGTGGTGATGTTGCTATCGGCGGTATAGCCGACCGTCGCGTCGGTGGTGTGGAGCAGGTTGTACAGCGACGTGAACGGCACTCCGGTGCCGGCCGCGGCGGTCACGGCGAGGCACGAGTTGTCGAGAACCTTCGCGTACGAGGTGGCCCAGTCCTTCATCTTGGTGGAGATGATGTTGGGCAGGCTGTCGTTGATGTCCTCTTCGGCGACGCGGATGGCCTTGCCAAACTTCTTGGCGTACAAGACCACTTCGTCGTTGAGGGAGACGTCCTCGCCGTATGCGCCGCCCTTGTCGACGACGTCGACGCCCATGCCCGCGCTGCGGGCGACGTGCCGGGTATCGGTGGACATCGGGATGCGGGAGGCAATGGCCTCGACCACGGACGTCTGGTTGATGCGCTGGATGACCTCGGAGCCGTACTCCTCCGGGATCCATGCCTCATAGGTGTTGCGAGCCACGGGTGCCCTCCTGCGGGCGAACGTGATGGGCGGGGTACGCGTGGCCCCATCACGGTCGCCTTCGCAAGCGGGCGGTCTGCTCCATCACGGAGCAATTCACCTGGTGATGAATATACCTGTGGGTGTCAAGCCCTGCCCAGGATCCGGGCGGCATGCAGTTCGGCCGTGGACTTCGGCTTGTCGGACACGGCAGGCTTCGGCGCCCCCGTCGGCCGCGGCTTCGGCTTCGGCTTCTCCTGCGGCAGCAGCTCCGGGTAGTCGGCCTTCACCCGGTCAACCTCTGCTTCCACGCCGAGGAGTTCGCCCTCGTCGTCCACGCTGACGGCATCCCAGTCGATCAGCTTCATCAGCCGGTCGGGCGCCGAAAAGCCCGCCTCCGCGAGTGCGGCCCGGACGCCGGCCTTCTTCATCGGCTCACGGAACCGCTTCTCGCCCTCCTCCTTCGCCTCCCGCAGCTGCTTCTCGTGCTCGGTCTCGTCGCCGCGGGCCTTCTCCTCGAGTTCGCGGGCGCGCTCCCGGTTCCGCTTGGCGTCGAGGTTGGCCTTCTTCAACGCCTCCTGGGTGCGCCGCCACTCCGCCGCGCTGGGCACATAGTCGTCGTCGCCCGGCTTCGGATCCGTCTTTTTCACCGGCGGCTTCGGCTTCGGCGCAGGTTCCGGCTCAGGGTCGGGCTCGGGTTCCGGGTCCTCGACCGGCTCGGGCTCCGGCTCGTCTTCGACGACGACGTCCGGGTCGTCGTCCTCGGCGCCTCCGGCGATGATGTGGATCGGCCGGCCGTCAGCCCGGTAGCCGAGCACTGTGCCGGGCGGCAGGCTGATGACCGGACGGCGGCGGGTGGTGGTGTGGATGCCCATCGGGTGTTCTCCCATCACGGGTGTTGTCGGCTCCCATCTCGGTCGCCGAGGGTTATGCGGCGGCCGGGAAGCGGCTGTTACGGAGTGCGGTTCGGGCGGTGGTTTCGACCGCTGGTAGCAGATCGTCGACGGTGCGGAGCAGCTCTCGGGCGGCGCGCAGGCGGACGGCGCGGGCCTCGGAGGGCCGGGCCCGGCCGTACCCGATGGACCGTTCGGCCTCGCGGCGCAAGGCCTCCGGGAAGGGGACGCCGTCCGTTCGCCAGGCGTCGCTCCACGGCAGCACCCGGCAGCGGCAGTGCGGGTGCTTCGGTGGCCCCTCGATGGCTGCGGCGCGCGGCCTACGTTGCCGCGGGTCCCAGGACAGTCCGCCCGGGAAGGGTTCGTCTGCCTTCACAACGCGGCCCGTGTACGCCAAGCACACCGTGCACGCGTCCGCCTCCGCCACCCACACCCGCAGCGGGGCCGTCGCCCGTACTACCGCATCCAGGCCCTGGTGGACTGCGGTGTTGATGACCCACGCGACGTGCGCACGGACGGCGGGCAGAGCAGCCCTGGCGGCGCCGAGCCCGGCCAGCAGGTGCGACCAGCGATCCACCCGGTCCGGGTGCAGCAGGAACATCGCCCGGTCGCGGCGCTCCACCACCATGTCCCAGATCCGGCGGCCCTCATCCCGCAGCACCCGGTCCACGGCCGGCACCCGTGGCTCGCGTCGTCGGCGCCGGGCTGCGGCCCGCACGAACGCGGCACCCTGCCTGACCCCCATGGCCAAGGCCGGGGAGAGCCCGTCAGCGAGTGCGGCCGGGGCCCGGTGGGCGACAGCGTCCAGGATGCGCTGCACCGCTGCCCGCGCTGCGGCAAGGATGCGCCGCAGTACCTCGCCTGGCACTGCCGGGCGGTCGGGGCCACCGAATGCGCGGGTCCATGCGGTGAGTGTTGTTCGGATCAGGTCCTCGAAGGTTCGGTCGCTGCCGCCCAGGGTGCGGTCGCTGATCTGGTTCTCCAGGTCGATGACTTCACCGGTGTGGTCGTCTTGGACGAGGCGTAGCAGGTCATCGCTGTTGTAGGGCATCAGCTATCCTCCTGCGCCTGCGCGAGGAGTTCGAGGTCATCGATGGCGCCTGTCATGAGCTGCTGGGCCTGATCGTTGCTGATGACGCCGAGTGCGGCGGCGGAGCCGAGCTGCTGCGCGGACGTGGCGAGGGCGGCGAGGATCTCGACGCGCCGCTGGAGTTCCGCGTCGTCGAGGCCGGGCGGGAACCATGCGTCGACCTGTTCGGCGCGGTAGCCGGCCTCCATGAGTGCCTGTTTGCGCGGGACCCCGGCGGCGATCTTCGCTTGGACGGTCTGCCACCCCTCCACTGAGGACACGGACCGGGCGGGGACCCAGTCGATGGTGACGACTGGGTCCGGGATCCCGAAGCGGCGCAGCGCGAATACGAACGCCGCGTGCAGGGAGGCTCCGTACGACGTCTGCCGGTTCTCAACCTTGGCGATGTACGGGCCGTCCTCCTCCTGGAAGGAGACACCGGAACGCTGACGGCTGGACTCGGGGTCGAACATCCTGAGGGGCGTGTCGGTGATCTGCGCCATCGCACGGATGTTGAACTGGATCGGGTCGAGGAACACGCCTGGCTGCGCGGCATCGAACTGGCCGACGCTCTTGAAGCCCCTGAGCAGCATCATCTCGCCGGGGCCGGCCTTCAGGCTGGAGTCGTCTCCGGAATCGGAGGGCCCGATGTTGGTTTCGGGGATGGGCCAGTCGCCGTCGTCGAAGTCTCCGGGCTCCAAGTCGGACGTGTCGGTGTTCGCGGTCTCGGTGAGCGCGTACCGCTGCGGGAAGCCCTGGTAGTCGACGGTGCCCATGTGGGTGGCCTGCAGCTTGGTGATGGCGTTCTGCGGGCCGTACGCGCCGTAGTGCTCTGGGGTGCCGTAGGGGCGGTCATTCCTGAAGTGGAAGCAGGGCTGCTCGCCCCAGTCGTTCTCGATCCGCCACGACTCCGGGTCTTCCGGATCGGCCAGCCACGGCTGCCAGTCGGCGGGTTGGTCGCCTCGGGAGTCCTTGCCTGTGGTCCAGCGTTCAGTGAGACCGTCGTACAGCAGCTCGGCACGCAGGTAGGGCCCGTCACACCACTTCTTGATCGTGAACCTTTTCCGGCGGGGGTTGTCCTCGTCGTAGAAGACGCGCACGGTTTGCGGGGAGTTGTAGAACATCTCAACCCGCTGGACGGCGCCCTGCTCGTCTTCGACGGGGAGGACCATCAGGTAGGCGTCGCCGTACTCGCCGGCCCGGCGGAAGAGGTCGGGGAGTTCGATGTTGAGCTGGTTGTCCTGCCAGATCTTCGAGATGAGGGTGTTCGTCTGCTCGTCGGGGCTGGTGACGGAGGCGACCTTCAGCCGGTTGGTGACAGCGTTGACGGGGGTCTTGGCGAAGTTGAGGTCGAAGTCGACGTGGTGGATGGCGAGGGCCCGGCGGATTCGGACGCTGGTGAAGACTTCGGGGACCTTGCCTTCGTAGTACACCTGCGCCTGGTCGTACTCGGGGCGGGACTCTCGGAGTTCTTCGAGGCCGTACATGAGGTCGGCGCGCGGGTCGATCGCCTCGTCATCCAATGCAACCTCCACCCTTCACCTTTGAATCGAAGGATAGACGAAGCCTTGACGCTCGACGCGCCCCTAGCTGTGACGGCGCCGCCTTCGATATGAAACCGCATCACGCATAGGGGGCCTTCGACGCCGACGGCGCCGCCTTCCTCTCAGGCGGAATGAAGCGGCGCACCGCACTCCCCACACAGTCCACGAGATCGTCGTTCGGAGCCTTCGGGAACGCGCACATCTGCTCCTCCAACTCCCGCAACCGGCGCGCATGCAGAACCCGCCCCCGCTGATACAGCCCCAGGGCACCCTCCGCCCGGACGAACTTCGGCTCGTTCTGCGAGACCGTCTTCACCTTCACCGGCATGCCGTGCAGGATCGCCTTCCACACGTCATGGCCCTGATTGACCTCCACCAGAATCAGACCGATCTGCGGCCACTCATCCAGCAAGGCCAGCACCCGCTCCCGCAACTGCTCCCCAGGCGGGATCTTCACCGCGAGCGCCTCGTGCACCGTGCACCGCCGGGTCTGCGCCGACCACGACACCACGCCCAGACCTGTGAAGTCCGAGCTGCGCTTCGCCGTGACCGCAGGGTCGATGGACAGCATCATGTGCGTGACCGAGTCCGGGCCCTCGTCACCCGGGTAGCGGAAGTCGTCCGGCGTCCACAGATCACCGTCAGCGCCCATGGGATCGTTGGCGTAGTTCTTCGCGAACGACCTGGTGTGCTCGATCGACTTGAGGTAGGCCAGCGGCCACTTCGCCGGCCATACGCTCCGCTCGTACCCGCCAATGGTCTTGATGATCGGCGGGGTGTAGTGCGCGGCGAACCCTTCGTCGCGGATCCACTCGGCTGTCTCCACACCGCGCGCGTGCTTCACGAGACTGTGCACGATGCTTCCCGGCATCGTCACGGTGCCGGAGATCACGACGCGCGCATACACGTTCAGCGGCAGGATCGCGTCGACGAGGGTGACCCGACGTTTCCTCGCGAGGTCGGGCGAGTACGACGACTCGTCGGGCTCGATGTCGTCACACAGGATCAGGTCAGGCCGCCGCTCGCCCACTTTCATGCCGAGGTTCGAGGAGTCGATGCCGCGGGCAGCGAACACGAACCCGGACTTGGCCATGTACATCGACTGCGTGTCCGCGACGCTCCCGCCGGACGGGCGCTTGGCCGGTGCGCACAGGTCCGCGTAGTCGCGGCGCAGGACGTCGTTGTGGTCGATCTCCTTCTTGAAGCTCGCGAGGTGCGTCTCGGCCTGCGTGGCCGATGCGGCGAACGCAGCGGCGAAGCGGACGTGCCCGTGCGCTGCGGCCCACATCGGAAGGATCAGGAACCACCACGTCGACTTGCCCATGTTGCGGGGGGCAATGTAAGCGTCCCGGTTCTCGCTGGGACTGGCCGGTGGCCGTACCCAGCGGCGGGCGGCACGGCACCAGTCGAGGTGCGCATCCCCGAACGTGATTCGCCCTTCCTCGTCTTTGAGGTGGTGGCGGAGGTAGACAAGGGCGAAAAGGAGGGGATCGAGACGGGTGAGGGTGCGCCGGCCTTCCGGGTCGGCGAGGAGCCGCGGGTCGAAGCGGGCGAGGTAGGCGTGGAGGTCAAATGTCTCGGCGTCGAGCCCGTCGAGGTATCCGGCGACCGGGGGTGCGGTGGTCACCGGGGTCAGCCCTCGTCGTCGCGACTGTTGACGTAGCCGTCGTTCTCGATTTTCAGGGCAGCGGTGAGCATGCCGAGCGTGGTAATCCAGTCGAGGGATTCGCTGGCGGCTTTGACGAGGCTGACCGCGCCGTCAGCTTTGACGACCTTCATGATCACATGGGCGTCGGTCGGCATGTCACCTTCGTCCAGGTCGACTGTGACGCCGAGGGAGTCCAGGAGTTGCCCAATCTTCTGATCAGCCATGGCGCTCCTCCGTGTCGCTCTCATCGTCGATCTCGACGTCGAACTCCTCGACCTCCGTCTCGGCGCGCAGCATCAGCATTCCGACCGGCGGTGGTACATCGCCCTGGGCCGGCCGGATGCGGATCGGCGCGACGATCTCGTAGCCCTGCAGTTGGAGCCGGTCGCGGAGGTGCTGAGTGAGGGCGGCCCGGTAGCCGCCATCGTGCATCAGCCAGGACGGGACGAGGGATTCGAGGTAGTAGCCGGTGCGGGTCACTCCTCACCGCCGTCTCGGATCTGCTGCTCCTCGGAGTCCACGGCGGCCCGGGCTTCGCGGAGCATCTCCTGGAGTTCGAGGTCTTGCTGGGTGACCTCGTGCACGGTGGCGTCGATCTTCACGGCGGCTTCGATGCCCGTGAGCTTGGCGCGGCGTTCGCCGTTGCGCCGGCGGGCTTCCTCGATCTTCAGGAGGCGGTCGATGGCGCGGAGAACGGGGTCATCGTCCTCCATCGGCTCGCCGGTTTCGGGGTGGATGATGACATGGCCGTTGTTGACGGTGATGTGCCGGGTATTGAGGACGGCGCGAGCTTTCTCTTCGAGAGCGTCGAGGCGCCCGAGTTCGGCGTCGAGGCGTTCGAGTTCGAAGTGGAGGACTGCTTCGGCGGGCTCCTTCACGATCTCTTGGATGGCGCGCTGGACGGCTGCGTGGGCTTTGCCTCTGTCGTAGTAGCCGAGTTCTTCGGCGATCTGCGCGTAGGTGCGTCCTTTCGATCGGAGGTTGGCGGCTTGGGCGTCGCGGGCGACGGTGTCTGGCGTGCGCATGTAGTGGCCGTTGCGGCTGTTGCGTGCGCTCTGGTTGGGGTTGGCCATAGTGGATGCCTCCTCGCGCATGTACTTTTGAATCGTAGGTCAGAGTGTCATCTCATCTTCGATTCGAGCACGAGGTGAGGGTGTGGTCAGCGACCGCGGCGGCAAGTACGGGTTCGTCTACCGGAGCCGTTTCAAGACGTACCGCGCGCTGCGACGGAAGGGCCTGACCAAGCAGCGCGCGGCGGAGATCTCCAACGCTGGCAGGTCGTTCCCCCAGCGCAGCCTGATGGCCCGTAAGGCAGCGAGGACTCGGCAGGCGCGGGGGCGCAAGCGTCACTGAGGGGTGACGATGAGGGCCGATGCCCTGGGGTGTTTGGCAGCGGCCCCAGGGCATCGGTGTGTCAGGGGCAGCTCTCGCCGTACTTGACCGCCGTGAGCTGGACTGGCTGCCCGTTCAGCTTTTCACCAGCGGCGGGAGTCTGGGTGCACACCTGCCAGTTGGACTCGACCAGAATGAACCTGCCATCCCCGGAGGCGTCGTTGACGTTGATCGACGTGCCGCCGTCGAGGGCAGCGCGGGCGGCTTTCACGGACTTGCCCTTGAAGTTGGGCATCGCTCCGCCAACTGCCGTCGGTGCGGCTTGGTCGTGGGCCGGGCAGGTCTCCTTGAGCTTCACCGCGCCGAAGTCGAGCTTCGTGTCCGTAGCTACCTTCGTGCCGGCCTTGACGTTCTGAGAGCAGACCTTCCAGTCGCGGTCGAGGATCTGCATGCGGTCGCGGCCGAGGGAGTCATGGGAGTCCAGGCTGTAGAACCCCGCTGCCTGCGCAGCGTCTTGCGCGGACTGGAGGCCCATGCCGGTAAAGGCGGGGACGGTCTTGGTGGCAGCCGTGGTATTCCCAGTGCTGGCATTGCTGGCCGGGGTGGCGATGCTGCCGTTGCTACCGGTGGTGCTGGTCGGTTTGCATGCGGTCGCTGCGCCGAGGGCGGCGATGATGGCGGTCGCTGCCGCAAGTCTGCGGTTCACGGTGTTCTCCCCCTGTGTGCGGGTTACGTCAGGGGGTGACCTTACGGTCGGGTTCGGGTGCTGTGGTGCTGGTGTGACGGACCTGTGACGGTTGCGGGCAGCGCCGAGGCCCTCGTTCCCGTGCGGGTTCGAGGGCCTACGGAGCGGGCGGGATCAGGTGGTGGGGAGGTCGTCGGCGTGGATGGTTTCGAAGTGCCACCAACGGCCGCCCTCCCACTGCATGACCTTCGCCGTGTCCGCGCCAGCCTTGAGGGCCGCGCGCACGTGCGCGAACGCTTTCGCCTCGCTGGTGTGCTCGACTTCGGCGAGCTGGACACCGTTCTGCGTGAGGATCACACGCCACGGCTTACGAGGCTTGGCGGTCACTGGGTGGTCTCCGTCGGGATTGTGGCGGTTGATGACCACCAGGTTTCGCGGGTTTCCGGGTTGTCCGGGCTGGGGCGCCGGGAGAAGTCGACGGTCGTGGTGACCCGGTACTCGTAGGAGCCGTCCCGGTACGGACCCTTGGACTCGCGGATGGTGGCGGTTCCTCGGCGGGCGGCGGCCCACTGCTGGCCGTAGTGGCGGACGCGGGTACCGACGGGCAGAGGGTGAGCGGTCATGTGGTTCATCCTGTCGTGTCGGGCGGTCAGGCGCGGCCCGTCGGGGTGACGGGCCGCGGTGGTGCTCAGCTTTCCCAGTCGCGGGCGACGTCCAGGGCGCGGAGTAGCGCGGAGGCGAGCGGCATCCGCTGGGCTTCCGGCACGAGGATGGTGCGGTCGACGTCGGCGGGCTGCCCGGTGGTGTCGCGGCCGTACACGGTGTACGCGAGCCGCATCCCGTCGTCTTCGGGGCGGATGGTGAGGGTGTCGCCCCAGTCTGTGGTGGTCCACTCGCGGCGGTCGTTGAGGGCGGCGATCAGGCCGGGCACGTCGACCGACCGCATCGGGTACTCGGGCCCGTCCGGGACGGCCTGGACGTGAGCGGCCTCGACGATCTGGATCTCAACGACACCGTCACCCGGGTCCTGCCGCAGACCTTCGGGGATGATCCGAAGCCGGGTGCCAGCGCCGTCGGTCCAGTCCCAGGGCTGGGGGGTGAGGTCGGCGATCAGGCTGTTGAGGGCGGTGTGGAAGTCCACGGGTTCTCCTTCAGTTGGTTGTGCGGAGGTCGGCGATCAGGACGGTGGCGTTGTCCGCGTACGGGTCCGTGACCGCGCGAGCGGTGGCCACCGCGGTGTCGACGAACGCGCGGGCCGTCTCGCCCACATCGCCGACGAGGTAGCCAGACAGATCCAGGCCGGCGTCTTCCAGCGGCTCGTACGCGCCGTCCGAGGCGAGGAGGAGCCGGGAGTTCTCCAGCATGCGGGTGGTGGTTTCGATCGCGGGATGCCCGTACCGGTCTTTCACCTGCTGGTCGGTTTCGTAGTTGCCGAGGCAGGAGGTGACGATGTTCCGGTTCCCGCCACCGTGGATGTCGTTGGGCGGGTAGACGCGCCGCAGGTTGTGGTCCTGGGTGAGCCGGATGAGCCTGCCGCCCACGAGGAGGTAGGCGCGGGCGTCACCGCACCAGGCGACGGTCAGCCAGCGCGGGGAGGCGACGGCGACGACGGCGCACGCGTCCGGCTGGCGCGCCCACGGGCCTTGCCGGTCGGGGTCGGCGGCGTACCGGTCGTACTGGGCGCGCAGCCCGGTTTCCGCGTCGGCGTGGTAGGCGGCCGTGCGGGCGAGCCGGCGGGCAGCGGTCCGGGTCCAGTCGTGGACCTCGTCGCTGGAGCCGATGCCGTCGAGGAGCACGAACGCGCGGGTGCCATTCGGGCCGGTCGCGGTGGCGGTGGCGTCGCACTGATGGGAGCGGTCGCCGATGAGCTGGGCGGTGGCGTAGGGGCGCATTGCGGGGTTCCCCGTTCTGGTGCGGTCGTGCCGGGCGGTCAGGTGTTGTCGCGGCTGTCGATTTCGTCGCTGATCCGGTCGGCGTAGTCGGCGTGGAACTCCTGCACGCGGTCGGTGCAGTAGTCGGCGGTGGCCAGGTGCAGGCAGGCGGCGCGTTCGTCTTCGAGGCCGGGGGTGGTCATGTCGGCGAGGTGCTCGGAGCGGGGCATGGCGGGGTCCTCTCGGGTCAGGTAGTCGGGAAGGTGTGGACGCGGGTCCACCGGTAGCCGTCGCGCTGGTCTGCCATGTCGGAGCGCCACACGTCGATGCGGTCCGGGAGGGTGCGGAAGGCGTAGACGTGCTTTCCGATCACGCGCTGCGTCTGTACCGGGTCGTAGTGCGGGCCGACGCTCCGGAAGTGCAGTTGGAACCCGCCGACGGTGTTGATGGGCTTGTGGTTCGCGGGCGTGGCGCGCTTGATGCGGGTGATGGTCCAGCCGCGCGTCTCGGCTTCGGCCTGGTCGATGCGGGTGCAGTTGTCGCAGGCGTCGAGCGGGATGGAGCCGTCGCGGGTGAGGGTGTGGGTGGCGGGCTGGCGGCAGTTCCAGCAGAGGCGGACGGTCATGGTGTTCTCCGTTCAGGCCGCGAGGGCGAGCTTGGCAGCGGCGAGGCGATAGGCCGGCTTGCGGGGCCGGTAGTACGCGACCAGCGCGGCAACGTCGGCTGGGGTGTAGCGGGTGCAGGGGCGGGAGGCGCCCTTCCGGAAGGTGCGGCCTGTGATGCCGACGACGCCCGCCTTGCTGACCTTGTCGCGGAGGCTGCCTGCGACGGAGGCGGCTTCCTTGATGCTGAGCCCGGCGGCTACGGCGTGCGTTGCGAGGGTGGCGACGCCTTCGCGGCGGATCTTCGCGGTGGCGCGCCGGGTGCGGGCGCGCTGGCGGAGGGTGGCGCAGCGGGTGCGGTTGGCGGCGATCATCGGGTCCCCCTTGGTGCGGTGTGCGGTGGTTGAGCGGCCCGGCCCCGAAGGGCCGGGCGGAGCGCGGGTCAGGCGGCCTCGGTGTAGATGCGGCGGGCCATGTCGGCGAAGAAGCGTTCGCCCTGGCCGACGTTGGTGATCTCGGCGTCGACCATCTCGCCGAGCAGGGCGCAGAACTGCCAGGGAGACAGGGCGTTGATGTGGGAGATCACGTTGCTGTTGGCCCGGTAGCCGGCGATGTGCTTGTTGTAGGACTGCCAGGCGCCGAAGGCTGCGCGGAACAGTTCCTCGCGTTCGGGGCGGTACCAGCCGGCGTCGAAGGTGGCGTGCTGGATGCATTCCAGGATGTCGACGTGGAGGTCGAGGCCGTTGCGGAAGCGGCGGGTGCGGGTGCCGATGCCGAGGTTCTTCCGCATGTCCTTCGTGAACTGCTGACCCTTGGTCATTACCGTCTCCCCTGACCGCCGCTTGTTTCTGTACCTACAGAATGCTCTCAGGGGAGAGGGTTGTCAAGTCGTCATGGCAGATGGATGCTAGTTTCTGTGGGTACAGCCAGAGAGAGGGGAAGCCGTGGCCCGGCCCAAGACCGGCGAGACACCCATCCGCAACGTCCGAGTGCCCGACGGCATCTGGGACGCCGTGAAGGCGAAAGCGAAGGCGGAGGGCAGGACCATCACAGACGTCGTCGTGACCGCGCTCCACCGATACGCCGCCACACCGACCAAGACCACCGCCCCGGAGCGCCCGGCGGCCAGCGAGGAGAAGACCGGATGAGCGCCCACCCCCGCACCGCCTGCCAGATGCTCGCCGACTACGGCCTGTCTGAAGGCGTCATCAGGGGTGTGCTCGATATCCACGCGCACGAGCTGGCCGAGCAGATCCGAGCTGCGTACAGCGGCGACGGCCCGGACGGAGACAACTGGATCACGAACCCGTACGACGCCGCCGACCTCATCGACCCGAAGGTCAGCGCGGGTCCGCGCCCGGACGAGGAGCCTACGTGAGCCAGCGCTGCGACGTGTGTGGCCTGCCCGACCTGCACCGCGGCCAGGGCGACGGCATCGGCTCCTGCGACTGCCCCCGCTGCGACTGCGGCGTCGCCCTCTGGTCCGACCTGTGCACCTGCCCGCCGGACGATGACGAGTACTGGCCCGACGCCTCCGGCTGACCTGCCGCTGCATGAGTCGGCCCCGTCGTCCCGGAGCAGGACGACGAGGCCGACAACCCCGGCACGGGGCCTGTGCGTTGGTCGCGCGCCTCCAGCATGCCCCGGCGCACACCCGGACTTCCCGGTTCCGGCCGCGCGAGACGAGACGGGCCGTCACACTCGCAGCTATGGCGCTCAGGTTCACGGTGCAGGGCGATGACGAGGCTGAGACAGCCGAGGGTCTGCGCATGCTGCTGTCCCTCGGCCTGGAGACCAAGATGCCGCCCCGCGACATGATCTCCAACGGGTGGATGGCCCGCGCCGTACAGCGACCCACGCCGGCCGACACCACCGAGCCGCAGACGTAGAGCGGCCCGGCCGCGACGGGGGGCGCGACCGGGCCTGGTACCGCAGTGTGGCAGACGGTCAGCCTTTGGACTTCTTGCCGGGTTTGAGCCCAGCCTTGGATGCGGCCCATCCGGCGGCGAGGATCACCCCAGCCACGGTCAGGCCAACCATGGGCAGGTTCGCCGACACCGTCCCAATGATCCCCATCAGGGTGCCGCCGACGAGGACGACAACCGCGCACACCGCCGCAGTGCAGACGACGACCACGGCCAGCACGAGGAACGTGATGATGATGAGCCGTTGCATGGCCGGGTCCAGGCCGGGGCGTTCCGGCATCTGCACGATGACGGGCGGCGGCGCGGCCTGGCCGAGGACGACGTGGTGCGGACGACCATAGTCGTCGTAGGCGATGTTGGGGGGCCGGTGGTGGGCGGGGATCGGCTGCTGCCCGGCCTTCAGGTAGTCGGACAGCGGCTCGGGCAGCTGCTCGGACATGACGATCGGTTCCCTTCGGGGTTAGCGGTATCGGCGGGCCGCGGCGTCGGTGCGACGCACCATGGCCTTGGCGTCGTTGCGGGCACGCCGGGCGGCGTCCTTCTCGCGGCCCCGCGCGGTCCGCAGAGCGTGTTCTGTGCGCGCGAGTTCGTTCTCGGCGGCCTCGAGCGCGCCGAACGCGACCGCCGCCTCCCGCTCACGCCGCTCGGCAGCCTTGTCAGCGATACGGTCCGCACGGTCACCGTGCCCACCGTCCACGTTCTCGCTGCCGCTGCGGACGACCTGACGGCCGCCTCGGATGGCGTGGCCGGCGATACCGAACACTTCGCCCCACGTGTACATGCCTGGCATTGAGTTCTCCTTCAGTCTGGGTGTCTCAGAGGGCTGTTCAGGGCGGTTTCAGGGGGTGGTGCGCGGGCCTCGAAACCTGAAATCAGTGCAGGTCACAGGCTCGCTGATCCGATATCAGGGTCGAAACCGGTTTCGGGTCGGGGTGAAACCACTCCCCCATGCCGAAACCGGGTTTCAGGCGGTCTAGTCGTCGTCATCGAGGTCGGTTCGGGGGTCGGGGAGGTCGGCGTAGCGCACCCCCTTGGCGCCTCCGCAGCACTCCCGGATGGTGATCTGCCGGGTGGGCACCTTGTGCGGCTTCAGCGCCGCCGACAGCGACGTGGAGGCCGCGGTGCGGACTTCCCGCTGCTCGTCCACGGTCATCTCCGACCGCGGCTTACCGGCGTCCAGCCACGACGCGTACAGCTCGGGCAGGTAGGAGGCGAGCGCGTCGACGAGCCGGTGCGAGTGCACGGTCTCCGCCCCATCCGGCCACACGTAGTGCAGGTGGTCGACGATCGTGGAGTGCTCGACCGGTTTGACCTCCTCACCTGCGGCTTCACCCGTCAACGTTCCGGCTGCGGTGCGCATCGCCAGGGCCCGCTTGCCGACCTCCCGGGCGTCGGCCTGCGGGACGAAGTAGGAGCGGACGATGCGCGCGTTGGTCGCCGACCTGGTCAGCCAGCCCGTGCCGGAGTCCTTGGGGTCGTCGCCTTCGGCCGGCTCGAAGATGTTCGCCCTGATCCCGCGCTTGTACATGCCGGTGCCGAGGACGAGGTCGTTGGAGACGTGGCCGGTGATGGCGAGGCAGAAGCGGACGATGGCGTTGTCGCTGATCTTCTTGGGGATGGAGTTGGCGTCGGGCCGCTGTGTGGTGAGGACGAGGATGATGCCGTAGGCGCGGGCCTTGCGGATCAGGCGGGCGGCGACAGCTTCGGCTTCCTTGCCGTAGGCGGCGTGTTCGAACAGGGTGTGGACCTCGTCGTAGATGGCGAGGATGGGGTTAAGTCGCAGGTGGGGGTACTTGTTGGCGAGTTTCCGGGTGACCTTGCGGCCGTGGGGGACGTCCTCGATGGGCAGCTCGGACACGATCTTCTTGCGGCGTTTCATCTCCGCTTCGAGAGCGTGCATGCCTTCGAGGGCGGCCTCACAGTGCTCGTCGTCGTCGCCCTGGACGTAGCGGTGGCAGACGGGCTGCACGGACTCGGCATCACCGGAGCCCTTCAGCTCGAACAGCCACATCTCGCACGTCACATCGAGGGCGCCGGCGAGGGCGATGACCATGACGGCCGAGGTTTTCCCGGAGCCCATGACGCCTCCGATCAGCACGTTCGTGCCGATCAGTGACATGGTGACGGTCTCGCCGCGGGGGGTGACGCCGAACGGGAACTCCCCGTACAGGTCGGCTTTGCCGCCGGCCAGGAGGGGCCAGGGTCGTTTGATGGTCCGCGGGTCCCGCTTCGCCACCCACAGGTTGACGCGCGAGGGGTGCTCGGTGCCGACGGACGGCCATACGCACTGCAGCGGCCTGCGCATCGCCCCGGCCAGCTCCTTACGCCGGTCCAGGAGCTTCTCCGCGAGGACGCCGCGGGGCAGGTCCATTTCGGCGAGCCAGCCGGGTCCGTCGACCTGGATGGGGGCGACGAACTTGATGTCGCCCTTGATGCCCATGGCCTCCAACGCTTCGATGAGGTCGCCGGAGTCAAGGGGCCGCTGAATGTTGACGGACAGGTATCGGGTGATGAGCGGCTTGTCGCCCTTCTTCCCGTACAGGCCGGCCAGGGCCGCGGCGGCCACGTAGGCGGCTGCGGTCCAGCCGGGGACGAGGAAACCGCAGATCAGCGTGGTGATTCCGGTGGTGGTCGCGACGGCCAGGGAAGCAACACGGCGCGGGCGGACGCGGCGGGACTTCTCCCGCGACAGGGACAGCCACGCCTCGATGTCGGCGGTCGCCGCGGCCTTCGCTTCGACGGGCCGGGCTTCGGTGTCGGCGACCCATTTGCCCCAGCGGATGATGAGCCGGCCCGTGCCGCGCGGTGAGCGGGCGAGGAGTCGCACCAGGTAGACGGGCAGGCGCACGGTGTGGAAGGCGGTCACGTGCGCCGCGTAAGACACGGTCCAGCGGGCGGCCTCCGTGAACTCGCCGGCCTTACGCAGCCAGGACGGCAGGACGGGCGGCGCGTCCTCGAGGTAGGCACGACGCCCCTCGATCCATGTGCCGGTGTCGGCGGCGACCTCCGGGGTGTCTACGGGTTCCGGCGGGGCTTCGGGTTTGAGGGCGAACGTCTCCGTGGACGCTTCCGGGTTAGTGTCGACCTTCACGAACTTCAGCGGCTGCGCGACACCGTTGATGAGCGTGCCCGTCGTGCCGTCTTCGATGGTCATTGGGTGTCGTCCAGTTCGGGCAGCGGGGTCCGGTCGAGGATCTCCGCGCGGATGTTCTTGGCGGTGGAGTCAGAGACCTTGCCGAGGCCGGCCTTGCTTATGGCGGTGGCGAACTCGGTGGCGGTCGGGTTGCGGCGGAGCCGGGCGAACTCGGCGTGGAAGACAGGGCCTGCGTCGGTGGCCCATTCGTCGAGAGAGCGCCGTTTGTTGGCGGTCTTCTTGGCGGTGCTTCTGGCGGTGTTCTGGCGGCGCGGTTGAGCAGGCTTCTTGTCGACAGCGGGCGCCTTCTTGGCGGGGGGTTCCTGTCGCTTCTTGTCGCCGCCAGTTGGCGGTTCCTGAGGCTCGCTGTTGACGGTCGTTTTGGCGGTGCTGCTGTCGGCGGCGGGGGCCGGAACTGGCGGCGCGGTTGTCGGCTGCGGCACGGGCACCTGGCGTGCTTCCTGGCGCTGCTTCCGGCGCTCGCGTGCGGGCTTGGGTGGGGCGGTCATGAGGTGGACGCGCCACAGGATGAGGGAGGCGACGGAGGCGACCATTGCGATCAGCCACCACTGCGGCTCGTGCCGGTTCTTGACGGCCTCGACGCCGAAGAGGCCTTTGTCGGCGAGGTGGTAGGTGACGTTCGCGGCGACGGTGAGGCTGATCGCCTGGACGATGTCGCGGTGTCGGCGGAAGGCTTGGATGACGTAGACGTCGATGACGAACGGCAGCAACCAGGCAACGGTCCGGTCGAAGCCGACCATGCGGGCGAGGGCGTATTCGCCGGAGGCGGTGAGGCCGACGGTTCCGGCGATGATGGCGCGTGCGGCCCAGACGTCGAGCTTGTCGTCGCGCTGTTGACGCACTTCGATCTCGGCCTTTGCTGCTGCGCGGATCTGGTTGGCCTCGTGGGTGGCCTCGGCGAGCGTGCGGGTGCGGAGGCTGCGGGCTTCGTCGCGGATCTGCTGCGCCTCGGTCTGGGCCTGCTCGTGCATCTTGTTGGCCTGGACGAGGAGGGCCTCGGCTTCGGCACGCGCGGCTTCTGCCCGCTCGTCGTGCAGCGGGAGAGGCCGGAAGCTGCCAGGGTCGATGCTCACGCGGTCGCCCTCCGATTGCCGAGCAGCCAGAGCGCGCCGGCCGCAAGGACGATGGCCTTGATGACGGTTTGTGCGAGGAGGAGTGCGGCGCCGTGGAGGGCGAGCCCGATGGTGAACATCAGCAGGGAGCCGAGGATGACGGCGAGGCCGGGTTGGGCGCCGACGAGGACGAGGAGGAGTGCCGCCAGGAGTAGCCAGAGCACGCGCATGGCGGGCTCCCTTCGAGGGTTGAGGGTGGGGACTGGTCGGTTCTCCTTGGCCCACGTACGGGGTCGCGGGCCGCGGGCAGCCGGTCAGTGCTTGCCGGTGCGGTCGCGGAAACCGCGCAGCGTCTGCGGGTGCGCGTTGAGCTCGGTCAGCAGCTGCTCGTGCTCGGCGACCTTGCCCTCGCGGATCGCGCGCTCGGCACGGTCCTGGCCGCTGCGGTAGGCGGCGTCCTCATTGCTCTGGCGGGTGAACATGCCCATCAGGGGCTCCTCTCGGATGATCGGGATGGTCAGGGTTCGATGTCTTGGGGCGGGCACCCGTCAACCATGTGCTTTTTGCAGGTGGGGCAGTCGCCGCGCATCCGGCGGTGGATGTCGGGGTTGTAGGCGTGGTTCCAGCAGGTGCGGCACTGGCCCCGGCCCTTCGGGCATGGTTTCCGGAGCGCCATCAGGTGCCTGCGATGTGGTCGCTGATCGTGCGGTGTCGGCGGCGGGGCACGGTCGGGCTCCTCAGCGTGCGGGCAGCTGGAGTTGCAGGGTCTGTTCGGTGTCGGGGTCGTACAGCTTCAGGAGGGGGATCTCCTCCGTGACGGCCGGGGTGGTGGTGTCGGTGGCGCGGCGTTTGCCGGTGCCGCGGAGCCGGACCATGGAGAGTGGGATCGCGACCGCGGCGCCCATGCCGGCGGTGTAGAGGAGGCTGTTGCCGAGGTATCCGCCGAGTAGACCGGTGAGGGAGCCGGTGGCGGCGGCGAGGATGCTGAGGGTGCGGCGGCGGGCGGCGGTCATGGGGGTGATGACGGTCTTGCGGCCTTGGCGTCCGGTCCAGGAGGCGTAGTGGCGGCCGAGGATCCATTCGCGGGTGAAGCCGCACAGGTAGAGCCACTTGTTGTAGTAGTTGACCAGCGTGTACGGGACGACGCCGTACACGGCCTCGCGGACGCCGACGACGGTGGCGACGAGGACCGAGGAGACGATCGTGTGTACGGCGGTCCAGAACAGGAACGCCTTCAGCAGGGCCTCGTGTGTGCCGGTGACCGCGGACCAGATCAGGTACCCCTCGGCGAAGAACAGGCTGACCAGGTCGAAGATCGCGCCGCCGACAACGAGCAGGGACCGCCAGTTCTTGAGCTGGCGGCGGTGCTTGGCCATGTTCTGGTAGTAGCCGGAGGACCAGCGGCGCATCTGGTTGCGGTAGGTGCGGAAGTCCTCGGGGTCGAGGGTGTAGGCGAGAGCGTCACCGGTGTAGTCGAGCTTGTAGCCAGCGCCGTGCAGCGCCCAGGTGGCGTCCATGTCGGCGGTAATCAAGCCGTTGGGGAAGCCGCCGATCCCCTGGATCGCTGCGGTCTTGAAGGCGTAGCAGGCGCCGGTGAGGACTTGGATACGGCCGACCTTGGCCTGGCAGAGGCGCCACCAGCGGCGACCCAACGCGTAGGCGAAGCGGCGCTGCCGGGTGAAGAAGGCGGCCTCGGCGCGGCCCCAGCCGGTCGTCTTGGAGTAGGGCACGACGGCGCCCTGGGCGGGCAGGATCGTCGAACAGGTGGCGTCCAGGCCGTCCCGCTCGATGTGCTCCATCATGAGGCGGATGCAGTCCGGGTCCGGCCAGGTGTCGCCGTCGAAGCCGATCGTGATGTCGCTGGTGATGTCCCAGAGGGCGGCGTTCTGCGCGGCGGCCTTGTCCTTGAAGTCGGTCTCGAGGACGAGGTCGGCGCCGGCCGAGCGCGCCAACTCTGCGGTGTTGTCCGAGCAGGCGTCTGCGACGACCACGATCCGCTCCACCGGGTAGCTGGAGGTGCGGGCGGCGTGGATGCACCGCTCGATGGTGGCGGCTTCGTCGTGGGCGGGGATGAGGACGGTGACGGTGAGGCTCACTGGTCGCCACCGTCCTGCTGGTTGCGGCGGAGGGCACGGCGGGTGGCGCGTCTGGTGATGTAGCCGCTGATCGTGGTGCCGATCGCGGCAACGGTGAGGAAGGCGGCGCCAACCCCGGTGTGGGCAAGTCCGGTGTACACGAGTGGTTCCTGTTCTGGATTGGGGGTGGCCGACGCCCGCGGGGGGAGTGGTCGCGGGCGCCGGCCGGTCTAGTGGGTGGTCATCCAGGTGACGGCGAAGATGCCGGATGCGAGGGTGGCGAGGACGCCGAGGCCGTACCAGAAGCGTTCGCCCATCAGCGGGTTCCTCCTGGGAGGACGCCCTGCCGGATACCAGTGCCGCCCTGGTTCTGCTGCTCGGTTCCTGCGGTCTGCGTGACGCGGTAGTCCGTGGCAGCGCGGGCCAGGAGCTCGGCCGAGTTGGCGTTGACGTCTTCGTCGACCGGGGTGATGGGCTCGTTCATTGCTTCCGCCCGGCTTTGAGGATTTCGTCGACGCTGTGGCCGGCGTTGCGGGCGTCGTTGAAGCGGGCTTCGGCGACGAGTTCGGCGGCGCGCCAGTTGAGGTCGTTGTCGCAGTTGCGGACGCCGACTTGCTGGCCGATGTCGCGGCAGTTTTGTGCGGCTTGGGCGTAGGCGGCGACGGCGGGTGGCTGCTTCTTGCTCATGAGGTCACCGTCGGGCGCGGGAGGGCGCGGCAGCGTTCGGCGTGGGCCTGGGCTTGCTCGCGGGCTTCGGGCAGCGCCTTCTCGATGCGGGCGTCTTCCTTCTCCGGCGGGTCGGAGAGGAGGCCGTAGGTGTCGGTGTCGTCGACGTTGCCGCAGCCCGTGCAGGTGCTCAGTAGGTATCCGGCGCGGCTGACGTATGTGATGTCGACGTGTTCGCCGGCTGGGGTGAGGTAGCGGGCGATGCAGTCTTCGGGCCAGGGCGACGCGTACGAGGGTTCGGGGAGTCCCGGAGGGTGCTCGGTGGTGCGGTGATCGGTACGGTTGGGCATTGCCTGCCTCTTCGTCACGGTTGAAGGTGGGCGCCCCCGGCCCATATGGCGTTCCAGCGCCGGGCCGGGGGCTTCTTGCGTTAGCAGTGCGGACTGCTGGAAGAGACTTTACGGGATCCCGTAAACTCATGCCAGTGCCCGCCCGGAAGAAGGGCTCGGGTATGAGCGACGAGGAGGTGCGCCGAGTGACGGACGCCCTGGACGAAGTGGACCGCATCGAGGATCCGGAAGAGCGGGTGCGCGCCAGGAACAAGGTGCTGGCCGACCAGATGAAGCGCAACGAGACCTGGACCCAGGAGCGCCGGGAACTGGTACTGGCCATGCGCGAAGCGAAGATCACCTATCGGGAGATCGGCGATCGACTCGGCCTATCGATCTCCACCGTGCAGGGAATCATCGAGAACTACCGAGGCTCTGGCAGGACGCGCAAGAAGGCCACGCCGAAGGAGGCGCAGGATGGATGAGCCGACAGGCGACGCACCGTGTGCGGCAACGTTCCGGGAGGAGCCGATGCCAGACACCGTGTACTGCGGCGAGCGCGGCTATCACCAGCGGCATACAGCGTGGCAGGGGGGCGACTACTACGCGTGGTTGGACGGGGATGAGGGCGCGGGGTGGGATCGGTGAACTTGCAGGCCAATGGCCGGTTTTGGCCACAGTAGTCACATAGAATTACCTGTGAAACGGCGACGGCCGGACGGGGTCAACCGTCCGGCCGTTCTGCGTTTTGAGCGGGCCTCGACTCCCGCTGCCACAGTGTCCCACCACGAAGTAAGGCACTACTCATGACAGTACCGTTCCACGCTCGCGCCTGCCAGACGGGGGCCCGCGCGTGCTCATAGTCCGACGTTCGAAGCTGAAGAAGAACTTCTCGCAGCCGCCGAACGAGATGGTGTTCGACGA
Source organism: Streptomyces sp. NPDC005799 (assembly GCF_040630525.1). Taxonomy (NCBI): domain Bacteria; kingdom Bacillati; phylum Actinomycetota; class Actinomycetes; order Kitasatosporales; family Streptomycetaceae; genus Streptomyces; species Streptomyces sp. NPDC005799. The sequence goes on from NZ_JBEXXQ010000036.1 coordinate 74,447, forward strand.
GCGGATGAGCATGCTGGCCCGCATGGTGCTGGTCGAGATCATCGCGCGGCCTCCTGGCTGGCAGACCAACGCGCAGCAGATGTGGGAGAAGGCGTACCGACACCGCGGCGCCCGGGCGGAGGGCAAGCGGGCCTACCGGACGGCGTTCGCGGAGCTGGAGGAGTTCGGCTACATGACGCGGGAGACGAAGAAGATCCCGGCTGGAGAGCCTGGCGGGGGTGGTTTCGTGACGGTGCTCACCGTCTACGACCTTCCGCAGAAAACGGACAATTAGAGGACGCAACCAGCGGACCCCTCGCGTCCCGCGCCCTCCGGGCTGGAAGGGGTCTCAGCCGGACACCTCGCCAGCGGGTCCCCTTTAGAAACACGGGTTACGTAATACGGGCTCACAACACTGCGGGCGGCTAATACTCCTCGCTTCTGCCCGGCCTTAGTACGTGCGCGCGAGGCGCTTGATGAGATGGAGAGCAGATGAAGAAGATCATTCGCGTGCAGCCGCACGTCCAGGACCGCGTCCTCCGCGACCCGTTCGCGCCGACGACGTGGTTCCCCAACGAGCTGATCCGGCGGTCGGGGCTCAGCCTCGGCGCGCTCGGCCTGCTGCTGGAGTTGGTGTCCGGCGACGACTGGGACATCGACACGGCACGCGCGCAGGAGCTGCAGCGGCGGGCTGCGGGGATCGATCCGGAGGACATCGACGAACTCGTCGTCGAATTGGAGGCAGCCGGGTACGTGACCGTGGAGGGGTGACGCCGACGGCCCCGGTCGCATGGCGTCCGGGGCCTTCGTGTTGCCCGTGAAGCGATCCTCGGGCGGTAGCAGCGCTGCCGGGCGCAGCAGCAGGGAACGCCAGGCGGCACACTCACGATACGGTGCCGCACTGACATTCCGAGGAGCCCGCGATGACCGCTACACCCGCTGAGCGTCCGGCCGAGCTGGAGCGTGTCCCCCTGGTGCGGCTCGCCGTCCGGCCGGAGGCGTCTGGTGTGCTGCTGCGGGTGCTGCCGTCGGTGGACGACCAGCGTGGGCCGGCGCGGGTGTCGGTGGCCGCATTCCAGTCGTCGGTTTGACGGTGTGCGGGGCGGCGGCCGTCACCGCCAGGTGTCCCGGCAGGGTGCCGGGGATCGTGCCGCCCCGCGCGTTCAGGATGCCACGTCGGCCTGGTCTGCCCAGTGGTTGAGTTGCGCGGCAAGGAACCGGGCCTGCGCGATGTCGAGGAGGACGGTCGGGTCGTCGCCTTCCACGTCGAGGTGGAGGCGCAGGAACGGCCACGGCGGCCCGTCGGATGGTTGGTCGTCGCGGCCGTCGGCGGTGATGTGCGACGGAATCAGTGCGAGGCCGACCACGCCGGCGCGGGGCCCGTCTTCCCGGGGTGGGATGTGGCTGCCCTGGTACGTCCACGGGGCGCCGAGGTATTCGGGGTCGCCGACATCGCCGATGCCTTCGATGCTGGCGTAGATGCTCACCGCTGCTCCGCCGTCTCGTGTACGGGCCAGTGTGCGGGTGGTGGTACGACGAGGGGCACCGTCCGCTGTTCGGGTACGGCCGAGTCCTTTTCGATCACCACACACCAAATGACGGGCCCGGCCGCGGTGTTTTCGATGGTGGTGGGGTGGGTGGAGAGCACGGCGAGCGGGTCGAGTCCGTTCGCCTGCAGCCAGGCGCAGACTTCGTCGCGGCGGCCGGCACGCAGGTGCTCGGCCCACACGGTGGGGTCGGAGATGAGGCGGATCATCGGGTGGCCTCCTTCGTCGCGGTGCGTGGCCAGCTGCTGATGCCTTCGCCGTGGCGGCCGTCGTGTCCGGCGGGGAGTTCGCAGCGTTGCGTGCCGAGGCTGTTGCCTGCCCGGTTGGGCGCACCGCATTTCGCGATCGGCTGCCGGTCGGCGATCTCCTGGCGGATGACCGTGGTCAGGTCGCGGATCGCGGCGGTGACGTCGTGGATGTCGGCGGCCGTGATGTCGGTCATCGGGACTCCTCCGAGGTGCGGTGGCTGCGGAATGGGCGGTCGGTGATCGTCGTGTTGCGGCTGGCGGGCGGGTTGTCCGGGGTTGTCCGTGGACAACTCGCGCCGTTGGTCGCTTCGGTCGCTGCCGGGTTCGGGGTTGGCCGCAGGGTGAGCGCTGCCTTTACGGCCTCTGTTGCGGGGTGGTCCGACCAGTCGTCGCCGTTGTGGTCGGCGAGCACCTCCGCGACCGCTTCGACCGCGATGCGGTAGCGCTCCAGGTCGGCGACCCTGGCCTTGTGGCGTTCGTCGGAGCAGATCAGCGGGGTGCGGGCGGTGATGTGCTCGGTCACTTCTTCCTCCGTGCTGCGCGCGCGGCGGCGCGCCTGGTGGCCCGGTTCGGGCGGGGCGGGAGCGGCTGGTTCATGTCCGGGCCGCTGGTCTCGTCGATGACCCGCTCGTGGCGGACGAGTTGGGTGTCCCAGGTGATGCCCGGGGCGGGCGTGTGCTCACCCCGGGGTGTGCTCGACGGGCCGGTCACGATGCCTCCGGTTCGAGTTTGCGGGCGGCTGCTGCTGGCGAGTGGACGATCAGGGCGCCGTCTGGGTAGCGGACGAGGACCCACCCGGGCTGCAACGTGACGGGGTCGTGGTCGGCGTTGTGGACGGTGAGCTGCTGCTCGTCGACGGTGATCAGGTTGTCGCCGATCCAGGCCGCGAGGGCGGGTGTGAGCCGGCCGGTCCAGGTGCGGACGTCGACGGGCTCCTGCCTCGTCCAGCAGCGGCCGTTGTACGGGGTGGGTGGGTTGGTCACAGGTAGTTCTCCTGGACGGTGACGGTGTTGACCGCGCTGCTGGGCGTGGTCCAGGCGGGTTCGCAGTCGCCGGCGCTGGGGGGTGCGTCGGTCTGGTCGGTGATGTGCGCACCCCCGCATTGGTGGCACGCCCAGGCGGTGAGCTGGTGGTTGCCGTGGCCGTGGATGCGGGCTTCGCGGGCGCGGTCGAGGTTGGTGAAGCGGGGCAGGCCGGTGGAGCATGGTCGGGACTGGCCTACGGTGCGGGCGGGGTGTGGCAGCCAGGCGCGGCGGGTCACGGCCGGCTCCCGCAGTACGGGCCGTCGTCGTCCTCGTCGTCGGGCTCGGGGTCGCGGTGCGTGGTCATGCGATCCACCGCCTCACGGGGATCCCAGCGCCAGCAGCGAGGCCAGCCGCGTGACTGGCGCCTCGGCTGCGGTCCTTGATGAACGCCAGGCAGATATCCGCGCCGAGTGCGACCATCTCGGCGTTGCGGCGGAAGCCGGCCGCCCGGTCGAGGACGCCGCCGGGCCGCCAGTTCGCGGGGTGGCGTTCGACGGTGGCGCCGTACTTGCGGGCCCATTCGTCGGCCATGGCGTCGGCGCCGCGTGGGCAGTGGCCGTGAACGACGGTGATCTCTCGGTCGACGGGGATGGGGGCGACGGTGTTGCCGAGTTCGCGCCAGATGGTGTCGCGGTCGTCCCAGGTGCGTGATCCGGTGATCAGGATGCGGTACGGCTTCATGCCGCCTCCTCGTAGTGGTCGACGGGTTGTTGTGTGGCCCAGGACGGCACGCGAGGCGCTGTGCGCCTCTCCCGCGGCCTGACGCGGGTTCGTGCGTGGATTCGGGCGCCGAGGCGCCCGCAAGCCCAGGAGGGGCGCCTGGAGCGCCGCCGTGGCTGCCGTGTGTCGGGCGCGAAGCATGCGACCGCAGCCCCTGCCATCATTGACGCGAACACCGCGAGGAAGATCAGCCAGGCGACGATGGCGTGGTAGACGGCGAGAAACGCCTCGACCGCTTCGTGGACGATCACGACTGCGCCCCGTCCTGCTGCGCCTCGGTGGCTTCGGCGATCAGCGTGGTCAGGGTGGCCCGCAGAGCCGACGCATCCGGAATCTGAAGGATCAGCACTCCTGCGGGCGTGAACTCAGCGAGGTTCGCGGCTTTGTCCACTGGGATGGTGATCCTGCTGTCGCTGAGGGACGCTCCGTTGGTCGCGTCCCAGAACAACAGGGCGCGCGTCTGCGTCTGGGTGTCGGCTGGTTCGGCGGCCCGCACGACAGCGGCGGACTCCGTGAGAGCCCGCACAACGGCCCGGTACCTGCGCGCCTTGGCCACGGCCTCCGCGTCCCAGCCGTGTCGGGCGGCCATCTCCTCCATGGCTCCGTGGGTGCAGGTCTCGTCGTGCTCGGTCTCTTCGCAGTCCCAGCCGAGGATGACGGCGTACAGCCACGCGTCGGGCGCGTACTGGCCCCAGTCGCGGGAGCTGGTGGCGAGCAGGCGGCCGAAGCCTTCGAACAAGGCGGCGAGCGTCTCGCGGTCGTCCTGCTTGTCGTTGCCGCGCGCCTCGGCAGCGGGCTCGTCGAGCGGGCCGTCGAGGGCCTTCCGCACCCAGTGCAGTGCGGCGTTCCACCCGTTGTCCTGCGCCCGGGCCAGAGAGTTGCAGTCCGGGGCAGAGGTGCGGAACTGGATGCCACGGGCCCGCTCAAGCGCAGCTTCCGCACGCTCGGCGCGCTGCACCGCGTCGGCGACGAGGCCCGCGTTGTGATTGGCGTCCGCCTCAGCCTTCTCAGCGCGCTTGCGTTCCCTGGTGTATCCCTCACCGAGGCGTTCGAGGCGCTGCTGGTAGATGTCGGCGTCACGGGCGGCCGTGTCGGCGCGCTGCTCGGCAAGGTCGCCGCGGACGGTCTCGCGGGTGTAGAGCCGTTCGAAGCGGGCGCGTTCCTGCTCGGCCCACTCCAACTCGGTGCAGTCGGCGCGCTGCTTGACTGGGCGCGGGGCCTCTTCTTCGTTGATGGTGTGGTCGGGGATGTGCGGCTCCGGCCTTGAGGGCGGCGTGTTCGGGCGTTGGCGCTGCTCCGCTTCCCGCAGCGCGGCGCCCTGGTCGGCGGGCGCGGGCAGCACCGACAGCACCGCATCGGCCATGGCCAGGCAGTGCGGCCACGGCGGCTTCAACTCCGTGGCGGCCAGCACCTTGACGATGCGGTCCCGCAGTACGGACCGGGCGTCGAGGAAGGCACGGAACTCGTCGACGACACGCTGGTCGCCGCCGGTGAGTTGGGTGTTCGGGTTGTTCCCGCAGCGCGGGCCGGTGGGGTGTTCGGTCATGGTCAGGCTCCAGGTCGTGTGTGGTGGGATGGGTGGCGCGGCCGGCCCGGATACAGCCCGGGCCGGCCGTCCTGCTGCTCACTGGTCTGTTGGTTCGGCGAATCGTTGGACGGCGGCTACAGGCACCAGCCGAGGAAGCGGAAGGTGGCGCCGCGGTCTTCGAGATCGGCCTTCGACTCGGCCATGCGGTCGGCCCACACAAGGCGGAGCAGGCCGTCGGACTCGGGCATGGTCCGGTACTCGGCGTAAAGGAGGCCTTCGTCGTCGACGTACACGGCGTCATGCCGGTCGGTGGGGCGCTCGGCGGGCGGGGCGATCCCGGCAGCGATGGCGGCCTCCAGCCACGCGGCGGCGACGCTGAGGGCCATCTCCTGTTCGACCGGGTTCAGGTCGTCCCAGGCGAAGACGTGGCCGGTGTCGGTGCCGACCTTCTGGCGGGCCTTGGCGAGGGCGAGGACGCGGGGGACGGTGGTGTAGCGGACGTTCTGGGCGGCTGCCGGATCGAGTGCGGTCATGGTCATTTCCTCCTGATTTGCGGCGTGTTGAGCAGGTTAGATGGTGGTACCGACAGTGGTCAGACGGACCACAAAGTCGGCTGCATGGGCCGTAGCTCCAGCTCTGCCTGGCCGGGCATCTGGTCGTCGCTGCTGCTGGTCCGGATGCGGGCCGGGCGGCCGTTGACGCGGCGTTCGCAGACGGGCCCGTAGCCGGACGGGGACGGCTGTTTCAGCCGGCGTTTACAGCCACGACAGCGCGGGGGTTCACTCACGGGCGGCCTGCCGGATCAGCGAGGCGACGCCCGCGAACGTCCACCAGTCCAGCGTGTTGACCAGCCAGCGGACGGTGACCTCGTCGTACGCGCCCAACCGGACGTTGGCGTCGGTCAGCAGCTGCCGGAGGATCGCGTCGCGCTCGGCGGCGGTCGCGTAGCCGTCCGGCCGGCTGTCCAGCGGCCCATCGGGGATCGCGGCGGTCACAGCCAGCCTCCGTGGGTGCCGTAGCCGTCGAGGAGTTCGTGCAGCCACCGGTATTCGTGGCTGATAGCCCAGGCGCGGACGCGGTCGATCTGCACGGCCTGGTGCGCGGTCTCCTGCTCCAAGGCGACGGCGATGTCGCGGGCCTGGTCACGCTGCTGGGTGAGCTTCCCGAACGCGGGCCGTACCGCGTCCGCGGCCTCCTTCACGACGGGCGTGAGGTCGTGTTCGTCCCAGTCCCAGCCGGGCCCGTAGAACGGGGCGGCGATGGTCTCCTCGAGGTCGATGTCCGTGTCGACGTCGTCCCGGTACAGGGCACGGAGGGCGTTGTCCCGGAGGTGGGTCATCTCGTCGAGCGCCGTGGTGAGCCGCCGGAGTTCGGCGGCCATGGCGGGGACATCGACGCCGGCGAGTTGGTCGAGGTCGGCTTGCAGGGGCCCGTCGGTGAGGGTGCCGTACTCGTGGAGGTATCCGGCCCGGGTGTCGATCTCGTCGAGGCGGGTCGGGGTCAGGGGCTCGGTCATGCCGTCGGCTCCTCGGTGGTGGTTCCGGGGCGTACCCGGGTGTGGCAGGTCGGGCAGGTGTCGGGGTTGGGCAGGCCGAGCGTGGTGTGGGCGATGCGGGTTGCGACCCGCCACGGCTGGCGGCCGCCTTCGTGGTCGCGGTACGGGGCGAGCCACGCCATCTCGTTGGCGGTCTTGTCGAGCCATTCGGCGACGGGATCGGCGTAGCTTCGAAGGTCGGGGTGCAGGTCGGGGCCGAGGTCGCGGAGTTGGTCGGCGGCCTGCTGGAGGTGCTGGGCAGCGGGCCACTTGGAACGGGCGGCGGCGTGGTCACCGTCTTCGCGGCGGATATCGGGGCGCGTCATGCCGACACCGCCTCGGGCGCCTTGTGGACGCTGAACGTGCCGTCGGGATGCCGGACGAGGGTGTCGCCGAAGAACGCGACGACGTGGTCCGGGTACTGGCCGACGCGGAGGCCGACGACCTGCAGTTTGCCGTCGACTTCCTGCCAGTAGCCCTTGGTGAAGACCCACGGGCGGAGCTGGTCGATCTCGTGAGCAACGCGGCTAAAGCTGCGCTCGGTCAGGCGCCATGTCCGGCAGCCGGCAGCTTCCAGCTCGACGAGCGGGCGGCAGTTGGGGCACTCGCGGCGGACGTCGGTGAGGCCGCCGTGGGCGTTGATGTCGCGGTTGTCGAGGTCGCCGACGTACTGGCCGCAGCCGTTGCAGCACCGCTTCAGGCGGATCGTGGTGGACCCGTCGGGGTTGCGGCGGTCGGGGGTGTTGGTGCGGGTGGCGGGGTTCGGTTCGACCGTGGCAGGCCCGGGGAGCGGTGCTGTGCGTGCGTCAGGGGTCGCTTGGGGCCCGGTTGGCACTCCGGGGCCTCCGGGGGTCTGTTCGGCGCTCAGAGGGGCGTTTGCGGCCTTGGGGGCTTGCGGGGTGGTTGTTTCGTTGGTGCTCTGCATGTGGTTTGTCTCCAAACGGTTCAGTGGCTGAGGTTTCTGCACTGACCGGTCAGTACAACCGGTGCTGTTGGTCACCGCGTGTCCCCCGAGGCCGCGGCGCGTGCGTCACCGTCGTCGGTCCACTCGCCGCCTGCCGTCTCGCGGCGCAGCAGCGTCTGCGGGACCCGCCAGCCCTTGCCTTCGTTCTCCAGCAGGTAGGCGACGCTCCGGTCGCGGTCGGCTTTGCTGTCGGCGGTGATCACGTAGCCGTCGGTGCAGCGGAATCCGAACAGGCGGGCGTCCTCACGTCGTTGGCGTTCCTCGTCGACGTGGGCGTTGTGGAGGTCGCAGGCGCGCTCCCCGCCGACGGCCAGGTACCAGGTGTCGACCTTGTCCTCGTTCTCGACGTAGAGGGTGCGCAGTTGGCCGAGGTCCTCGGCGATCACTTTCAGCTGCGGGTCCTCGAAGTTGGGCCCGTAGTTCTCGGCGGCGTAGGTGAAGCCTTCGATGTTGACCTTGGAGCAGAAGGCTTCGAACTCCAGGAAGTCGAAGTCGCTCCAGTCGGTGGGGTTCTGGATGTCGGTCACGGTGGTCTCCTCGGGCGTGCTGCTCATTCGGTGTCTCCGGTCTGCTGGTCGGCGGTTTGGGCGGTGGTCCAGGTGGTGATGCGGGCGTCGTGGCTGGCGATGGTGAGTCGGCGGCTAGCGTTTGAGGGCGTAGACCTTTTCGCCGCCGATCAGCGGTGCGCCTTCGGGGCCCTTGATGTGCGGGGCGATCCAGACGGGGCGGTGGACTTCCCGCTTCGGGTGCCATTGCTGCCGCCAGTGGCCGCGCACGACCCACTGGTGGTGGTACTCGCGGTCGCTGTTGCCGTGGTCCGTCGAGGACTTCGGGCGGCGCAGGCCGATGATGCGGACCATGGCGGGTTCCCGGCCGGCGCGGCGCAGGCGTTTGCGTGCAGCGCGATCGGGTTCGACTTCACTCACGTCCGCGAGGGGCTGTTGCATCAGGAGCCACGACACCCGGAGGAGTTCGCTGGTCCGGTATCGGCCGTCAAGGCTGAAGGGCTGCGCCTCCTGGCCCCTGCTGGTGCGCGCGGGGAGGGGGGCGGGGCTGAAGGGGTAGACCTCTTCTTGGTCGTAGGAGAGGGCGGGGAGTGCCGCGCGCATGATCCGCTTCTCGGTGTTCCCCAGGGAGCCGACGTTGGCTTCCGCTTCGAGGTTCGTTTCGCGGTCGGAGTACCAACTGATCCACGTGCCGCCGTAGGGGAAGTTCTCGTAGTTGAAAGGTCCCCAGGCGACTGCGGTGAGGTGGGTCTGGCGTCCGTCTTCGATGTAGGTGTAGACGGGCTTCTCGAAGACCATCAAACCGTGTGGGGACGGAAGGTCTTCGGGCATCAGGGTGAACTCGGGGAGTGACTCGGCTGCGGTCATGGCGAGTTCGGCCATGTGGGCGTCAATCCAATAGAGGTCGGCGCGCATGATGCGGTCGGCTTCGGCCTTGGCAAGGTAGGCGGCGGCTTCGTGCGTCGGCCCGGCAGGGCGGATGTCCATTTTTCCCGCTCGGATGCAGATGTCGAAGAAAGCGGGCCCGTGCTGGAGGTGCCAGTGGAGGACGTCGGCGCGGATCTCGGGAAGGTCTTGGGGGCGGATGGTCATCGGGCGGTTCCCTCCTGGCAGTTGCCGCAGGGGGCGGGCGTGGGTCCGGTGGCGGCGGTGCCGCAGGGCCACGCTCCCTTGCGCGGGATGTGGTAGGCGGCCGGCTCCGGCTCGTCGTCCGGTCCTGACGTTTCGACGGGGGCTACGACGGCGCGTCCGGTGAGGTGGCGGAGGTAGTCACGGAAGCTGTCGGGGTCTTTGCGGAGCTCGGCGATGTCCTCGATGCGGAGTTCGCTCATGACGCCCAGAGCCCTTCGCCGGCGGGGAGGATGCCGGTGAGGTGGCTGATGGCGGTGTGCCAGGCCTCTTCGGATTCGAGGCGGGGGTGAGCGCCGGTGTCGCGGTACCAGCCGACGAGGGGCTTGACGGCGGGGCGCAGGGTGTACGTCCAGTAGATCGAGAACGACCACATCGGGTCGGTCTCAGCCTTGGCTGCCTCGGCGCGTACTTCTTCTTCGAGGTCGCGCAACCGCGGCTCGGCTGCCGCTAGTTCGGGCCAGGTGATCACGGTTGCTCCTGTTCAGAGGTCGGGGCCGAGGGATTGCAGGCGCGCGTAGTGGCCTTGGAAAGCGAGGGGGATGATGCGGCCGCTGATGCCGTTACGGTTCTTTGCGACGATCACGTCGATCTCCCCGGTCCGGTCCCGGGTGCGCTTGTAGTCCGGGTCGTCGGGGTCGAGCTCCGGCGGCTTGTGCATGAGGAGGATCACGTTGGAGTCCTGCTCGATCGCCGAGGAGTCCTTGAAGTCGGAGACGACCGGCTGACGGCCGACGGCGCCGCGGTTGAACTGGGCGAGCGCGACGACGGGGACTTCGAACTCCATCGCGAGGAGTTTCAGGCCGCGGCTGATGGTGGCGACTTCTTGCGCGCGGCTGGTGGTGCTGGACGATCCTTCGGGGGTCATGAGCTGGAGGTAGTCGGCGACGACGATCGCAGCGGCCTGGCCATGGCCGGACATCCACCGCATGCGGGCGCGGATCTTGGAGAGCGTGAGGTTCGGGGAGTCGTCGAGGATGAAGTTCCCGGCGTTCTGCATCCGGTCGGAGACCTTGATGACCTTCGCCCAGTCGTAGTCGGTGAGCTGGCGTCGGATGAGGTGGTCGAGGTCGACGCCGGCCTCGGCGGCTGTGAGGCGGGCCATGAGTTCGCTGCCACCCATCTCCATGGAGGCGACGAGGGCGGGGCGGCAGCGGGTGAGGGCGACGTGGGAGGCGAGGTTCATCCCGAACAGGGACTTGCCGCCGCCGGTTGCGGCGCCGACGGTGATGAGCTGGCCGGGCTTGAGCTCGATGACGTCGTTGAGGTCGTGCCAGGGGGTGTCGAGGGCGCGGGGGTCTTTCCCGGCTTGGAGTTCGTCGAGGAAGGATGCCCAGCGGTCGCCGACGGCGAGTTTGACGTCGAGGGGCGAGGATCCGGTGGCTGCGCCTTGGAACTCGGCCATGGCGTCGTCGAGGATTTCGGTTGCGGTGTCTTGTTGGGCATAGGCGCGGGCGGCAGCTCGGCTGGAGGCTCCGATGACGGCGCGGAGCATGGCTTTGTCGCGGACGATCTCGGCGTATTCCTCGACGTTGGCGACGGTCGGGACGGCTTGGATGAGTTGGTGGAGGTAGGTGGATCCGCCGATCTTGTTGAGGTCGCCGGTGCGTGCGAGTTCTTCACCGACGGTGATGGGGTCGATCTTGGGTGTGCGGCTGCGGCCGTAGAGGTCGATGATTGCTACGAAGATCGTCTGGTGGTGGGCTCGGTAGAAGTGCATGGTTTCGACGCGGGCGGTGACGCGGTCGATGACGTGGTGGGAGAGGAGCATGCTGCCGAGGACGGCTTGTTCCGCGTGGGGGTCGTTGGGCGGCACACGCTCGAAGTCGGCGGTGTCCTGGAAGTCGTTCACGCGGCGGGGTCCTTACGGTCCGGGTGGCATTGGGGGCAGCGGTAGAGGGCTCGGAGGCCGTTGTCGTCTTCGCGTTGGCGGAGGCGGGTGCGTTCGTCGCAGTCGGGATCTCCGCACCAGGGCGGCGTGTCTTCTTCCGGCTCGTTGTCGGGTCGCGGTTCGGTCTGGGGCGGTAGGCCGCGCCAGCCGGACTTGAGGAAGTACGTGGCGTGGGTGATGGGCTCCCGAGCGCGGCCCTTGATGTTGCGGGCGAAGGTGACCATCTCCTTGACGCCCGCACGCTGCTGGACGACGGCGATCGCCTGGATGTCTTCGGCGGCCATCTGCCAGGAGACGCGGATGCCTGCTTCGCCCATGGCCTTGATGAGCGGCTGGATGTAGTCGAACGCCCTCGGGATCCGGTCCTGCTGGCCTTCCTGCTCATTGCCGGGTCCGGGTTCAGGAGCAGAGGGGTGGTTGGTGTTTGTGTTTCTTGCGTTATGGGGTCCGGATTTCGGACCCCCAGGGGTCCGGTTTTCGGACCCCCCCGGTCCGGAATCTGTACCGGTCCGGTTTTCGGACCGGTCCGGAATCTGTACCGGTCCGGAATCCGGACCCCCCTCCGGTGTTGACCTGCGGTGACGTCGCGCTTTCGGCAGGGTGTAGACGGTCTCGCCGCGCGGGCCCTGCTGGCCGTCGACGACCGCCAGCTCGCCGAGTTCGATGAGCTTGTCGACAGCGGCCACGACGGAGGACCGGGCCGCATTGGAACGCTGGACGAGCATGGTCGTACCGGCGTAGGCCGTGCAGCCCTTGCCGTACGCCTTGTCGGCGATCGCCAGCAGCACCAGACGGGCGGTGCCCTTGGACTGGGAGTGGTTCCAGACCCAGTCCTGCGCGTCGAGGCTCACGTGTTCTCTCTTCGGTTTGTGCTGATCAGGACATGGCGGTGCATCGCCCCTTTCAAGGCGGGTCGGGATCATGCCTGACATAGTCATCATAGCTAAGAAAGCGACGTTGCGGTGTTGAGTGGCGTAGCGAATCCGCTACTCTGTCGACATGGCGACCACTCGCACCGAGCACCGCGCGAAGATCGCCGAGGCGCGCAACGTCCTCGGCGAGGTGATCTCGCGCGCCCGCTACGCCGGCGAACCGACGATCCTGGTGAACCGCGGCAAGGAAGCGGCCGTGGTCGTGCCGTACGACTTCTACGAGCGCGCCTGCGAAGCACTCGGCGAGCAACGCGTGCTTGCCGACGAGCCGGCCGAGTCCTGACACTGCCCCTCCCTTCCTGTACGTCCGGCCCCGCACCATCGGTGCGGGGTTTGCTGTTGCGCGACCGGTCCGGCGTGGCCCGGGGCGGGGTTAGGGCGGCTGGTCGCGGGTGAAGGCGTGGATCTGTTGGCCTCGTCGGCCTCCGCGGCCGTTGCCGTGGCGGGCGGGGTTGGTCAGGTGCCAGCAGCGGCAGGGGCGGGAGAGGTACCAGTAGAGGGTTTTGCCGTCGGTCATGGCGATGCGAATGCAGGCGAGCTGGGCGAGGTGCTTCGTGGCGTACCGCTGCTTGCCGCACGGCGGAGGGCAGTGGGTCATGACGTGCCGCCGTAGAGCGCGGCGGCGTCCGCCACGGCCCACCGGTTGAGGAGGGTGCGGCGCCGGTGCGGGGTGAGGCGTACGGCCCGGTCGTAGACGCTGACCACGCGGGCGGCCGGTGTGGTCCAGGTCGGAAAGTGGTCCTCGGTGGATGCCTCGATGCCGCCGACGGGCTCGACGACGTACAGGTCACCGAGGGGGTACTTCGAGGCGTAGAAGCGGGCGTATTCGCGGTCGGTGGTGATGTACACGCGGTCGGGGCGTTCGGTGAGCGGGTCGACGACGCCGAGGCCCTCGACGACGGGCTGTACGCCCTGCTTCTTCGCGTCGCAGGTCGGGCAGCCGTCGACGTAGTTCGGCTCGTGCGGCGTGATGAGGCCGCCGGGCTTAAGGCCGGGGATACCGCCGTGGAAGTAGCGCATCGGACACTCCTGGTCAGATCGTGAAGAGACTGGATGCGATCGGCTTGGACAGCCGGGTCACGCACAGTTCGGCGTGCGGCCGTTCGCGTTCGATGCCGATCGTGTGGAAGCCTTCGATCAGGCAGGCCTCCAACGTGGTCCCCGAGCCGGCGAACGGGTCGAGGACCGTTCCCCCGGGCGGGGTGACGAGCCGGACCAGCCATTGCATGAGGGCGAGCGGCTTGACCGTGGTGTGTGCGGTGCCGTCCGCGAGCCGGGGCCGCTCCGAGGCGGGCGCCTTCGCCTCGTAGCGGAAGACGGGGAAGAAGCGGGATGCGCCGCCCGAGTCGGTGTGACCGCGCGGGCCGCCCGCACCGGACGGCTCGTTGTACAGCGCGCCGTGACGTTGGCCCTTGTCGGCGCGGGCGTTGCTGCCGGTAATGCCGCTCTGCCGGTCCATCTCGGCGACCGGGCAGCCGGACTGGCAGTCCCCGCCGTCGATGCAGTCCGGTCCGTGGCCGAGGAGGATGTTCGTGGGCCAGCGGCCCGCGTCGTGCGCGGAGTCTTCGCGAACGCCGGTCCACTCGCCGAGCGTGTCGCCGTTGCGGGGGCTGGAGATGCCGACGACGGACGCGCACTTCTCGCGGTAGTCCTGACCGGCCTGAGTGCGGCAGCCGTCGATGTTGAGAGCGCCGGTGCCGTGCTCGAGGACGTTGGCGACCGTGGTGTTGAAGCCGGTCGACTTGCGGGCGAGGACGATCGGCTCGTGAGCGGGCTTCAGCGCGGTGTTCCAGCCCTGCCACTGGCGCGCCGCATCGGAGGCCGGGGCGGTCACGTTGACCGTTCCGTCGACATTCCGTCCAGTCGTGCCGTTGAGGAACACGCTCGTTGAGCCGTCGGCGAGGCCGGAGTGCCGTGTCCCAATGACTTCCCGCTGTGACCAGGCTTCGCCCAGCGCGCCTTTGCGGCCGTTGAGTTCGGCGACGAGCGGCCGGATCTCGGTGTCGTCGAAGCCGATCGCGTCCCTCAGCCGGTCCCACTGCTCGGGCTGTGGAACGATCGCGGCCTTGCCCTGGGTGGTCCAAAGGCCAGCCATGCCGTTGTAGCCCCATAGGGCGTCGATGCGGGCGTTCGTCCATCCGGCGGCGTCACGGGCTGCTGCGAGCCAGGCGGTCACCTGCAGCACCTGGGCGCGGTCGTCGCGACGTCGGTCGATGGACTTCGCTATGTCCTGGCCCTTCGGGAATCCGGCCCCGAAAATCCAGTGCAGGCTGTCGCGGATTTCGAATCCGGCGAGCCGGATCGACAGCGTCATCAGGTCGACGGTGCGCGGCGCGGCGAACGCCACGAGGTGGCCGCCGGGCTTCAGCACCCGCATGCATTCGTCCCACGCGGCGGGCGGGGGCACGAACCGGTCCCAGTCGCTGCCCATGAAGCCCCGGCCGTCCGGGACGTGCGCCCGGTCGCCGGCCAGCCATGCGGCGAGCGCAGCCGCGATGACACGCGGGTGGTGGTCGGCGAGCCCATACGGCGGGTCGCAGACGATCGCGTCGACAGACGCGTCAGGCAGCGTGGGCAGGATGTCGAGGCAGTCGCCGAGGTGGAGCGTCACGCTGTCGGCGGTGTAGTAGGGCGGCGGGCTCATCAGACGGCCGCCTCGCGGGGCCGGCCGAGCTTGTCGCGGAACACGGTCCCGGCTTCCTGCAAGAGGAGGTACGTCACGCCGTACGACCGGCCGAAGCGTGCGGCGGTGGAGCGGACGCTGGCGCCGGCTTCGTAGTACTCGCGGCAGTCCTGCGCGGCAGCTTGGCGGGCTTGGCCGGTGAGTTTGGTGTTGCTCATGAGGTTCTCCCGTTGTGTGAAGGGCTCCCTGGCCCGTTGGGGGAAGTCGGGCCAGGGAGCCCGGGAAGGCCGCCCCGCCGGGGGGGGTGTGCGGGGCGGCCGGTCAGGTGGTCAGCGGTAGTTGTGGACCACCAGCCACTGGGGTTCGGGGTGGTCTTCGTGGCCGAGGCGTACGGCGACGTCGTGGAGTGCGCTGTCCCACGCGGCGAGTTCAGCGATCGACGCGAGCTCGGCCGGGACGACGGGAACCACTTCGTTCTCGTCGACGCGGGTGAACCGGGTGACGAGCAGCAGCCGGTCCCAGTCGCCGACGATGTGATGGCCGACGCTGTCCTTGACGAGGTCGGGGCCGTCGCCGATGACCTTGTCGAGCGTGTCGAGGTCGGTGTCCTTGGGGACCTCGAAGCCGTAGGTAAGGCTGACGGAGTGGTAGAGGCCCATGTCGTGCTCCTTGGTGAGGGTGGGGTTACCGGGCGGCGCCGGCGATCCAGACGATGAGTGCGGTGAGCAGGGCGGCGGTGACGGTCACGTACTGGTCCGCACCCGCGGCCCAGGCGATGGCGTAGGCGCAGCCGCCGAAGACCAGGCCGAGGACGAAGCGGTTCACGCTGCCCCCTGGTACCGGTCGCCGCGGTGCGTGTGGTGCCAGCGGGTGGAACTCACACAGACGGTCGCGCTGTGGTCGATCTCCAGCAGCCAGCAGGCGGCCGTGTGGTGGACGGCGCGGTGGCGGCCGGTCTTGACCGTTCGGCAGGACGTGGTGGTGCGGACCTTCTTGCCGGACCGCTTCGTCTTCGTCTTGCACGACCGGCGGGTGGTGGGCTGCCACGTCCACGTGCTGCTGGCGGGGTGGTACTGCTTGTCCGTCACTCGGCCGTGCGCCGCGGCGGCGTGGCCGGACGAGCAGGCGGTGACGAGCGCGGCGACCGTGAGGACCGTGCACACCGCGGCCAGAAGGCGCCTCAACGGACTTCTCCCTTCGGCGTGTACCGGCCGGTGAAGGGGTCGCGTGGCCCGCGCTCGTAGTACCGGCGGTTGCGGTTCTGCGTAGAGGTGTTCGCCCACCGGAAGTTGTCGGGCTCGTAGCCGCGGTCGTTGTCGACCCGGTCGATGGTCATTCCAGGCGGCCTGTCTCCGACGTCGGCGAGGAAGTTCTCGAACTTCCGCCACCGCTCGCACACGGTGATTCCACGGCCGCCGTAGTCGGCCCAGCGCTTGTGCGTGGGCCGCGTGCAGCGATCCACCATGTCGGCCCAGGAGCGGTACAAGGAGGTCCCGGTGTACCCGTGCGTCCTCCGCGTCCCAGGGCGCATCTCTGTCCCTGCCGCCCGCAGGAGATCAGCGACTCCAGCCGTTGAGCGTCCCGTCTCTTCTGCGAGCTGCTTTATGGTGGCGCCCGCCTCGTAGCGAGGCTTCAGCTCGGCTGCCACTTTGGCGCGAGCTTCGCCAGTGAGGCGGTAACCCTTCTGGCAGTCGGCCATGGTGTTCTCCTGTTGAGGGTTGTGGGCGCCCGGCCTGGTTCGCGCGGGCCGAGCGCTCGGGCGGGTGGTCAGAAGTCGGTGATGCGGATGTCTTCGCGGAGGGCGTCGATGACCTGCTCCCGGATCTCCTCGGGCAGGTCCGGGTCGAACGCGAAGTGGATGCGGACGCCGATGTGGGTGCCTTCGGTGATCTCGACGGTGCGCGGGTCGGCTTCCAACCCGTCGGCGCCGAGGCCGACGAGCCAGCGGGCGGAGTTGATTGCGCCGACGGCGTTGCCTGCCTCACCGATCAGGGCGTGGATCTTCCGTGCGGTCTCGGCGAGGCCCTCGTTGTCGAGGACGTCGCCCCAGGTTTGGCCGGAGCCGTCGTCCTCGCGGTAGGAGTCGACGTAAGCGCCGGGCAGCCAGCGGAGGATGTCCGCCACGCTCGGCGCCTCGCTGAGAGCGCTCAGGCAGACCGCGGCCTCGGAGCGGAGATCGGCGTCGGTGTACAGGGGGACGGTCACGGGTGTTGTCCGTTCTGGTAGGCATCGGCTGCTTCTGCGGCCTGTTGGGCGAGGGCGGCTTCGGCGCACGTCTTGTGTGCTGGTGCGCCTTTGCTGTCGCGGAGGTTGGTGGGCTGGCCGCAGTAGCGGCACGGCAGCGGGTCCCAGGCCCAGTGGGAGCGGTCGGTCCAGTCGAGGAGCTGGCCCGGCGTGTACTCCCGCTCCGGCGCCTTCGGTGGGGCACGGCGCCGCTTCCCGCCCGTCACGCGACCGCCTTCTTCGCTGCGACGCGCTGCTTGTACTCGGCGCACTTCTGCGCGTTCGCCTGCCGGCACGCATCATCGACCGGCTCGCCGTACCGACGGTGCCGGTGGTAGGCAGCCGGCGTTCCGCACGGAGGCCGCGGCGTCTTCGGCCGCCCTGGGCCGAGCTTCGGCTGCTCGGCGGACTGCTTCGTCGTGCCTGTCCACGCGAGACGCCGGTTCGCGTCCGTGTTCGCCTGACGGCATTCCGGACACGGTTCCGTGCCGTCCTTGAAGTGCTTGTGGTAGCCGGGCCGAGTCCCGCAGCGTGTCCGCTCCTGCTCGTCCTCGACATGCCAGATGCAGGCGGGCACCTCGCACACTCGCTTCAGCCGGCCGACCGGTTTCCGTCCGCGGTCGATGACGAACGCGGCCTGCATCGGTGTGAACTGGCCCTGCTCGGTGCGCCCCGGCGCGGTGCCGGACCAGCGGAAGTGGCCGCCAGCGAGCGGCTTCGCGCGCCGAGCCCACAACTCCTGCACGGTGGCCGGCTTCGGCTGCTTCTCCACCGGTTCGTCGGTGCGGCCTCGAGCGTGGCGGCGTTTGATGGAGCGGCGTTCACCCTCAGTGAGGCCACCCCATACGCCGAACTCGATGTTCGAGTCCAGCGCCCACGCCCGGCATTCGATCAATGACGCGCAGCGGGCGCACACCTGCTTGGCTTCACGCGCCTGCATCACGGCCGGACCAGAGTTACCGACGGGGAAAAACAACTCCGGGTCGTGCAGCGGCTTTCCGGCCTGGTCCGTCTCCCGGCACGCCCCCTGGTCACGCCAGTCCGCAGCCCGGAGACTGTCCGGGACGGAACCGCTGTAGTGGCTCATTCGGTAACCCCTGCCGGGATGTTGTGGGCCGTACGGGCGCGTAGCACCGTCCGCGGGGACACCCCGAGGCGTCGGCCGATCTCGAGGTCGTCCAGACCGCAGCCCGCAAGCTCGGCGACATCGTCCGGGTGCACACTCGACGGCGCACCGGGCGTGGTCGGCTCCGGCACACACTGCGGGTCGTCGATGTCCGCCCACGCCATCGGCCCGTGCCAGCCCTGCCCCATCGCATGGTTACGGGCCAGCTCGGCCGTACGCCCCACCGGCGAGGGGAGTACGGACAGCTGCCGGTAGACGCGCGCCACCCGGCCGGCTGTAGTGGTGCGTACGCATTCCCAGCGGCCGTCCAGGGTCTGGTGGAGGCCGCCCCGGGTGATGCCGGCCCGGGTCGTGATGTCGGGCAGCGTGTAGCCGAGAACCATCAGGGCTTGCAGGCGCCGGCGGGTGCCGGTGGCGTCGGTCAGGCCCCTGGGGATGGGTGGTTTCTGGTCGAGGCGGATCGCGAGGATCGCGGTGGCAGTGCTACGGGCGACCTGCGGGTGGCGGGCGGAAGCGACGATGGACACGGTGGTCTGGTGAATGCCCGCGGCCGCGGCGATCTGGCCTTGGGTCCAGCCGCGGGCAGCCAGCCGTTCGATGTGGGCGCGGGTCTGGGTGGCGTCGACGCGGCGCCGGATGCCGTTTACCCGGTCGTAGCCGAGACGCCGCCGGTAGGCGACAGTGTCCGCGGTCACGCTTGTTCTCCCTTCTGGTGGTCGCGGATGGCGTTCCGGAGGCGGTCGAGTTCTTCGCAGTCGCCGTAGACGGCGAGGCAGTCGAGGTAGAGGCCGTGGTTGGTGCCGGGCTTCTGGACTTCGCCCAGGTCGCGCCGCGCGGCCTGCGCGGCGGACGCCTGGTCGTTGCGGGTGCGGTAGTCGTCGCGGGGTCGATGCCACCAGATCCCGGCGATGACGACGGCAGCCACGACCAGGAGCGGCAACCAGGCGCCGTCCCCCGCCAGCCACGCCCCGATGGCCTGCAGTCGGTCGCCCGCGGTGAGCCATGCCGCGTACAGGTCGGCGGTCGTCACGACGCCTCCGTGGTGTTGATCGGGCAGTCCACGACCGTCGACGCGGGCACGCTGGTCTTCTTTGCGCGCTGCCGCTGGTTGCGGTCCCGGTTCGCTTTCCGGCACTGCTTGCACTTGCAGCCCTTGCGGTAGCCGGCCATGCCGTGGTCGGTGATCCGCAGAAGCTTCGGCAGCAGCCCGAGGACGTCGAGGAGGTGACGGCAGTCCGCCGGGCCGGTCGCTTTCGCGGCGACGTACAGGCTGGCGGTCTGCTTCTCGGCGGGGGTGGCTTCGACGTCCGCCGCCCACGTCTGCGAGTTCAGTTCGAGGCCCATCACGCACCGCCGACGAGGACGTGGGTGCCGCAACTCCCGCACCGCCAGGTGTGATCCTTTGTGACGGTCCCGGCCTCGGCCCTGTCGCAGATCGGGCAGTCCGCGAACCGGCCCGGGACGACCGCCAGTTCTGGGACATCAGGTGTCGTGTACGCGGACGGCGCCCCCAGCAGCACCGACAGAGACGGAAGCCGCCACGCCGTCCGATGCCGCGCCGGGGCAGGCCACGCGCGGGCAATCACGGTCGCCCCGGCCATGCTCGCGACGAGGGCACCCGCACCTACGGTGATGTGGTCGTTCATGGGGTCGTCTCCTCAATGACGTCGTCGGCCGGCTTCTGGTAGGCGGGCTGCCACGGGCGGGAGTCCTCGACCCGTCCGACCGGCAAGCCGACGGCGTCGTCGAGCTGCTTCTCCAGGTGCTTGACGCGCTTCTCCGCGACCGCGGCCCGGGTTCGCCACTCGGCTACGACCCCGTCGGTGACCTGCTTGCGGGCTTCGGCGAGTTCCGCTTCCACGCGGGCGATGTTCTGTTCGAGGGCGGCGCAGTGGTCGGGGTCGGATTCGGCGAGTTGGCTGACACGGCGGCCGAGTTCAAGGTTCCGGTCGCGCAGACGACGGATCGCGGCGTCCTGCTCGGCGATCTGCCGCAGCACCTGCGCGCGGTTGGTCTCGGCGGTCTGCTTGTCCCTGATGGCGTTCTCGGCGCGCTGCCGTTGCCGGTCGGTTTCCGCCTTCGCGGCGGCCAGTTCGGCATGGAGGCGTCGGGTGGTAGTGAGTCCGAACATGTCAGCGCTCACCGCCCGTCGGGCGCAGCGGCCACGAGCCGTCGATCACCGTGTCCGGCTTCTTCTTGCGGAAGTGCTCCTGCAATCCGGCGGCCCGCTCGGCGGCCCACCACGTCTGCCGCAGATGCAACTCCTCGACGTCGATGCCGGCGAGGTCGTCGAACCGGTCGTACGGTCCGCAGGAGTTCCGCAGCTGCTGCACCCACTCCGGGCGCTCCTCGGCCGGCAGATGGGCGATGTTCCCCATGTGCCAGGCCGCGCGGGCGGACATCAGCGCGTCGTACTTCGCCTCATGCGCAGCCTTGTCGTCCCATCCCAGGCCGTAGGTCTGCGCGGTGGTTTTCATCTCGTAGGCGCCCTGCTTCTCCGACACGCGACGCCGGAAGGGGGCCGCGTGCCAGTCGAGGATCATCGTGTCGATGACGCGGTTGAGGGGCTCGCGGCAGATGCCTTCGAGGGTGTCGCCGAGGTGCCTTTGGCACTCTGCGTTCAACAGGTTGAGGTCGAAGGAGCCGAGGTTGTGGCCGACGAGCGGCACCTTCCCGGCGACGACCTCGGCGACCGCCTTCGCGATCTCACCCACCGCCTGCTCGGCGGGCTGGCCGCGCTCGGCGAGGTACTCGTCGGTCAGCTTGTGCACGGCGACCGCACCCGGCTCCTGCTTGATGCCCGGGTTGACGAGCCAGGTGCGCGTGTCCGTGGGGAGGTCGCCGCCGACGAGGATCAGCGCGCACGACACGATCCGCGCGGTCTGCGGGTCCTTGTCGGACGCTTCGAAGTCGAGCGCGGCTATGCGCTGCTTGAACCAGAGGTCGCTCATCGCTGACCCCCCGCTTCGGCGATCTCGACGATCTCGGCGTCTTCGCGGGTCAGGCTGAGCGCGGCGAGTTCGTCGTCCGTCATCAGGTCGTAGGGGAGGTGGCCGGTGTTGAGGACGATCTTCAGTTCGGTGATGCAGGCCCGCACGCGTGTGGCGCGGATGCGGGCGTACCGCGCGTAGCGCTCGTTCACCGTGGTGGAGGCCCGCTCGGTGTACTCGTCGAGCTGCTCCTGCCAGCGTTCGACGAGGGTCGTCAGGACGGTGCGCAACTCGTCCTCTTGGGAGGTCTTGACGGTCATGTGTGGTCTCCTTGACCAGGACGCCCCGCCATGCCCGCGGGGCGTCCGGTGCGTTCGTGCGGGCTATCGGGACGCCGGCTGCCGGGTAGCGGGCCAGGTGACGGGTCCGGTCTCGTCGCTGACGACTTCGGCGTCGTACACGCCGTTCTCGTCCGGCTCCGGGCCCTGGTTCGGGGTTGCGTTCTCGGCGTCCTTCTCTGCGGCGATCGCCATGAGCTGCTTCGACAGCGGGTCGGTGCCCTTCGGGTGGACGTCGCCCGTCTGCTGGGCTTCCATCCACAGGTCCCGGACGTCGTCGGACGTCAGCGCGCCCGCGGCCTCCGCGAGCCAGTCGCGGCCCTTCGGTCCCTCGATCGCCGCGACGGCCTGCGGCGTGACGCCCGGGTTCAACGCGGTCGCCGCGTTCACCGGGCCAGCCAGCGCCTGTCGCGGGGTGATGCCGCGCAACTCGACCACGACGACGGGGAACTTCTTCGTCTCCCCGTTCGCGACACGCTGCCGGGGCTCGATCCGCAACGTCACGGGGATGAAGCCCTTGCCGTTGGTTCCAGCGAGGACCATGTCGACCATGCCCGGCCACTCCTGCGCGGCGTAGAAAGAATGGGTTTCAGCTCGCCACATGCCCATTCCGGACAGGTCGGGGAGCATGACGTTCAGGCGGGACGTGGTGGAGCAGACGACGCCCTTCTTCTGGAGGTGCCAGTCCTCACCGAAGCGGGCAGCGCAGATGCAGGGCTGCCGGGTCAGGGTCTCGGTCTCGCCGTCACAACGCCGCTGGCAACCGCCCTTGGACCACATCTCGTTGTACTGGTTCAGCGGATCACCCGGGGTGATCAGCGCCTCGATCGAGGACGCTTTGGTGATGACCCGCCACTGGCTGATCGTGGAGTTCAGTGGCTGCCACTGCTCAGGCTCGCCGCCCCACAGTTCGGCTGCCTTACGGACGTGCTCCTCGGAGTGCGATGTGACCACCCAAGTTGCGGAGCGCATAGGCCGGTTGCCCTGGGTGTAGCCAGTGCGCAGCCGGCCGTGCTCTGCCGCGCGGGCCTGGGTGTTGCGGAGTCGGGCGCCCACGGTCAGGCCACCTTTCGGAAGTTGCGCCACCGGGCCGGAACGGGCTGGTCCGGGGCGAGGAGGGCCGGGTAGGAGGAGGGAGCGGCGTGGTGCCACAGCGCGTTGGCGAGGGCGCCACGGAACGCCCTGTGGGCGTCACGTCCGGCGGGCATCTCAACGAGGGCGTGAGACTTCGCCCGCAGGTTGAGGACACCGGCCCGCTGGATTTTCGGCATCGGCTGCTCGGTGTCGTCGGGGAGCAGGACCGTCTCGCAGTAGCGGAGCGCGGCGAGCTGCTGGGTGTTCTCCGGGTAGACGGACTTCGCGGAGCGGGTGGCTGACGTTTTGAAGTCGATCAGCCACAGTTCGCGAGCCCGGCCTTTGCCGGTGGGCAGCCAGATCATGAGGTCCGCGGTGCCTGCGTAGCCGAGGCGGCGGTGCAGGCAGGTGATCTCGGCGGCCTCGACGTGCTTGTCGATGTCGACGCCCCAGAAGCCGAGGAAGGCTTCCAGCTGGTTCAGATAGGGAGCGACTTCTCGGGGCACCGCGAACGGGGCACCGAGGAGTCGGAGTTCGGCAGCCTTGTGGATGGTGGTGCCGAGGTCGGAGGCCTGGTCGCGTGCGTCGATGTGGATCTGCTTGAGCTGCTTGGTGAGTTCCGCCCGGTCGGTGATGGCCCGGCGGGCGACTTCCATGCGGTGGTCGAGGATCCACTCGATGGTGAGCTTGACCGCCCAGGGGATCAGCGAGTGCTTGTGGACGCTGATGTTCAGGACGTTGGTGACGGACACCAGGTCCGGGCCCCCGGCAGGGTCTTCGTAGTACCGGCCCTGCTCGGTCGCCTTGGCGTACTTCGGATCGGTCATCGCTGGCCTGCTTTCCGGCCGGTGAGGTATCCGTCGAGGACGAGGAGTGTGGTGTAGCCGGTCGATGCGGCGGCGCACGTCCACACGCCGGTGATGACGATCGCGGGCTGCGGGCCGAGGGGGACCGTGACTGCGGTCGCCGCGATGGCCGCCATGAGGGCGGCGATGCCGTAGACGAGGAGCGTGCGGATGATGGTGCGGAGGTCGAGGCTCACCGGGCGCCTCCCGGAGTCCATGCCGGGTAGTCGGCCGGGCAGGAGCACTTCTCGGGGTGCTCGCAGGCCAGCGCAGCGAACGCGGTGTCGGCAGGGTCGAGTTGATGCCGGGCCTCAGCGGCAGTACCGGCCGCGAGACGCTGCCGGGCGGCGAGGTCGCGGAGGTCCCGCTGCAGCCGGGTCACCGGCACATCGAGATCGGAGATCGGGCGAGGCATCACACCTCACCCCACTCGACGAGCGCGGCCACCAGGTGCGCGGTGAGCTGCTGGTCGTAGCCGCCCGGATTCAACCGGTCGACCTGGAACGACGACACCGCAGCGAACACCACGTCGGACAAGCCCGATGCGGGCGTGGTGTCGGCCGTGTGGCTGTCGTTCTCTCTCGCCTCCGCGCGGGCCAGAGCGTCATCGGTGGCGTGGTTGTTGAGGGCCTGCCAGACGGCATCCCAGTCGTTGTTGCGGACCGCGACACGTACCGTGCGGATGAGAGTGCGCAGCATGGCCAGCTCGCTGGCGTACGCCTGCCCATCCGAGGCGAGGACCTCGGCGCGGTAGGCGTCGCGGACGACACGGGCCGCCTCGGGCGTCCAGCCGCGCACACTCGCCAGCCCGGACAGGATCGCCTCCCCCGGGGTACGGGTGGCGTCACACCAGCGGCAGACCAGACCGGCCTGCCAGTCGTGACCAGGCGGGTTGATGGGGCAGATGGTGGCGCTCATGCCGTCCTCCGGGTCTTCTGCTCGGGCAGCGGGTGGGCGTCCAGGTAGCGGCGGGTCGGCGCCATCGACGGATGCCGGATGATCCGCGCAGCCCACCCATACGGGCGGCCGGTGTCCTGCAGCGACACCTCGTCCGCCATGTCGAACTCGGCGCCCTCTTCGGGCTCCTGGTCGTAGATGGCCATCACAGATCCCCGTCCTGGCCGTAGTCGTTGTGGTCATCAGCCGCATTCCGGCAGCGGGCCGAGCAGAACGTCGTCCCCTTCGGAACCGGCGCAGTGCACTCCGCGCACGGGGCCGTCAGCGCCTCCCGCAAAGACCGGACATCAATCGGCCCGGTCGCCTGGTCCTCGATCGCGCTCGTGTCACGCACCATCGGCGGCGGCGTGATCCGATGCGCATTCGCCTCAGCCGCGAGGAACGGCGCCAGCCGAGACCACAGCCCGGCCACCTCGGCAGCCAGGACCGCGTTCTCCTCCAGCGTGCAAGCCGCCACCTTCTCGGCTTCCTGCCGCCGCTCCTCCGTGAACTCCCACGCCCCGTACACCTGCTCGCGGTCCGCGGTGAGGATCGCGAAGAAGTCGTCAGCGGCCATCTGCCAGGCCAGGAGCCTGCGGTTCTCGTCCCGCAACTCGGCCACCTTGTCGACGGCACGGTGCTTACGCCGGTCACGGCGCCCCACGAACGGGAAGGTGATGCTCACGACGCCACCCCCTGCGGATGGGTGCGCAGCCACTCCCGGCGCAGCGCGTAGCGGGCGTGTACGGCGGCGACGGCGTCCAGGAACTCGGGGATCGTCTGCGGCTTCCGGCCATGCGCCCGACGCCCCCACGCGGCCTCGACCGCGAGGACCGAATCCATCTCCAGATCAGCCAGCGGGCGGGACTCAGCGGCAGCGATCTCAACAGCGGTCGCCATCACGCCACCTCCCGGGCTGCCTGCTCCAGGGCAGCAATCACGTCGGCAGGGGTGCGCTCGGGGGCGTCGTTCCAATCACCGATGGCGATGGTCGGCCACGCCGGATCGAATGCGAGGTGCGTCCGGCGGGCGAAGTCCTCGGCAACCTCGTCGAAGTCGTCACTCGTCGGGACCGGCTGACCGGAGATGGCGATACTGAGCGCGCCCGCCGTGCACACCGGAGACTCAGCAGCGGTCAGGATGATCCCGACACCGGACTCTCCGACCCCGTAGTAGGCGCCCTTGTAGTGGCCGTTGGCGCGGATGACCCCGGCAGCCTTCAGGTAGATCTCGGAGAAGTTCACGACGTACCGCCTTCCTGGCGCCTGCGAACGACCTCGGTCCAGGCCGGGTGGGTTGTCGGGTCCTCGGGGAGCAATCCGGCGGCGATCAGCTTGTTCAGGCCGTTCCTGTCGATCCGGACGTCCTGCCGGCCGAAGGTGTCGGTCACCACATGCGTCTCGATGTCGAGCGCGGCACATAGCGACTTGAAGGCAGCCACGTCGAACGAATCCGTCGTCATGCCGCACCGCCGAGGTCGAAGAGGCCCGGGAACTTGTGCGCGTAGTGCCGCGCCCACGTCAGCTCGAACACAGGCCGATGCCGCTCCGTCCACGCCTTCGTCTTGCGGACCGTCCCGTTCGGCAACTCCGACTGACGCTCCTGCGGCGCCTCGATCCGCAACTCCCGGCAGATCGCCAGCGCGTACTTCCCGAACCAGGACTGCGCCGACGTGACGTCCTTCGGCTTCAGCCCAAGCGCCTTCAGGAAGTCCGGCACGTACAGCGGCACATCGAGCGGATCGATCTCCGGCTCCTCGCCCAGTGCCTTCGCAGCGACCAGGCGGGCCTTCGTCTCCAGCCACGCGTCATCGACGATGCCCTCGGCGACCTTCAGCACCCGCATCCGGGCCTCGGCCAGCTCCAGCTGAAGGAGCGCCTCCGACTTCTGCTGCGGGGTGGCCTGAGCCTCAACCTCCAGCAAATACGTACGGACCCGGCGGGCAACGTCCGACTCGGTCAGCAGCTGGCCCACGTTCAGGATCGCGCGGCGGGTGAAGAGAGCGACCGTCCGCGACTTGGGGTTTGCTGCGGACAGATTGTCCGCAGCAAAAGCGCGGTACTCGGCTCCTCGGAGGACGACGTAGCCGTTCTCCTCCAACTCCTTGCGGTTCCGCTGGACGACCTTCTCGATCGAGTCCACCGAAGCTTCGAAGAAGTCGGCAACGATCTCGATCGTGGCGTGTACGCCGTCGGGGAGGAGGGCGAGTGCCTTCACCTTGTCGAGGACATCGACGCGGCTGGCGGTCTGGGCCCGCAGGGTCCGGGACTCGGTGAGCATCAGCTCACTCGGCTGATCGGGGAGAATGAGAGACACGTGTGTCTCTCCTTTCGGTTCGTAGGAGAGTGCTGCGTAGGGGTCGGTCCGGACGCGCATCCGGGGCGGCCCCGCATTTCGTTCAGGGGGTCAGGCCGCGGCGGTCTTGGAGTACTTGTTGGGCTTCCGCTCGCCCTCCGCGATGACCTGCCGGATGTGGTCGGCCGTCATGCGCGGCGACTTACCGATGTAGGTGTGCGGCACCCTGTCGTCCTGGATGGCCTCGACGACCCAGTTCGGGGTCTTGCCGAGGAGCTCGGCAGCCTTGGCCGGGGGGAAGGCCGTGATTTCCAGTTCGGCCGAGCTGGGGGATGCGGTGAGGCGTTCGAGGGCTGCCGTGAGTTCGGCGATGAGCAGGATCAGGGTCGTTTCGGTGGGGGGAGCCGGGTCATTCGTGGCCACGGGGGGCCTCCTCGTGGGTGATGGCTTGGACGGGCACGTCAAGCTCGTCGGCGTAGCGGTGGAGGGTTCCGGCTCCTGCTCCCTGCTTGCCGTTTTCGATGCGGGAGAGGTAGCCGGGGTCGATGCCGATGGCTTCGGCGAGACGCCGTAGACCGATCCCCCGTGCCTTGCGGATGGCCTTCATTGCGTCTCCGTTGGGTCTCACGAGACACAATCTAGACCCATCGGCGAGAGGAGTGCAAGGCGTTGATGCGGATTCGTTGGGTGTTCGTTGCGTCTTGTTGGGTGCTGCTAGACCGCAAGCGCTTCCATCCGTGGCCAGAGATGTACGGAGCGCACGGGGGTGAAATCGGTACGCAAGCGCAAGGAGGCGCAAACGAGGCAACAAAATTGCGCCCCAAAGACCGATCAATCCTGGTCAATTAGGTGAAGCGGCAGGTGCGTGTTGCCTAACCGTGCGGCATGATGGCCGCATGACAGAGGACCGGACCAACCTGCAGTGGGCCAAGCTCGCGGCTGCCATCAGGTCAGCCCGCGAAGCACGCGGCCTCTCGCAGGTCGCCCTCGCAGAACTCGCCGGCATCAGCGAGGGAACCGTCCAAAACCTCGAAGACGCCAACCGGCGCCCCGCGCGCATGCCGCAGAGCCTGAGAAAGATCGCGCCTCACCTCGGGTGGGCCGAGGAGTCCGGGAGTGCCATCCTCCACGGCGGCGACCCGATTCCGGCCCCGGCGACCGCCGAGCCCGCAGCTGGGCATCCGCGCCTGAGTGACCTTCCCCTGCGGGTCGTCGACGAACTGGAGTCCGACGGTCCGCTGCTCGAAGCCGGGGTCATCCAACTGCCCGGCGCGAACGGGGCCCGGATGACGGTCGTGGTGCGAGGGAAGCCGGACGCCACCCCGCAGGAGATCCAGGAAGCTTTGGTCGCCTGGCGCAAGGCAGAGCGCAATCTGCACCGGCTCTCCGACGGCGACGACGGCGACGACGAACCCCGAGCGGCGAACGGTTCGTAACATCACGCACACGAATTGCAAACATTCCCTCCCATGCCACCCCATCGTGTGATGTCATATCCGGACACCACAAAGGGGGGCGCCCGCAGTGGTCTTGGGGGACCTATGTCTGTACAGGTTCTGCGGGTTTCAGGAATGCCGTGCAACGTCGACATCTGGGTCGACGACGACCCCGGATACTTCGCGGTATACATCGACAAGAGACTCATCACCGACGAGGGCGCCGCATCCCTCCAGGCGGTACTGCGCCAACACATCAAGGGCTGGCAGCGCCTTGACGAAACGTTCGTCTACCGCACCCTCCGGGCCATCACCGGGTGACGCCGCTGACAGGCATCCGACCCCCCACGGGTGCCCGCCCATTGTTAGCGAGTCCACTGCACAGTGCGAGGTGACCCGTGGCTTACGGCGAGAAGCGCGGCTACGACAAGAAGATGCGCAAGTGGCGCTACCGCGGCCGGTACCTGCTCCCCGACGGCATCAACTACGGCAGCGTCAGCCGCGACGACAACGGGCAGCCCTTCTACACGAAGAAGTCCGCCGAGGACTACGCGGCCGGCCTCGAAGTCGACGTGCGCCGCAAGACGTTCATCAACCCGCGCGACGGCCGGATCACTGTGGGCGAGTGGGCCGAGTTGTGGATCAAGTCCGTTGAGCTGGCGAACCGCAGCGACAAGACGTACCAGCAGCGCCTTCGCAGTGTGATCCTTCCCCGCTGGGAGGCGGCTGCGATGGGTGACGTCGCGGAGGTTGCCGTGAAGACGTGGGAGAAGGAGCTGCGCGAGCGGTACAAGCCCCGCTATGTGAAGTCCGTGATGTCGGTGATGCGGGTCATGTTCGACGATGCTGTCTCCTCGAAGGTTCGCGCCGACAATCCGGTGCCCACCCTGAAGTCGCGGCGCCGTGGGAAGTACAAGGGGAAGCAGCAGCACGACGAGGTCGTCATTGCGACGCCGCGGCAGGCGTTGCTGCTGGCCCGTAACGCTCGGGCGATGCGCGGGCTGGTCGGGTATGCGCAGGTTTTGATGATCGCCTACTGCGGGCTGCGGATCTCCGAGCTCGTTGGTCTGCGCCGCGAGCACCTCGTCCTCGAAGACCACGGCCGGGGCTGCCGGGTCCTCGTGCAGAAGCAGCACCAGTACGTCGATGGCAAGCCGGGTCAGGTCGACCCCAAGTACGGAAGCAGCGGCGATCTCATCCTGCCGCCGTTCCTCGCCGAGCTGCTGCGGGAGGTGCTCGCCTCGCACAAGTCCGAGTGGGTGTTCCCGGCTGCCAAGGGCGGGAAGCAGAACACGACGTCGTTCTACGGCGAGGTGTGGCGGCGGTGGGTCGACGGGCATGAAGCCGTGCCGGATTCGCTGGGCCGGCCGTCGCGTCTGCCGGACATGAAGGCCGTGGCGGGGATCGAGGGCCTGGTGCCGCACGGGCTGCGCCACTCGATGAAGGTGTGGTTGGACGAGCTGCGGCATCCGAGGGTTGCGGTTGAGGAGCGGATGCGGCACGTTATTGGTGGAGTCGAGGGCACCTACAGTCATACGACGCTGGCGATGGAGTTGGATATCGCGGCGGATCTGCAGAAGCTGTGGGAGACCGCGGTGGGTGTGGTGGACCACCCCCGTGAGTGGGAGGAGCCCCGGAATCACTGGGAGAGGGAGCCTCGGCGTAAGTTGATCTCCCCGGATTCTCCCAATCTTGTAAATCAAGATCATGATGGTAGTGCTGCGGCTTGAGCGAAAAGGGCCCCCGACCTGCATGCGAGTCAGGTCGGGGGCCCTTCTGTTTTAGTGTTCCGGCCGCCCGCCTGAGACGATCCCCCGCGTCGCCCCAGACGGACGGCAGCCCTGACCAGGCCCGCGAAAGCGGCGGACCGGTCATGCTGAGTATAGTTGGCTGGCAGCCAGTCAACGCAGGAGTTACAGCATGTCCCCGCGCAGCGCCTCGGTCAATGAAGAGTTGCGGAGACGTTCCCGGGAGCGGCTCCTGCAGGCGGCTGTCGAGATGGTCGCCGAGCACGGCTACGAGGCGACGACGCTCGCGGACATCGCGGACCGGGCCGGTTCGGCGCGCGGCCTGGTGTCGTACTACTTCCCGGGCAAGCGGCAGTTGGTGCAGTCCGCGGTGCACCGGCTGATGCACCGGACACTGGAGGAGGGGCTGGAGCGGGAGCCGCGCACCGAGGACGGACGGGAGCGGATGGCGCGGGCCATCGACGCGATCCTGGGCCTGGCCCGGGAGCGGCCGGTGCTGATGCGTCAGCACATGGCGGGGCTGCTGCAGGCGGAGGGCTTCGTGCAGTGCCCGGAGCAGCAGCGGCTGGCCGAGCTGCTGCGGGACACCGTCGCCCGGCACGGCTCCGAGGACGCGGACTATCCGATGCTCCGCTCCCAACTGATGGGCGCCGTCTACGCGATGGTCCTGCCGAACGTGCCGATGCCGATCACCACCCTGCGGGCCGAGCTGTTCAAGCGCTATCGGCTCGACTGGGAGATGGGCGTCCCGCCGGACACTGGGGAAGCGTCCGGCGGGACCCACCAGACGGATCTGTCCCGCTACTTCGCCACCGGCGACGGGCCGGACGAGGCGCCCGGCCCGTCGCCCGCTCAGTCGAAGTAGTCCGGCTGCGACTGGACGTTGAGCTCACTCAGGCGTACCCGCTGGGCCGGGTCCGTGCGCCGGTCGGTGAGCTTCAGGACATCGAGGCCCTTGGCGATGTCGTTCGCGTAGATGTGGCCGTTGTAGTAGTACGCCGACCAGGCGCCGCCCACGGTGAGCGTGTCGGTGGTCAGCGGGCCGCGCTCGAAGTAGGCGATCTCCTTCGGCTTCGTCGAGTCCGTGAACTCCCAGACCGAGACACCGCCCTGGTACCAGGCCTGCACCATGATGTCCCGCCCCTTGACCGGGATCAACGAGCCGTTGTGGGCGACGCAGTTCTCGGTGTCGGCCTGATGCCGGGGGATCTTGTAATAGCCGCGGAAGACCAACTTGCGCTTGTCGCCCTTGCCGACGATGTCGTAGATGCCGTCGGCGCCGCGGTTCGGGCCGACGGCCACGTTGCAGGTGGCCGCTCCGCCGCCGCCCAACTCGTCGGTGAACACCACCTTGTTCGCCTTCTGGTTGAAGGTGGCGGAGTGCCAGAAGGCGAAGTTGACGTTGTCCTGGACCTGGTCGATGACCTTGGGGTGCTCGGGGTCCTTGATGGAGAACAGGATCCCGTCGCCCATGCAGGCGCCCGCCGCCAGGTCCTGCGAGGGCAGGACGGTGATGTCGTGGCAGCCGGTGGTCTTGGAGACGCCCGGGTTGGTGGGCGCGCCCGTTCGCCGGCAACTACGACGGCTTACACGCCCACGAGGCCATGCCCGGCGTGGCGACCGAGGCCCAGCTGAGTCAACTGCGCGCGGCCCGGGGCAAGGCCTTCGACCAGCTCTTCCTCACCCTGATGATCGCCCATCACGAGGGCGCGATCACCATGGCCACGGACGTGAAGGCCCAGGGCAACAACCTCCTGATCGAGGAGATGGCGGACGACGTGGTGGCCCAGCAGACGACAGAGATCACCCGCATGCGCACGCTGCTGTGACGCCGCAGGACACCTCCGTCGTCGGAGGTCAGCGGCGGGCGTGACCCGGTGTCAGGTAGCCCGCGTCGCGGGCCTGGGAGATCAGGCGGAGGGTCTTTCGGCGGCTGTGGCCGGTCGCGTGCATCACGGCGAGCACGGGGTCGTGGCCGACTTCCTGGGCCGCACGGTACTCCTCGGCGACGAGGCGGCGGCCTTCGAGGCCGCGGGGCCAGGTGGGGCGGGCCCGGCGGCCGGGTCCCGGCTCACCGGCCGGTTCCGGTGCGAGGCCGCACGCTTCGAAGATCGGCTCCTCGATCCAGTCCGCGAGGACCGTGAGGTCGTCCAGGGAGAGGGCCGGCAGGGCCCGTACGTCCTCCAGGGAGACGCATCCCTCGCTCACCACGGCGAGCGCGTCGACGCGCGCACCGTCGGGGAACGCCAGCCGCACGGTGAACCAGGACGTTTTGCCCGTGTCTTCCCGCACTTCCCACGCGGGCCACACGGAGACGACGCCGTCCGTCGGACAACGATCAGAAAGATTAAGAAAGGATGCTTCTAGCACACACGGAACGTAACCGCATGATCACTTTGCATACGAACAGGACACGCACGGGTGTGGCGCGCCTGCACCCTGTCAGCCGAGCACGCGCGGTGCGATGCTGGGGCGTCAGCGATCTCCCGCCGTGAGGAGTTCCGCCGTGCTGCGTGTCGCCGTCGTCGGCTCCGGGCCGAGCGGGGTCTACACCGCCCAGAGCCTGACCCAGCTGGACCCCGACGTCCTCGTGGACGTCCTGGACCGGCTCCCCTGTCCCTACGGCCTGGTGCGTTACGGGGTCGCACCGGACCACGAGAAGATCAAGTCCCTGCAGAACAACCTGCGTACGGTCCTGGAGCACGAGCGGGTGCGGTTCCTCGGCGGCGTGCAGGTGGGCCCGGGCGGCGTGCCGACCGCGCGGCTGCGGGAGCTGTACCACGCGGTGGTGTACTGCGTGGGCGCCGCGACCGACCGGCATCTGGGAATCCCGGGCGAGGACCTGCCCGGCAGCTGGTCGGCGACGCAGTTCGTGTCCTGGTACAGCGCCCATCCGGACGCCGCCGACGACGGGTTCCTGCGGGGCGCACGGTCGGCGGTCGTCATCGGCGTGGGCAATGTCGCGGTGGACGTCACGCGCATGCTGGCCCGCGGCGCGGACGAGTTGAGCCCGACCGACATGCCGCAGGCCGCGCTCGGCGCGCTCGCCGCGAGCCGGGTGACCGACATCCACATGGTGGGCCGGCGCGGCCCCTCCCAGGCCCGCTTCACCACCAAGGAGCTGCGCGAGCTGAGCGGGCTGCCCGGCGCCGGAGTCGTCGTCGATCCGGACGAGTTGGCACTGGACCCGGCGTGCGCCGACCCGTCCGCGCTGCCCGCGGCCCAGCGGCGCAACGTGGATGTCCTGCGCGGCTGGTCCCAGGTGCCGCCCCTGGACGCCCCCCGCCGCATCCGGCTGCGCTTCTTCCTGCGCCCCGTCGAACTGCTCGCGGACGACGGCCGCGTGGGCGCGGTCCGCTTCGAGCGCACGGCTCCCGACGGGCACGGCGGAGTGACGGGCACCGGCGCGTTCGAAGACATCGAGGCCCAGTTGGTGCTGCGCTCGGTGGGCTATCGCGGAGTGCCGCTGGAGGGGTTGCCGTTCGACCCGGCCGACGGCACGGTGCCGCATCTCGCGGGGCGCGTGCTGCGCGAGGGCGTCGTCGTGCCCGGCGAGTACGTGGCCGGCTGGATCAAGCGGGGCCCGACCGGTGTCATCGGCACCAACCGGCCGGACGCCAAGGAGACGGTGACCTCCCTGCTCGAGGACGCCGACGTGCTCGTACGCAAGGACGTGCCCGACGATCCGGTGGCCGCGCTGTCCGTGGCGGGCATCGAGCCGGTGACCTGGGCCGGCTGGCAGGCCATCGAGCGGGCGGAGACGGCGCTCGGGGCCTCGCTGGGGCGGGGCGTGGTCAAGCTGGCCGACTGGGACTCGCTGCTGGCGGCGGCGCGCACGACGTAGCGGAGTCGGACGCGGACGGGTGGGCAGTACACAGAGCGACAACACCCCGGCAATCAACAAACTGTTCAATCCGCTTACGGTCTCGTCCGGTTCGGATGTCCCCTCCGCAGCTCTGGAGTCCCCATGACCACACCCGCGCCCGTCCATCCCGTCGACGAGCTCCCGCCCGTACGGCAGTTGGCCGCCTTCGGACTGCAGCACGTGCTCGCGATGTACGCGGGCGCGGTGGCGGTGCCGCTGATCGTGGGCGGGGCGATGAAGCTGTCGCCCGCGGATCTGGCGTACCTGATCACCGCGGACCTCCTGGTGTGCGGGATCGCGACGCTCATCCAGTGCGTGGGATTCTGGCGGTTCGGGGTGCGGCTGCCGATCATGCAGGGCTGTACGTTCGCCGCGGTCTCGCCGATGGTGCTGATCGGGACGACGGGTGGCGGACTGCCCGCGATCTACGGGTCGGTGATCGTGGCAGGGCTGGCGATCGTCCTGCTCGCGCCGGTCTTCGGAAGGCTGCTGCGCTTCTTCCCGCCGCTGGTGACCGGCACGGTGATCCTGATCATCGGCGTCTCGCTGCTGCCGGTCGCGGGCAACTGGGCGGCGGGCGGCACCGGTTCGAAGAACTTCGGGGAGCCGAAGAATCTCGGCCTGGCCCTGTTCGTGCTGCTGGTGGTGCTGGGTGTGCAGCGGTTCGCGCCGGCGTTCCTGAGCCGGATCGCGGTGCTGATCGGTATCGCGGTCGGCCTGGCGGTGGCCGTCCCCTTCGGGTTCACGGACTTCGGCGGGGTCGGCGACGCGGACTGGCTGGGCATCAGCACGCCGTTCCACTTCGGTGCACCCACGTTCCACGTCTCGGCGATCGTCTCGATGCTGGTGGTGGCGCTGGTGACGATGACCGAGACGACCGGTGACCTGATCGCGGTCGGGGAGATGACCGGACGCGGGGTCGAGCCGCGTTCCCTCGCGGACGGTCTGCGGGCCGACGGTCTGTCGACCGTGCTGGGCGGCGTCTTCAACACCTTCCCCTACACGGCCTACGCGCAGAACGTCGGCCTCGTCGGCATGACCCGGGTGCGCAGCCGCTGGGTGGTGGCCGCGGCGGGCGGCATCCTCGTGCTGCTCGGTCTGCTGCCCAAGCTGGGCGCGGTGGTCGCGGCGATACCGGCGCCGGTGCTCGGCGGCGCCGGTCTGGTGATGTTCGGGACGGTGGCCGCGAGCGGTCTGCGCACGCTGGCCCAGGTGGACTTCAAGGACAACCACAACCTCACCGTGGTGGCGGTCTCGGTCGCGGTGGGCATGCTGCCGGTCGGGGTGCCGACGGCGTACGAGAAGTTCCCGGACTGGTTCCAGACGGTGATGGACAGCGGGATCAGCGCGGGATGCCTGACGGCGATCGTCCTGAACCTGCTCTTCAACCACCTTCCCGCGAAGGCGACTTTTGTCCCCGAGCCGGACGGCCTGCCGAGTGGCGGCGGCGAGCAGGGCGTCGAGGAGTCCCGGGAAGAGGTGGTGTAGGTCGTCCCGGCGGGGCCCGTTCATCTGGGCCGTCCCTCGGTGGCACTGGCGGATCACGCCGGCCTCAGCCGCGGTTCTTCCGGACCTCGCTCCTGGGCCGCCGGCTGCTGCGCAGCCCTGCGGCGAGGGCGCGGCACGCGGCTCGGGCGGGAGGCGCGGCACGCGGCCCCCGAACTCGGTGCCGACGTGCGCGTGCCCGACCGGTACCGCCGGTGCGTGCGGGTCAGGGCGACACGGTCCCCTGGGGGTGACCGGGCGGCGGGTAGGCGTGCCCGCTGAGGGCCTCCCGCGCCTGGTGCCGCGCCCGCTCGGCCACCTCCCGGGTCTCCGTCACGACGTCCCCTCGCTCCCTCACCAGACTGTCGTACACCGGCAGACGGTCGTACTCACTCGAATTCATGCGTGCCCCAGACGTGCGGCGGTTCATGGCCGACGAGCAATAAACCAGAGCCGGTCAAACGTCTTCGGGGGGACGCGCGGGAGTTCTGCGCTCATGGTGCGAACATCCTGTGACCACGGTCGTCACCCCTGCTCCCGACGGACGAGGACACGCTGGCCCAGCAGCGCGAGCGCGATCGCCGCCACGACGCCCGCCCACGCGACCGGGCCGAGCGGGGTGCAGCCGAACAGATTGCTGACGCCCGGGGTCTGGATCAGGGCCACCAGAACGACGGCCGACCCCAGGGAGGTGAACCGCACCAGGGGGCTGTCCCGGCGGTCCAGCAGGGTCTGCGCCAGCTGCGTGCCGACCACACCGCACAGGGCCATGGTGCTGGAGCGGCGCGCTGTGCCCGGGGTGAAACGGCCGAACAGCCAGGCGACGAGCGCGCCCAGAGTGGTCCCGATGGCCCGGTGCCGGATCTGCCGGATCAGCGGCGCGCCCAGCACGTCGGAGGTGTCCTCCGGCGAGTCCGCGGTCGCCCGTATCGCCTCCTCGTCCGGCGTGACCGCCACCGCCATCGCCGGGAACAGGTCGGTGAACAGGTTGACCAGCAGCATCTGCCGGGTCGACAGGGGCGCCCGGCCGCCCAGCAGGGTGCCCAGGATGCCGAAGCCCACCTCGCCCGCGTTGCCGCCGATCAGGATGGCGATGGCGTCGGCGACGCTGTGCCACAGGGCCCGCCCCTCGTGGACGGCGTCGATCAGCACCGAGAGGTCGTCCTCGGTCAGCACCAGGTCGGCGGCGTTGCGGGCGGCGGCCGAGCCACGGGCGCTGATGCCCACGCCGACGTCGGCGGCGCGGATCGCGGCGGCGTCGTTGGCACCGTCGCCGACCATGGCCACGACCCGGCCGGCGTCCCGGAACGCCTCGATGACCTGGAGTTTCTGCTCGGGCGCGACCCGGGCGACGACTCCCACCTCCCGCAGCATCGCCGCCCTGGCCGACCGGTCGGCCGCCGTCAGCTCATCGCCGGTGACGACGGCCGTGTCCGCGGGCCAGCCCAGGTCCTCGGCGATGCTGCGGGCGGTCTGCGGATGGTCCCCGGTGAGCATGACCGGCCGTACGCCCGCCTCGCCCAGGCCATGGATCAGCGCGGGCGAGGTCTCCCGGGGCGCGTCGGCGATCGCCAGCAGGCCGCTGAACTCCAGGTCCCCGAGCGGCGCGTCGAGTACGTCGGCGTCCTGAGCGCCTTCGTCCAGGCGCCGTTCGGCCACGGCCAGCACCCGCAGTCCGTCGGCGGCGAGGGAATGCGCCGTGTCCCAGGCGTGGGAGGGCAGTTCGGAGCAGGCGGGCAGAACCGTCTCCGGGGCGCCCTTGACCACGAACATGCGCGGTCCCTCGCCGACCCGGCCGACCGCGGCGGCGTATCCGCGGGCGGCCTCGAACGACAGCGCTTCGAGCTGGGTCCACTCGGGGTCGGGCCCGGCGGCGTCGAGCACGGCCTCGTCGGTGGCGTGCACCGGGCGGTCCGAACCGCCGTTGAGCCGCGGACAGGCGCGGGCGGCGGCGCGCAGCGTGTAAGCCTCGGTCGCGTCGGCGGCGGCGAACACCTCGCCGTCGGTCTCGACGATACGGGCCAGCCGCAAGCGGTTCTCGGTGAGCGTGCCGGTCTTGTCGAAGCAGATGGTGTCCATCCGGCCCAGCGCCTCCAGCGTGCGCGGGGTGCGCACGAGGACACCGCGCCGGCTCAGCCGCCGGGCCGCCGCCAGCTGTGCCACGGTCGCCACCAGCGGCAGCCCCTCGGGCACGGCGGCCACCGCGACGGCCACTCCCCCGCTGACCGCCTCGCGGATGGGCGTACCGCGCAGCAGCGACAGCGTGGTGACCGCGGCCCCGCCGGCCAGCGTCAACGGCAGGGCGCGACGGGTGAGTTCCTGCAGCCTGCCCTGCACGCCCGGCGCCGGAGGGGTACGGGCGGCGAGGTGGACGGCGCGGGCGGCCTCGGTGCGCTCGCCCGTGTCCACCACGACGGCGCAGGCGTTGCCGGCCGCGACGGTGGTGCCCTCGAAGACCATGCAGCTGCGTTCGGCGACCGCCGCCTGCGGGGTGGGGTCGGTCTGTTTCTCCACCGGCAGGGACTCGCCGGTCAGCGCGGACTCGTCGACCTCCAGACCGTCCTGCCACAGCAGCCGGGCGTCGGCGGGCACCACGTCGTCGGTCTTGAGCTCGATGATGTCGCCGGGCCGGAGCCCGGCCGCGTCGACGGTCCGGGGTTCGTCCTCGGCGTGGTCCTCCGGGGGCGCGACCCGTGCCTTCTGCTTCTGGCCGGCCAGCAGCCTGGACAGGGCCTGATCGGCGCGCAGCCGCTGGACGCCGCCGACGAGGGCGTTCAGGTCGAGCGCGCCGACGACCAGCAGGGCGTCCACGGCGGACCCGAGGATCGCCTCGGCGGCCGAGCCGACGGCCAGGACCGGGGTGAGCGGATCGTCCAGTTCCTCGCGCACCGCGTGGAAGAGCTGCCCCGACCAGCGCAGAGCTACCAGCAGGGGATGCCCGGTGCCGGGCTCGTCTGCCGGTTGCGGCTCCGGCTCGGCCTGCTCGTGCGGTGTCCCCTCGAGCCTGGTCCGGACGTACTCGGCGTCCAGTTCGTGCCAGGCGACGCGGGGACGCGGATGCGGGGCGGGGGTCGCGGCCACCCGCAGGGCCGAGCGTGCCCCCGAGAACAGGGCCACCGCGGCGCCCACGTCGACCGGGGTGTGCCGCAGGCCGGGCCAGGGCGTGCGGCTGGGTTTGCGGGTCTCGCCGACGGCCACCAGCAGCCCGGACAGCGCGGCACCGGAGCGGGCCAGGATCTGGGCGCGGCGGCCCACCCCTCGGGCGGCGGGGATGGCGGTGAGCAGTCGCCACACGTCGGTCGGGCCGTGCAGGGCCAGTACGTCCGCTCCCCAGACGACGGCGCTGTCGTGGTCGGCGAGGGCGACGGCGATGTCACCGCCGAGGAGCCCGGCCAGGACGTCCGCGTCGTCCGCCGACCGGGGGCGGGCGACCGTGACGACGGTGTCGCCCTCCTCGCGCAGCTCACGCACCACCTCGCTCAGCGGCCGGTCGCGGGAGACCACCCGGTCGGCGAGTCCCGCGATGTCGGACAGGGCGGGGTCGTCGACCAGCACGACGCTCAGCCCGGCGCGCCGGGCCGCGTCCAGCACCGGCTCGGCCCACGCGTCCGGTTCGCCGTCCGGATCGAGCAGCGCGCTCGGGTGCAGGACGACCGTGCCGGCCATCTCCAGCTCGCGCAGCCGTTCGGTGTTGCGCACCAGGACGCGCCCGCGGGACAGGGTGATGCTCAGGACGGCGTGGAAGGCGGCGGGCCCGTAGCGCGCGGCCTTGGGGGAACCCGCGAGGACCGCTTCGGCGACCTCCGTCCCGTTGTGTTTGACCAGCATGGTTGCCACGGCGCCGAGCAGACTGCCGGCCGAGGCGTTGGTGGCGTACTCCTGCGCCGGGGAGGTGCGCAGGGGCGGGCGGGGAGAGTGGCCGGCGGCGACGCCCGGACGCCCGGGTGAACACACGTCGTCGTGCACCGTCTCGAAGGCGGCCGTGCGCGCCACGGTCTCCGCCAACTGGAGGCTGCGCAGAGCGCCGTCGAGCACCAGGGCGGTCGGGGTCCTGCCGGCACCGTGCGCGGCCGCGTTCAGGACCGCCAGCAGCAGGTCCATCCGGGTGCGCCCCAGCCGGTCGCGCAGCCAGCCGCGCACGGAGGGGTTCTCGCGCAGCAGCGTGACCAGGGCGGTCACCTGGCGTGGCGAGGGCGGCAGGCGCAGCAGGTATCCGGCCACACCGACCGCGATGCCGGCGGCGTCGGCGCCGAGCGCCTCCGCCGCGGCCCGGACCCCGGCGGGATCCGCCGGATGCCCGAAGTCCTCGACGTCCTCGTCGGTCTGGGTCAGTCCGTGTCTGGCGGCGAGACGGACCGCCTCGTCCACGACGCGGTCACCGGCCTCCTCCTCCACGGCGGCCACAACCAGCCGCTCCAACCCTCCGTCCCAGTAGGCGAAGGCCACATCCGGGTGCTCGGCGAGCGCCTCGACGACCCGCCTTATCCGGTGCTCCCGCCCGCCGTCGGCGAGGTCGGGGTCCGGGTCTGCCGGTCGCAGGGCGAGGTGGGCGCGGGCGCCGGACCGCCAGGGGCGCGCACCGTGCGGCAGCGAGGCGCGGACGGCGCGTGCGACA
>NZ_JBEXXQ010000037.1:0-111486 GCF_040630525.1 Streptomyces sp. NPDC005799
ATGTGGAACCGTAGGAAGTCCCATCATCCCAGCTCAGAGGGCATCCGCGTCTTCATGTCCAAGCCCTGGACCGGCCATTGCTCGGTGGATCGAGGCTACGGCGTCCACGCTCCCCGACCCCCGCTGACCGGACATGGCTGAGCACGGCCGAGGGGGCCGTGACCCGAGACGACAGGGAGGAAGGACGATGAGGTACCGCAGGATCAAGGACGTCATGACCCAACAGGTCGTGCGCGCCGACGGGGAGACGCCGTTCAAGCAGGTCGCCCGGCTGTTGTCGGACAACCGCATCAGCGGGCTGCCCGTCGTGGACGCCGAGGAGAAGGTCGTGGGCGTGATCTCCGAGACCGATCTCCTGCAGCGTCAGGCGCACCAGGTCGAGTACCGCGGCCACCGCCACGTCCGCAGGCCGAGGCTGACCCGCTCGGCCCGCACGACCGCGGCGAAGGCGCGCGCCATGACGGCGGAGCACTTGATGACCCGGCCCGCGATCACCGCCACCCCCGAGGACTACGTCACGGCGGCTGCGCGGACCATGGGGGAGCACCGGGTCGAGCGGCTGCCCGTCGTCGACGACAAGCACCGTCTGGTCGGCATCGTCACCCGGGGCGACCTGCTGCGGGTCTTCCTGCGCACGGACGAGGAGATCCGCCGCGATGTGACCCGACGGGTTACTCGGGGGCTCGATGTTCCCCGCTATGTGGTGGACGTCGGGGTCGACGCCGGAGTGGTCACGCTGAAGGGGCTTCTGGAGCGGCGCGACGACATCGAACTCGCGGTGCGGATCGCCGGTCACGTGGACGGGGTCGTCGCGGTCACCAGCCGGCTCACCCACCGTCCGAACACCGCTCGGCCGCGTTCCGCCCCCGGGACGTCCGGCCACATGTGAACACGGACACGTGCCGGCGGACAACGACGCCGCGGAACCGGTGAGGCCGCGGGCGCGACCGGAAGGGGACGCGGTCTGTTCGGCCCTGGCCGTGCGGCCGCAGCCCGCCTGTGTGGAGGAGAAGGGCGCAGGGAGCCGGTGTGCGCCCCGGCGAACGCCGTCGGGGCCGCGCAACAGCGGCGACGGGACCGGGGCCCGAAGCGGAGGAGGACGAACGATGAGCATCAGCGGTGACTGGTACAGCGAGATCGGCTCCCACATGCGGATCACGACGGATCCGACCGGCGGCCTCAGGGGTACCTACGTCTCGGCCGCCGGCCACGCCGTGGGAACGTACCCACTGGTCGGCCGGTGCGAGGCGGCCGCCGTCCCGGAGCACGGGGCCCCGCTCGGCTGGACGGTGGCCTGGCGCAACGGACGGACCGACGCCGGGTCGGTGACCAGCTGGAGCGGTCAGTACTACGACGACGGCGAGGAGCGGATCTACGCCACCTGGCTCCTCACGGCCTCCGCGACCGCGCCCAAAACCTGGGAGGCCACATCCGTCGGGCAGGACGTCTTCACCCGGCAACCGCCCTCCCCGGAACAGGCCGAGCAGCGGCTGCGGCACGCCGGGACCGCCTACGTCCGAGCCTGGCGGACAGCGGCGCGGTGAGGCCGGTGTGAGCCGGTCCGGGAGCCGGTCAGGCGATGGTGACGCTGTCGTCGAGATAGACGTCCTGGACGGCGTGGAGGAGGTCGATGCCTTCGGCTGTGGGGCGCTGGAAGGCCTTGCGGCCGGTGATGAGGCCCGTGCCGCCCGCCCGCTTGTTGATCACGGCGGTGCGGACGGCCTGCGCGAGGTCCCCCTGTCCGGTCGACGCCCCGCCGCTGTTGATCAGACCGACACGGCCCATGTAGCAGTTGGCGACCTGCCAGCGGGTGAGGTCGATGGGGTGGTCGGTGGTGAGGGTGTCGTACACGAGCGGGTCGGTCTTGCCGAAGCCGAGCGCGGGGTAGCCGCCGTTGTTCTCGGCCTGCTTCTGCTTGACGATGTCGGCTTCGATGGTCACGCCGAGATGGTTGGCCTGGCCGGTGAGGTCGGCCGACACGGCGTAGTCCACGCCGTCCTTCTTGAACGCGGAATTGCGCAGGTAGCACCACAGCACGGTGAACATGCCCAGTTCGTGGGCGCGCGCGAAGACCTCACTGGCCTCGCGCAGTTGACGGTCCGACTGCTCCGAGCCGAAGTAGACGGTGGCGCCGACACCGGCCGCGCCGAGGTCGAAGCACTGCTGGACATCGCCGAACATGATCTGGTCGTAGTGGTTCGGGTAGGTCAGCAGTTCGTTGTGGTTGAGCTTGACGATGAAGGGGATCTTGTGCGCGTAGCGCCGGGAGACGGCCCCGAGGACCCCCAGGGTGCTCGCGACGGCGTTGCAGCCGCCCTCCACGGCGAGTTCGACGATGTTCTTCGGGTCCAGGTAGCGGGGGTTGGCGGCGAACGCGGAGGCCGCGGAGTGCTCGATGCCCTGGTCGACGGGGAGGATCGACACGTACCCGGTACCGGCCAGACGGCCGTGGTCGAAGAGGGACTGCAGGTTGCGCAGCACGCGGGGCGAGCGGTCGGTCGCGGCCACGACCCGGGCGACGAAGTCGTGGCCGGGCAGCACCAGGCTCTCCCGGGGAATCCCCTGGGCGGTGTGGGTCAGCAGATCCTTCGCGTCGTCGCCGAGCAGACCCTGGATGTCGGTCATGGGGGCACCCCCGGAAGGTTCGCGGGGCCGTCTCTCGGCCCCCTGTCACCGTGCTGTGCGGTCGTGTCGGCTCGGCAGAGCCCGTTGGGCCCCTCACGGGGGTCGAACGGCCCTGGAGCGCCTCAGCCGAAGAACACCTCGAACTCGTCGTACAGCGCCGGGTCCACCACCTTGATCCTGCCGCGGGTGTCGTCGAGGGGGACGCGGACGATGTCGGTGCCGCGCAGGGCGACCATCGTGCCGAAGTCGCCGTCCCTGACCGCGTCGACGGCGTGCAGCCCGAACCGCGTGGCCAGCCACCGGTCGAAGGCGCTCGGAGTGCCGCCGCGCTGGACGTGCCCGAGCACCGTGGTGCGTGCCTCGGTGCCCGTACGGCCCTCGATCTCCTGCGCCAGCCACTCGCCGATGCCGGACAGCCGCACATGGCCGTACTCGTCCAGTGAGCGGTCCTTGAGAACCATCTGCCCCTCCTTCGGGACGGCTCCCTCGGCGGCGACGACGATCGGCGCGTAATGGATCTTGAAGCGGTTCTTCACCCACGCGCAGACCTGGTC
This sequence comes from Streptomyces sp. NPDC005799, assembly GCF_040630525.1. NCBI lineage: Bacteria > Bacillati > Actinomycetota > Actinomycetes > Kitasatosporales > Streptomycetaceae > Streptomyces > Streptomyces sp. NPDC005799. Next base: position 3,180 of record NZ_JBEXXQ010000037.1, read on the forward strand.
GACGTCGAAGGGCCGCTCCGGGACGAGGATCACGTTGGCGCCGCCCGCGATGCCGGCGTGCAGGGCGATCCAGCCGGAGTGACGGCCCATCACCTCGACCACCAGGGTGCGCATGTGCGACTCGGCGGTGGTGTGCAGCCGGTCGATGGCCTCGGTGGCGATGCCGACGGCGGTGTCGAAGCCGAAGGTGTAGTCGGTGCCGGCCACGTCGTTGTCGATGGTCTTGGGCACGCCGACCAGCCTGACCCCCTGGCGGCTCAGTTCCGTGGCCGCGCCGAGGGTGTCCTCGCCGCCGATCACGACGAGCGCGTCGATCTCGAGCGCGGCCAGGGTGTCCTGGACGCGCCGTAGGCCGTCCTCGTGCTTGAGGGGGTTGGTACGGGAGGAACCGAGGATGGTTCCGCCGCGCGGCAGGATCCCGCGCACGGCGGCGATGTCGAGCGGCATCACCGTGCCGCGGAGCGCACCGAGCCAGCCGTCGCGCAGGCCGACGCACTCGAAGCCGTACTCCTGGACGCCCTTGCGCACGACGCTGCGGATCACGGCGTTGAGACCGGGGCAGTCGCCGCCGCCGGTCAGCACTCCGATCTTCATGGCTTCCTCCCTCTCTCCCCGGGCGGAGGCGGGCCCTCGATCACCCGGAGAGCCAGGCGTCTCCTCCCCATCATGAGCGTCGGCAGCCGGGGGAGCGACTCCTCTCGGACCCGCAACCGAGGACCTTCGGCCCCGTGACCGGGACCTGCCGACGACCGAGCATGAAAGGGGAGGTGTGGAGGTGATGCCGAGGTCGGACGCGTTGCCCCCGGCCTGTACGGGCCGCCGGTGATCAGTACCGGGAAGAGGAGGAGACGATGTCGCACACCGCGGAATGGAAGGTCCGTCTCTACCTCTTCGAGGAGGAGAGGATGACGAAGGCACGGGTGGTGCTGGACACCGGTACCACCTCGCTCACCGGTCACGGGACCGCTCACTGCAGTCCCGGTGACACCGACGTGCCCGAGATCGGTGACGAACTCGCGGCCGGCCGGGCGCTGCACGACCTCGCCCGGCAGCTGGTGGACACGGCCGAGCGGGACATCGGCGCCGTGGACGCGTCCACCGGCGGGCGGGAGTCCGCGTCGGCCATCGCCTGGCCCATGTGACCGTAGACCATATGACTGTCAGGGGCGCCGCGGACAGGGCCCGCGGCGCCCCTGACGTTGTCTTCACGTCGACGGGGCGAGCGCATGCGGCCCCGGTCCAGCCCTAATCCGTCCGGGAGGCGTCGAACCGGTACCCGATGTGGGCGGAGACCGATACCACGCCGTCGACGTTGTGGCACAGCCTTTCGATGATGGGGATCAGACTGCTCGCTTCCACGGATCCGCGGAGGGTCACCTGCCCCTCGCTCACCTCGACGGTCACGTCCGAAGGCGCGAGGCTCAGCGTCCGCTGCAGCACGTCTCGTACGATCTCGTCGCGGATGGCGTCGTCCCGGCGGAGGAAGATCCGAAGCAGGTCCCCACGGCTGATGATGCCCTTCAGCCGGTCCGCCTCGTCCACCACGGGCAGCCGCTTGACGTTCCGCAGTGCCATGAGACGGGCCGCCTCGACCACCGTCCACTCCGGACGGGCGCACACGGCGGGAGCCGACATCAGTTCCTTGGCCTTGGCCCCCTCGGCCCTGGCCCGCTCCCACGCCTCCAGATGCGGCACAGGGGTCCGGCTGGCTGGGTCGCCCTGGGCGGAGCATTTGCGCAACAGATCCGCCTCGGACACCACGCCCAAGGGGTGGTCCAGCTCGTCCACCACCGGTACGGCGGTGATGTCGTTGTCCGCGAGCAGCTCGACGATCTCCTTGAAGGGGGTGTCGGGCCGGGCCCGGACGACGTCATGGGTCATCAGGTCGGCAACAGTACGGTGTTGCATGTCGTCCTCCCTCCGGAGCAGCCGAGATGGTCACATCTCCAGCGTGTCAGGGGTGAGCCGCCCGCAGGAGAGTCGTCCAGCACCCGTTCAGGGCCGTACGTCCCGCAAACCGGGCCGTCCGGCCCCCGCGGCCCAGGGTTCCTGAGCCCATGTGTCCGAGGCCCGTGCGTGCGACGTTGCATGCAGGAGCGGGGACGATCCTGCGAAGGGCCGTGGCCGCACGTGGGTCGTCGGCCTCATGTCCGTGCGCCGGTAGCTCGTGCGGGCATGTCCGCCGCTCGGGCGGGATTCCCGAACCCCCTCCCCGGCAGCGCGTCTCCGGGCGGGCGTCCGCCGGGCCGGACGTCCGCGCCTGGGGTCGTGCGTCCCCGCACGCAGTACCTGTGGCCCATGTCCGGCCCCGCCGCCCGCATGGATGCTGGTGGTGAACAGGAGCTGCGAGCGAGGGACGGTGAGCGGACATGGGCGGAGCATCCGGCGGTCGCGTCATCGTCGGCGTGGACGACTCTCCGATGGGCCTGCGCGCCCTGCACGCCGCCGTGGCGCAGGCCAGGGGGCTGGGCCGGGAACTGATCGCCGTACGCGCCTATCCGGCGCCGAGCGGTGGCCCGGCCTGGCAGAGCCCGCCCGACTGGCGTCTGTCCCGTCTGCCGCAACCCTCGACATCCGAACCCTGGCATCAGCTGCTGGCGGACTGCGAGCAGCGGGAACTGGGCACGGTGACGCGGATTTTCGAGCAGGCGATGGGCGGCCTTCCCCGTGACGTCTGCGTCCACCCGGTGGCGTCGATGGGCGCGCCCGGCCCTGTGCTGGTCGCCGCGGCGTACCGCGACGACGACCTGCTGGTCGTGGGCAGGTCGCCCGCCCGCCGACTGCGCCGGCTCCGGCCGTGGCGCTGGTTTCGCAGGTCCACCTGCGGCTACTGCGCCAGGCACGCCTCCTGCCAGGTACTGACGATCCCCCTGAGTGAACTGGCCCGCTGGACGGCCGGCAGTCGCCGAAACCGTCAGCCCCTGAAGAAAGCGTCCGACGCCATGCGACAACCACGGCATGCCCAGGAGAAGATCCGCGCGTCCGCCACCGACGGCGGCGGCACGGTCGGCTGGCCCACGCGGGCGTGCTGCTGCTCCGCCCCACCGCAGGTCAAGGTTCTCGTGCCGGTGGGCGAAGGCCGTACGGTGGACCTCTACCTCTGCGGCCATCACTACCAGGCCTCCCTCGGCCCCCTGTCGGTCGCCGACGCGACCCCCGTCTTCCGGGACCGGCCGTCGACCGTGTCGTCGCCCCGCCCGGTGTAGCGCTCCCCGCCGTCTCCGTCGCGTTCCGTCCTGGGTTGCGGGGGCAGACCCGGTCGGACGGGCCCCGCACCTCCTACGAGGGCAGGGCCCCTGTGGTCAGTCGCGTCCGGGATTCCGACGTGCCGGACCCGTCTCATCGGGTGCGTCGGCCCGCGGCCGGGACGGCAGAGCCGCGAAGGCCAGCGCGGCACCGGCCACGGCGACCGCGGCGCCGACGGCCAGGCCGAGGCCCATGCCGCTGACGAACGCGGAGCGGGCGAGCGCCGCGAGCAGCCGGCCGGAGGTACCGCCCACCCGTTCGGCCAGGGCGAGTGCGCCGCCGAGGGAGCCGCGGACACTGTCGGACAGGGCGCTCGGGAGGTGGTACGGCGCGATCGGCGGGCCGATGCGGTCCTGGTAACGGGTCGTCAGCAGGCTTCCGATCACAGCGACACCGATCGCACCGCCCAACTGCACGGAGACGCCGTTCGACGCCGAGCCCACACCCGTGTCGCCCGGCGGCAGGGTGCCCATCAGCGAGTCCAGCGACGCAGGTACCACCAGCCCAGCGCCCAGACCGAGCAGCAGCATTCCGGTGAGCACGTCCCCGTAGGTGGACGACACGCCCGCGAGCGACAGCTGCCACAGCCCGCCCGCGACCACCAGCAGCCCCGTTCCGACGACCACCTTGGTGCCCGCCGCGCGCACCAGTACGGGTGACAGCGGTGCCACCACCGCCAGCAGACCGGCCACAGGCAGGATGCGGACACCCGTGGCCAGGGCCGAGTAGCCGAGGCCGAACTGCAGGTACTGGGTGAGCACGAACAGCGCCCCGAACAGCCCGAACATCGCCAGGGCCACGGACGACGTGGCGAACGAGAAGCGGCGCTCGGCGAAAAAGTGAAGATTGAGCATGGGATGGGCCGAGGCCCGCTCCCACAAGGCGAAGCACACCAGCACCGCCACGCCGGCCCCGCCCGCGCCGAGCACGATCGCCGACGACCAGCCGCGCGTCGGCGCCTCGATGATCGCCCACAGCAGCAGCCCCAGGCCGGCGATCGACAGCACCGATCCGGCCGGGTCGGGTCGCAGCGCCGCGGGGTTGCGGGACTCCGGTACCAGCAGCCGGGCGCACACCAGACCGGCCATGGCGAAGGGGATGTTGACCCAGAAGACGGAGCCCCACCAGAAGTGCTCCAGGAGCAGCCCGCCCGCCACCGGACCGATGGCGATGCCCAGCCCGCTGGTGGCGGCCCAGACACCGATCGCACGCCGACGTTCGCCGGGGTCCCGGAAGACGTCGGTGATGATCGACAGGGTGGCCGGCATCATCATCGCCGCGCCGACACCCATGCCGGCCCGCGCCGCGATCAGCGTCCCCACCGAGCCGGAGTACGCCGCCCACGCGGACGCGGCTCCGAACACCGCGAGACCGCCGGTGAAGACGCGCCGCCGTCCGAACCGGTCGGCACTGCTGCCGGACACCAGCATCAGTCCGGCGAACACGAGCGCGTAGGCGTCCACGATCCACTGCAACTGGGTGGTGGTCGCCCCGAGTTCCCTCACCAGCGTGGGCAGGGCCACGTTCAGAATGGTGTTGTCCAAGGTCACGATCAGCAGGGACACGCAAAGCACCACGAGGGCGGTCCATCGGCTCCTCGCGCCGCCCGCTCCGGGTGCCGGAGCCGCCTGCGGCATATCACGCACGTTGGTCATGACTCCATCGGGCGCCTCTCCGCGCGCGTCCGGCAGGTGCCGAACGTCCCGTGCGAGGGCCGGCCGGCGGGCACGCGGTCCCGAGGACGAGGAGGCCCCCTCCTCGGTGTCGTCGGTCCGGCCGATCCGATGGCGGGCAGTTCTTCCTCGCCGCTGCTGTTCGGCCCCGGCCGAAGGGCCTGACGGCCCCTGTGCGGAGGTCGTGGCTCCGCAGAGCATGGGTGTACGGCGCCCTGCTCGCGCCGTCGCAGACCGTGGCACACCCTGTCACGCGGATCTCCGGAGGTGAGGGGCAGATGACCGTTCACAACGAGCTGGCGCACGCGCGGCACGCTCTCGACGACCTCGTCCGGTCGGTGGGCCGGCTGCAGACCTGCCTGGGCGACGGTCTGGACGTTCGCCGGGTGCGCGCGGACGCCGACCATCTGCGGGAGGACCTTGAGCTGTTGGGGCAGAGCGCGGCGACCGGGGAACCGGCCGAGGCACCCGCACAGCCCGACGTGGTGTTCATTCCTCCCACGCCGTACGACCTTTCGATGTGGGTCGGTTGCGAGGACGAGGGCATCGGCTCCCGCCACGGTCCCGAACGACGCCGGGCCCCGGTGGGCCGACTGCCGCGCCGGACAACGAAACTGACGTAGCATCACGGCACGGCGGACCCGGCTGAAAGTGGTGGGGCGGCACCTCTCCACCGGCGGCGGTTCTCGTGGAACGCCACACGATGTCAGGTTCTGGTCAAAGCTTTCCCAAGCGCCGGACGACCCCTTCCGGCCATGATCGGGTCTCTCCCGACGGCTTTTCGATGCCCGTTTGGGAGGACCTGGTGCCAGCACCGACCCGTAGAAGACGATGGCTCACGATCTGTGCCATCACCGCATCCGCCGGCCTCGTCGCGATACCCGCGAGCGCCTCGTCCGGCGGGAACAGCAGCCCCTTCGGGGTCCGCGCGCTCAAGCAACTGGCCGCCGAACGCGGTCAGTCGGCGGGTGTCATGAGTCCGAAGGCGCAGGACGGCGACCCCGACGGCGGCAACGAGGCGGACGAGATCGCCGAGGGCGCCGACCAGTACGCCGAGGCCCGCACCTCGCCCGGCATCGTCGCACCCGGCGCGTACGGCGCCGCCTGGAGCAGCCTGACCAAGCTGCCCGCCACCGGTGGCAGTTGGCGTGACATCACCGACCTGCCCTACAACTCCGACGACTCCCGCTACCGGGACATCGACTCCAACTCCAGCGGCGGCTCGGGCAATGTCACCGGCCGTATGGCCGCGATCGCGGCCGACGACGACGGATACGTGTACGCGGGCAGCGCCGGCGGCGGTGTGTGGCGGTCCAAGCGGGGCGGCGGGCACTGGAAGCCCATCAGCGACAAGCTGCCCTCGCAGTCGACCGGCGCCCTCGCGCTGGACGGGGCCGGCCGGCTGTGGCTGGGCACCGGCGAGGCGAACACCAACGCGGACGCCTACCTCGGCAGCGGCGTGTACGTGCTGTCCGACCCGCACCACGGCGGCTTCTCCACCCGCGGCCGGGTCGGCGGTGACGAACTGGAGTCCACGACCGTCCGCCAACTCCGGTTCGGCGCGGGCAAGGTGTGGGCGGCGACCAGCGAGGGCGTGTGGAGCCACTCCACCAAGACGCTGAAGGGCGCCTGGAAGCTGGAGTTCGCGCCCAACCCCGACTATCTGCCGGGCGGTTCGAAGGCGAACGACGACTCGGCCGCGTACAAGAACATCACCAACGACATCGCCTTCGACCCGAAGAACCCCTCGAAGGTGATCCTCGCCGTAGGCTGGCGCAGCGGCGACGACTACAACGGCTTCTACACCAAGAACGCCAAGGGCGCCTGGACGCGGATCACCAGCGGCTTCGGCGACCTGCCGACCGACGCGGACAACGTCGGCACGGTCACCTTCGCCCGCGCCGCCGACGGCTCGCGCTACTACGCCATCGACGAGTCGCCCGAGCAGATGGCGTCCAACCCCGACAGCGGCCTCATGGGCATCTACAGCGCCGCCTCGCCGTTCGGGCCGTGGACGAAGGTCGCCGACTACAAGCAGCTGGCCGCCGACGGCTCGGCGCTGACCTCCAGCGGCTACATGCCCGGCGTGCAGGCCTGGTACAACCAGTTCCTGACCGTCGACCCGGCGAACCCCAAGCACGTCTACGCGGGTCTGGAGGAGGTCTACGAGTCCAAGGACGGCGGCACCACCTGGTCGACCGTCGGCCCGTACTGGAACTTCGGCTTCTCCTGCTGGAGCATCGACCCGGCCAAGCAGACCGGTGACTGCAACCAGACCACCCACTCCGACCAGCACGGCGTCGCCATCGGCCGTTACCACGGCAAGAGCTTCGTGTACGTCGGCAACGACGGCGGTGTCTACAAGCGCCCCGTCAACGGCTCGCAGGACGCCTCCGGTCACGCCACCGACTGGACCTCCCTCAACGACGGCACCATCGACACCCTGCAGTACTACTCGGTCGGCGTCGGCAAGGACCCCGACCACGGCGGAGTCTCCGTCACCGGCGGCCTCCAGGACAACGGCCAGTCCGTGCTGCGCGGCAACGACACCGTGATGGGCTCCAACTTCGGCGGCGACGGCGGCGACACGCTCACGGATCCCGCCAACGGCTGCAACATCGCCGAGGAGTACGTCTACCTGTCCGTCCAGGTGACCCAGAACTGCGCGGTCAACGACGGCAGTTGGGTGACGGACCCGAGCAAGGCGACCTCCTACAACGTCGCCCCCGCCGACAACGCCACCAGCGAGGCCCGCTTCATCGCGCCGCTCGCCGCGGACGCCAAGGACAGCAACACCTGGATCGCGGGCGGCCGGCACATCTGGGTGCAGACCCACGGTTACGCCATCCGCAGCGGCTCCGAGTGGAAGAGCGTGTACGACCTCGGCGCCGGGCGCACCGCGACCGCCGTCGCCGCCTCCGGCGGCAAGGTGTACGCGGCCTGGTGCGGCCCCTGCAACAACCAGGGCTTCGCCCGTGGCATCTCCGTCGGCAACGCGGACGGCACCGGCTGGCACGACATCACCCTGCCGGCCACGGGGACCGTGCCCAACCGCTACCTCAGCGGCTTCGCCGTCGACCCGAAGAACGCCGACCACGTCTTCCTCGCCGTCAACGGCTTCTCCCGGCACTGGACCGAGGGCCCCGGCGCCGGCGTCGGTCACGTCTTCGAGTCCACCGACGGCGGCACCACCTGGAAGGACGTCTCGGCTAACCTCCCCGACGTGCCGACGAACTCGGCGATCGTCCTGCCGAACGGCGGCCTGGCCGTCGCCACCGACCTGGGCGTGGTCTACCGCGCCCCGGGCCACACCAAGTGGCAGCGCGTCGGCTCCCTCCCGGCCGTCGCCGTGCTCCAGCTGAAGCTGAGCCCCGACGGCCGCACCCTGTACGCGGCCACCCACGGCCGCGGCATCTACACCATCAAGGTGCGCGACTGCGACTGACCGTCGTAGGGCAGTCGGACAGGGCGGTGACCCCGGCTTCCGGGGTCACCGCCCTCGGCGTGAGAGTCAAGGGGCCGTCAATTCTCCATGGAGCGGGCCGGGTTGGTACAGAGTGCGTTGACATGACCATGCAAGAGCAGCAAAGTGGCGGCGTCCCGAATGCCGGACGTGCCCCTTCTCGGAAAGGGAACGGATCATGGCCCTGAACTCACTGCTCCACCGCCTGGCGAGACCCGGCCTGGTGACGGCGGCCCTCGCGGCCGGCACGCTGGTCCTGTCGACGGGCACCGCGACCGCCGCGCCGACCCTCACCCGGATCAGCTCCGACCCGTACACCAACTCCACCAGCCAGCACGCCACCGAGGTCGAGCCGGACACCTTCTCCTACGGCTCCACGATCGTCTCCGCCTTCCAGGTCGGCCGGTTCACCGACGGCGGTGGCTCGAACGTCGGATTCGCGACCTCCAAGGACGGCGGCGCCACCTGGACCCAGGGATTCCTGCCGGGGATCACCACCCAGGCAGGCGGCACCTTCCAACGCGTCAGCGACGCGTCGGTGGCCTACGACGCGAGGCACAACGTCTGGCTGATCTCCAGCATCCCCATCACCTCGTCCGTCTCCGTGCCCGAGGTGTTCACCAGTCGCTCCACCGACGGCGGACTGACCTGGAGCAACCCCGTGGTCACCGCGACCGGTTCGAGCCTCGACAAGAACTGGATCGTCTGCGACAACACCGCCACCAGCGCCTTCTACGGCAACTGCTACACCGAGTACGACAACAACGGCGACGGCGACCGCATCAAGATGACCACCTCTTCCGACGGCGGCCTCACCTGGGGCGCGTCGAAGAACACCGGCAACAACGCCACGGGCCTCGGCGGTCAGCCCGTCGTCCAGCCGAACGGGACCGTGGTCGTGCCGATCGCCAACGCCTCCGAGACCGCCATCCGCGCCTTCACCTCCACCAACGGCGGCAGCTCCTGGACCAACGCCACCACAGTGGCGACCGTCAGTACCTTCACCGTGCGCGGCGGCCTGCGCAGTGGCCCGCTGCCCTCCGCGGAGATCGATGCCGTCGGCAAGGTGTACGTGGTCTGGCAGGACTGCCGGTTCCGCGCGAGCGGGGGCTCCTGCACCGCCAACGACATCGTGATGGCGACCAGCAGCAACGGCACCACCTGGTCCTCGGTGACCCGTATCCCGATCGACGCGACGACCAGCACCGTCGACCATTTCATCCCCGGGCTCGCGGTCGATCCGGCCACATCGGGCGGCACGGCGCACCTGGCGTTGACGTACTACTACCACCCGGTGGCCAACTGCACCGCTACCACCTGCCAGTTGGACGTCGGGTACGTCTCCTCGACCAACGGCGGCAGCACCTGGACCGCGCCGACCCAGCTGGCCGGCCCGATGAGCCACTCCTGGCTGGCGAACACCACGCAGGGCACCATGGTCGGCGACTACATCTCCACGTCCTTCTCCGGCGGAACGGCCCATCCCGTCTTCGCCGTGGCGTCGGCGCCCAGCGGGTCGGTCTTCAACGAGGCGATGTACGCACCGGCGTCGGGTCTGACCGCGGCCGCCGGCACCGCGCCCGCCACGACCGCCACCGTCCGCGACAACATCCTCTCGGCCCGCCTGGCCGCGATCGCCTATGCCCAGTGGCTGGCCAACGGCGGCACGGAGGGCGGCGAGGACAGCCCCTGACCCGGGGCCCCCGAGGCACGGCCCGCTCCTGCTGCGCAGCAGAGGCGCGTGTCCATATGCACCCCTGTCCGTGCCGGCACCGGTTGAGCCCGCGCAGCAACGAGGGCTCGGCGACGGCGATCCCGCTGAGCCGGACCCAGCGGAGCCTCTTCCCGGTGACCTGGGCGGGACCGGGCGGTGATGTCGTTCTCCATGGGATGAACCTGGATGGCCCGAACCGCCCCGTCTCCAGGGCCCGACGGCCCTGGAGACGGGCGTCAGTCATGAGATTCGCCTCGGGCCGAAGAGCGGGGGAACGGGGGCTTCGATGAGGTGGGGGCCGGGTTCGGCGAGGGCCTTGGCGAACTGGGCCGTGAACTCCGCGGCGTCGGCGCTTCGGAAGACGGGCACGCCCATGCCCCGGGCGAGCTCGGTGAAGTCCAAGTCGGGCCGGGACAGGTCCAGCAGATCCCGGCGGGCCCTGCGGTGACCCTCGGTGTCCTGGGGCAGGACCAGGCGGTCGTACTCCATCTCCAGGACGGAGTACGACCGGTTGGCGTGCACGACGACCGTGATGTCCAGGCACTCGCGGGCCATCGTCCACAGCGCCTGCGGGGTGTACATGGCGCTGCCGTCGGCCTCCAGGCACACCACCGGCCGATCGGGGCAGGCGATCGCGGCGCCGACGGCCAGCGGCAGGCCCTGCCCGATGGCGCCGCCGGTGAGGGTCAGCCAGTCGTGCGGCGGTGCTCCGCCGGTGGCCGCGGGCAGCCACAGCCCCGACGTGTTGGCCTCGTCCACCACGATCGCCGCCTCGGGCAGCAGCGCACCCACGGCCGCGGCGACCGTCTCGCCGGTCAACTCGCCTGCAGGCGGCTCGGCCCTCGCCCGGGCCGCCGTGGCGGCGATCGCGGGCGGGAGCATCTCCGCGAGGTGTGTGAGGGCCGATATGACGTCCTCGCCCGGGCCGGCCAGGGACCCTACGTCGCAGTCGCGGGGGGCGAGGAGACTGGGTGTCTCCGGATAGGCGAAGAAGGACACCGGGGAACGGGCGCCGACCAGTACCAGGTGCCGGAGGCCGTGGAGTTGGGCGCGTGCGCCCTCGGGCAGGTAACCGAGCCGCTCGACGGCGGGCAGGCCCGCGCCGCGTTCCAGGCGCGCCAGGAACGTCTCGCACAGCAGCCGGGCCCCGGTGGCGGCGGCCACGCGGGCCGCCGCGCGCAGCGAGGGCGCGCGCGTGGCAGGTCCGCCGAGCAGGATGGCGGCCGGTTCACCGGAGCGCAGGGCGGCTGCCACGGCGGCCACGGTGTCGTCCGCCACGGGCGTGGGAGCCTGGGAAGGCAGGGGTGGTGCGGGGGAGGCGGCCGGCGACCAGGAGGTGTCGGCGGGCAGGATCAGCGTGGCCACCTGGCCCGGGGGTGCCGTGGCGGCGGCCACGGCGGCAGCCGCGTGCATGCCTGCGGCTCGCGCGTCGGTGCAGCGGCGCACCCATCCGGAGACGGTACCGGCCAGCGCGTCGATGTCCGACTCGAGCGGGGCGTCGAACGGTTTGTGGTGCGTGGCATGATCGCCGACGAGGTTGACCAGTGGGGTGGCCGCGCGCCTGGCGTTGTGCAGGTTGGCCAGGCCGTTGCCGAGGCCCGGCCCCAGGTGCAGCAGGGTGGCCGCGGGACGGCCGGTCATCCGGCCGTAACCGTCCGCCGCCCCCGTCGCGACGCCTTCGAAGAGGCAGGGCACGGCCCTGACCGCGGGTTGGTGGTCCAGCGCGGCGACCAGGTGCATCTCGGATGTGCCCGGATTGGCGAAGCACACCTCCACACCACATGTGAGCAGGGTCGCCACGACCGCTTCCGCTCCGTTCACGTCTCGTCCCGTCCTCGCCTGGTGATGGTCATGCCGGTGGGGGTGCAGCGGAATCCGGTGCTTCAGTCGAAGAGCACACCGGGGTTGAGGATTCCGTCCGGGTCGAAGGCATGCTTGATCCGCCGCATCAGTTCGACTCGTACAGGGTTCTCCAGCTCCAGGAAGTACGCCTTCTTCGCCCTGCCGATCCCGTGTTCGCCCGAGACGGCGCCGCCACGCTCCAGGCCGGCCCGGAACAGCCGGCGCAGCACCTCGTCACGGCGGACGGGGTCGGGCTGGAAGACCGACAGGTGCACGTTGCCGTCGCCGGCGTGGCCGCAGCCGGTGACCAGCGAGCCTGTGTCCTCGGCGGCTGCCTGGACGGCGACGAGCAGGCCACACAGCTCACCGCGCGGCACGACCACGTCCACCACGTCGTCGGCGCCGGCCGCCTTCGCCGTCCAGAAGGCCCGCTCACGGGCGTCGACGAGTCGCCGAGCCGTGGCCGCGGAGAGGACGAAGACGTCCACCGCGCCGAGTCCGAGCAACCGTTCGCCGGCCACCTCGACATCCTCCTGGAGCCGTGCCGCGGAGCGGCTCTCCAGCACGACCAGCAGATAGCCGAGCGCGGTCAGACGCACGGAAGCGGGGACGCCCAGCCCGATCTCGTGGTCGTCCGCGATCGCCGCCATGGCCAGCAGGTCCACGTACTCCAGCGCGGCCGGCTCCAGATCCCCGGCCGCGAGCGACGGGACCGCCCGGAAGACGTCCTCGGCCGAGGCGAACGGCGCCAGTAAGGTCGTCGAGTGCCGGACCCGTGGCCGCAGTCGGAGAGTCGCCTCCGTGACCAGGGCAAGCGTCCCCTCGGAGCCGACGAGGAGCTGGGCCAGGTCGTAGCCGGTGGACGTCTTGACGTACTTGCCCCCGCTGCGCACGATCTCGCCGGATGCCAGGACGGCTTCGACGGCGAGCACGTGGTGGCGGGTGACCCCGTGCCGGACGGCGTGCATTCCGCCCGCGTTGGTGGCGATGGTGCCACCGATGCTGGCGGTGGGCTCGCCGAGTCGCACCGGATAGCGGAGGCCGGACTCGGCTGCCGCGCGGTCGAGTTGCTCCAGTGTGACACCGGGCTGGACGACGGCCACGTGATTGACGGCGTCCACTTCCAGGATCTGGTTCATCCGCTCGAACGAGACGGCGATCCCGCCCTGCCGGGGCACGCATCCCCCCGACATCCCGGTCCCCGAGCCGCGGGCGGTCACCGGGATCCCGGCCTCACCGGCGATCCTGAGCACGTCCGCCACCTCGGCGGACGTCGCGGGCCGGACCAGGTACGCGGGCGTCTGACGCACGGCCGCCAGCGACTCGTCACCCGCGTACTCCGGGGGGATCTCCGCTCCGGCCAGAACGTGCCGTGCCCCCACGGCATCCGCCAGCAGCACCTCGGTGTCCGCCATCACACGCCCTCCTTCGCCCGGGTACGCCGCTGATCCTGGCGCCGAACCCGCCCCAGGGGGAGGGTGCCGTCCGGCCCCCGGCCAGGGCCGTGTGGACCGGGATGCGCCGACCGTGCCCAGGCATCCATGATGTGAGCATGAAGGTTCCCGACCGACGGATCGAACTGTTCACCGGCACCGGCAGCGAGGACCGGTTCAGCGGCCCGGCGACCGGTGACGAGCGGGCCATGATCGTGGCGATGCTCGACGCCCAGCGCGCCACGCTGAAACTCAAGTGCCTAGGTCTGGGGCCGGAGTTGGCGGTGCGCTCCGTGTCGCCGTCCTCGCTCTCCCTGCTCGGTCTGGTACGGCACCTCGCCGATGTGGAACGCCGTTGGTTCCGGGCCGTGCTCGCCGGCGCCGACGTCGAGCTGCGGTTCTCGTCGGCGGCCGTCCCGGAGGGTGACTTCGACGGCGCCGACCCCGAGGCCGTCACGGAGTCCTGGGCGGCCTGGCACGACGAAGTCGCCTTCGCGCAGGCGTTCGTCACCGCGGCACCGCATCTCGACGTCGAGGGCCACGACGCCTGGCGCGGCACGGTCTCCCTGCGCTGGGTGCTCCTGCACATGATCGAGGAGTACGCCCGGCACAACGGACACGCCGACCTGATCCGCGAACGGATCGACGGAGCGGTCGGGGTGTGAGGGACGCGAGAGCACCTCGGTGGACCGGACCGCTCAGCCGTACACCTCGCTCACGTTGGGGCGGGGCGCGGGGCGGTGACGGGCGGCGGGACCCTCGGCGAAGCCGCGCAGGAGGTTCTCCGTGGTCCGGGTGACGAAGGCACGGGTGCGGGCGTCCATGCCGTGGTCGCGGCCGCCGTCGGCGGTGCCGGCCATCAGCGCCTCCACCCAGCGCATGGTGCCGGTGGCGAAGACACCCGCGCCGCCGCCGACGGTGTAGTACGCCGAGTCGCTGTGGCTCGGGCTGCCGTTGCACAGCAGCGGCGAGTGGGCGGTGATCTCGAGGGGCTCGGGGACGGGAGAGCCGGGGGAGACACGGTCGTACTCGACACCGACCAGATGGTCGAAGCCGTCGCCGGGGCGCACGCCCGTCCCCTCGTACAGCCAGTGGTCCGCGGCCCGTACGACGTACGGGGCGTCGGTCGGATAGCCCTCGTAGAGCACACCGGTCAGGGAACTCTCGGGGTCGGGGGCGGGGGGCGCGCGGAAGTCGGTGGTGACCAGGGCGGGCCGGGAGCGGACGTAGGGGTCCCTGTCGTAGGCCGACTTGTAGCAGACGACCGTGCGTTCCGGCGCCGCCTCGCCCGCTTCCAGGCGCACCCGGCGGAAGCACGTGTTGGCGCCGAGGAACGCGATGTTGGTGCCGGCGTCCCGCGCTTCGGTGACATACAGGCGTTGCTGGGGCGTCCAGTACTCGTCGTGGCCCAGACAGACGGCGGCTCTGGCGCCGTGCAGCACGCTGGGATCGCGGTGGACGTCCGCGCCGGTGGTGTAGGCGAGCGGTATGCCGAGCCGTTCGGCCAGCACCACCAACGGCCGCTCGTACACCAGGAACTTCTCGACGCCGACGGAGTCGTAGGGCCGGTCGAAGCTGACGGCGAGGGAGCGCGTGAAGTAGGAGCCGTCGGCCCCGCCGTAGAGGCTGTAGCCGCCCCACCGGTTGTACGCCTGCCAGGTGGCCGGCGCGTGCACGAGCACGGTACGCCCACGGCCCTGGACCGAGCGCACGATCAGCGGGATGTAGCGCTGATGGCCGTTGTCGGCCTCCAGCCGCAGCAGGTACGCCCCCTCCGGCCAGCCCTCGGTGGTGAAGGTCAACGTGGGCTGCCAGTCGGCGCGGACGGTGCGGGTGTCCGGCAGGAACCGCTGAGCCGGCTGGACGCGGCCCGGCACACGCCCGGAGGACCACACCCGCCGGGCCTGTTTGCCGCCGTACCAGCCGACGCGGAAGGCGGAGACCTGGAACGCCGACGCGGTGGTCGACACGTACAGCCCGCATTCCTCCCCGGCGGCCACGCTCACCCGGTCGGCATAGCCGGTCACGGCGTCCGGGGGTCCCAGGGAGCGAATCCGCCAGTCGGAAGTGCCGGGGCGGTCGCTCTCGGCAGGCGGGCCGTGGTTCGCGCCACTGTTCGTACGGCGGTGGGGACGGTCGCTCCTCGACGCGGGACCGCATGCGGCGGCGGCCGCCGATCCCACCCCGACGCCTGCGCACACCTGCAGGAACCGCCTGCGTCCCAAGGAGGCCTCCGGACCGTCCGGGGCGTGCGCTCCCTGCTTTTCAGGACTCACACCGCCTCCCGCACCTCGCCGGGCCTCAGCGTCCTACCGTCGCCCAGAGTTCCACAGGGGAGGGAATCGTCACAGCCCCCGCGGCGTCAGCAGATCCGTGGAAGCTGCTCACCCAGCGGCATGTCCACGATGCGCCGGGCCCCCACCAGGGTGCGCAGGGTGACCCGGCCGCCCGGGCCCTGCTCCAGGACCTCGCCGATCCGAACCGCCTGCGCGCCCTCCGGCAGTGACCGCAGACAGGTCAGGGCCTCCTCGGCGGCGGATGCGTCGACGAAGACGACCATGCAGCCCTCGTTGGCCACGATCAGCGGATCGAGGCCCAGCAGGTCACAGGCCGAGGCCACCGCCTCCGGCACCGGGACGGCGTTCTCCTCGATCTCGACGGCGACGGACGAGTCCCGCGCGATCTCGTTCAGGGCCGCGGCCAGACCGCCGCGCGTGGGGTCGCGCAGGACGTGGACGGCTGCGCCGAGCGGGGCCAGGGTCTCGACGAGACGGTGCAGGGGCCGGGTGTCGGAGGCGATGTCGCTCTCGAAGCCCAGCCGCTCGCGGGTGCTCAGCACGGTCGTGCCGTGCAGCCCGATCGGCCCGGACAGCAGGACCGCGTCTCCGGGACGGGCCGAGGCGGCGGACGGGGACAGGGAGGGGTGGCGCTGCCCGACGCCGGTGGTGTTGACGAACAGCCGGTCGGCGGCGCCCCGCCCCACCACCTTGGTGTCGCCCGTCACGACCGGCACCCCGGCCTCCAGTGCCGCCTTGCCCAACGAGTCCATCACGGCCCGCAGTTCGGCCAGCTCCAGGCCCTCCTCGATGATGAGCGACACGGACAGCGCGAGCGGCCGGGCACCCCGCATGGCCAGGTCGTTGACCGTCCCGTGGACGGCGAGGGAACCGATGTCGCCGCCCGGGAAGAACAGGGGGCTGACGACGAAGCTGTCCGTGCTCATCACCAGGTCCGGGTGGCCCGGCAGCAGGGCCGCGTCCTCCAGCGGCCCCGGTGTGCCGCCCAGCGCGGGCAGCACCAGCCGGTCCAGCAGCTCGCCGGTGAGGCGGCCGCCGGCGCCGTGGCCGAGCAGCACGACCTCGTCCTCGTGGTTCGGTGTGGGGCATTGGACGGTCATGGCGTGCTCCTCACGGCGACGTCGGCGGATGCGGCGGTGCGTCCGGCCGCGTGGAAGGCGGCACACGTGCCCTCGGACGACACCATGGGCGCGCCGAGGGGATGACGGGGCGTGCAGCGGGTGCCGTAGGCCGCGCAGTCGGTCGGCAGCCTGGCGCCGGTGAGGATCGGGCCGGCGATGCAGTCCGCGTCCTCCACCGGGCACAGCCCGCCCACCTCGAAGCGGCGGGCGGCGTCGAACGCGGCGTAGGCGTCGGCCAGTTCGAGGCCGCTGTCGGGCAGCGCCCCGATGCCGCGCCAGGCGCGGTCGGTGACCTGGAACACCTCTCGGACCGCGTCCTGCGCCGTGGTGTTGCCCGAGCGGCGCACCGCCCGTACGTACTGGTTCTCGACCTCGAAGCGGCCGGACTCCAGCTGCCGTACCGCCATGAGGATGCCCTCCAGCAGGTCCAGCGGCTCGAAGCCGGTGACCACGATCGGCACCCGGTAGTGGGCCGCGATCGGCTCGTACTCGCGCCAGCCCATCACCGCGCACACGTGCCCGGCCGCCAGGAACGCCTGCACCTCGCACTCGGGGTCGTCGAGCAGCGCGGTCATCGCGGGCGGGACCAGGACGTGGCTGACGAGGAGGGAGAAGTTCGTCAGTCCGAGGCGGGCCGCGTGCAGGACGGCCATGGCGTTGGCGGGGGCGGTCGTCTCGAACCCGACGGCCAGGAAGACCACTTCACGGTCGGGGTGGGCGGCGGCCAGGCGTACGGCGTCCATCGGGGCGTACACCACGCGGACGTCGGCGCCGCGTGCCCGCAGCGACAGGAGGTCGGTGTCCGTGCCGGGCACGCGCAGCATGTCGCCGAAGCTGGTGAAGATCACGCCGGGCCGGGCGGCGATGGCCATGGCCCGGTCCAGGGTCTCCAACGGGGTCACGCAGACCGGGCAGCCGGGACCGTGGATCATGCGCATGCCGGCCGGCAGCAGCTCGTCGATGCCCTGGCGGACCAGGGTGTGGGTCTGCCCGCCGCACACCTCCATGATCCGCCAGGGCCGGGTGGCGGCCTGGTCCAGCTCGTCCAGCAGGCGCCTGGCGAGGACGGGGTCGCGGTACTCGTCGAGGTACTTCATCGGTGCGTCAGATCCAGCCGGATGTCGACCACGCCCTCGACCGCCCGCACCGCGCGCGCCACCACGGGCACCAGCGTCCGGTCGGGCAGGACGCCGCCAAGCGTGACCACGCTTTCGGCGACGGAGACGGTCAGGGCACCGGTGGTGACGGGCAGCTGGGACAGGATGACGTGCCGGATCTCCTCGGCGATCTCCTCGTCGTCCCGCAGGAAGACCTTGAGCAGGTCGCTGCGGCTGACCACGCCCTGCAGGATGCCCACGGCGTCGACCACGGGCAGCCGCTTGACGTGCCGGCGTGCCATGATCCGGGCGGCCTCGGCGAGCGAGGCGTCCGCATGCACGGTGACGACGGGCGTGCTCATCAACTCGCCCGCGGTCACGGCGCCGGCCTTGGTCCGTTCGGCCGGGTCGCCCTCCTCGGTGTCCCGGAACTCCTCCTTGGCCAGCAGGTCGGCCTCGGAGACCACGCCGACGACCCGGCCCTCGCCCTCCAGCACCGGCAGGGCGCTGACCTTCCACTGGTCGATCAGCTCGACGATCTCCTTGAAGGGCGCGTCACGCCCGACGGCGATGACGGTCTGGGTCATCACATCGCTCACGGTGAACGGCGATTCAGGCATCGCAGCCTCCCGAGGTCTCGTCCGGGATCGCTCCCGAGGTGCGGACGATCTTGAGGTCGAGGAAGTGGGTGGAGCACGAGATGCACGGGTCGTGGTTGCGGATCGCCCGCTCGCACAGGGCCGTCAACTCGTCGTCACCCGGGTCGTGTTCACCGATCGCACGCTGGGCCAGACGGAGCAGGTCGTCCTCGATCGCGCCCTGGTTCTGCGCGGTCGGCGGCACCATCACGGCGCTCGTCACCGTGCCGTCGTCGGTGAGTTCGTAGCGGTGGTAGAGCATGCCGCGTGGAGCTTCGGTGGCGCCGTGACCGACCCCCGCGACCGGCGGCACGTCGACGTACGGGCGTGCGGGCGGCTCGTACCCGTCGATGATCCGCAGCGCCTCCTCGACGGCGTACAGCGTCTCCACCGCTCGTACCAGGATGGACCGGTACGGGTTGCGGCACACGGCGCCCTCGCGCGGATCGCCGAGCCCCGCCTCGATCGCCGCCTCGATCGCGACCGGCGACAGCTTCCGGCCGCCGATCGCGAACCGGGCCAGCGACCCGGTCAGATGCAGCCGGCCGTCGAGGCGCGAGTGCAGGGCGGTCGAGTGCGGCACATGGATCTCCCGCACCCGGTCGGTGAACTCGGCCACGGGGAAGGACTCGGTGCCGCCGTCGGCGCGCAGCACGGTCGGGGTGCCGCTCTCGATGGCGTACGTGTCGGGGGCGGCCAGCGCGAGCAGGTCGGCGGAGGTGTGGGCGAAGGGGAACTCGAAACCGGCGACCCAGCGCACGGTGGCCCAGGCGTCGTCCAGGGCCCGTTTCAACTCCTCGCGCAGCGGGCGCAGTTCCTCGCGGGTGGGCGCCCGGTGGAAGCCGCCGAGACGGACGTTGACGGGATGCACCGCCCGACCGCCGAGCAGCTCCATCAGCGAGTTGCCCGCCTTCTTCAGCCGCAGCCCCCGCTCCACCTCGGCCCGGTGGGTGCGGGCCAGGTCGATCGCGCTCGGGCGGCCGAGGAAGTCCGGGGCGTGCAGCAGATAGATGTGCAGGGCCTGGCTCTCGATCCACTCCCCGCAGTACAGCAGCCGCCGCAGGTCGCGGATCACCGGATCGACCGTCACCCCGCACGCGTCCTCGATCGCCGCGCAGGCGCTCATCTGGTACGCCACCGGGCAGATCCCGCACACCCGGGCCGTGATGTCGGGCGGCTCGGTGTAGGAGCGTCCGCGCAGGAACGCCTCGAAGAACCGCGGCGGTTCGTAGATCTCCAGCCGGGCCGCGGTGACCGTGCCGTCGTGGACGTGCAGGCTCAGCGCCCCCTCACCCTCGACCCGGGAGAGCGAGCCGACGTGCAGTACGCGGGATCCGCGGTGGGTCACGACGTCAACTCCTTGTCGAAGGCGGCGGCGTTGAAGGTGTGCAGGAAGCGGACGACGGCTTCGTCGTCCATCCCGTCGCGGCGCAGCACCGGGATGAGGGCGGGCAGGTTGACCGACCCGGACGGACCGAAGCAGCCGAAGCAGCCGCGCCGGTACGCCGGACACAGCGCCCCGCACCCGGCATGGGTGACCGGGCCCAGGCAGGGCTTGCCCTCGGCGACCGTGACGCAGACCGTGCCGCGCCGCTTGCACTCGAAGCACACGCTGTGGTTCGGCACGTCCGGCTTGCGCCCGGCGAGGAAGGCGGTGATCACCTCGATGAGCTGCCGCTTGTCGACGGGGCAGCCGCGCAGCTCGAAGTCGACGTCGACGTGGGCCGAGACGGGGGTGGAAGTGGCAAGGGTGGAGATGTACTCGGGGTGGGCGTAGACCACGCGCCGGAACTCGTCCACGTCCGCGAAGTTCCGCAGGGCCTGGATGCCGCCGGCCGTCGCGCACGCCCCGATCGTCACGAGGTGACGGGAGTTGGCGCGGATCGTGCGGATGCGTTCGGCGTCCTGGGCGGTGGTGATCGAACCCTCGACGAGGGACAGCTCGTAGGGGCCGGGCAGGACGGTGCTGGTGGCCTCCAGGAAGTGGGCGATCTCCACCGTGCCGGCCAGGGCGAGGAGTTCGTCCTCGCAGTCCAGCAGGGTGAGCTGGCAGCCGTCGCAGGAGGCCAGTTTGAACACGGCGAGCTTGGGCGCGCTCATCTCACAACTCCCTTACCGACAGCAGGGCTTGGGCCTGGTCCCAGCCGACGACCGGCCCGTCCCGGCACACCAGCAGCGGGCCGAGCTGGCAGTGACCGCAGTGCCCGGTCGCACAGCGCATGTTCCGTTCCAGCGAGACCCGGATGCGCTCCGGCGGCACCCCGCGATGCGCGAGATCCCGGGCGGTGGCGCGGATCATCGGCTCGGGACCGCACACGAACGCCCAGGTGCGGTCCGGTTCGAAGGGCGCCCGGCCGAGGAGCTGGGTGACCACCCCGACGTCCCCGTGCCATCCGGTGTCGGGCCAGTCCACGGTCACACCCGTGTACGCCGTGGCCCACTGCTCCAGCTCCTTGCGGGAGATCAGGTCGGCCGGGGTCCGTGCGCCGACCAGCACGCTGACCCGTCCGTACGCCGCGGGCTCGGCTAGCGCACCGAGGATCAGCGGCCGCAGCGGCGCCAGGCCGATGCCGCCGGCCACCACCAACACGTCCTGCCCACGCGCCCGTTCGAGTTCCCAGCTCGTCCCGTACGGGCCGCGCAGTCCGACCACGTCACCCACGCGCGCCCCGCACAACCCGTCGGAGACCGCGCCCACGCTGCGGATGGTGTGCGCGAGCCCGCCCGTGCCCTGCACGGAACTCACCGACAGCGGTATCTCCCCGCGTCCGAAGCAGTGCACCATCGCGAACTGCCCCGGCGCGAACTGCGACAGCGCCTCGCCGACCGGCTCCAGCCGCAGCGTGACGGTCTCCGCGGTCTCCCTGCGCCGGTCGACCACGAGATGGGGGACGGGCACGGCGGTCATTCCACACCACCGCTCAGGAATGCGGCCGGGGAGCCGTACAGGTCGACGAGCCGGGCCCGCGCCGCGTTCAGCCGGTGCGAGAGCACCCGGCCCACCCAGCGGCCGACCGCCCGCCCGAACGCGGCGTCGTCGTCGCACATCAGACGCACCGCGACCGCGTCGAACTCGTACGCCCGCACCCGGGTCATCGCCACCGCGCCCAACTGCCAGACGTACGGCTCGAACAGCCAGGACCAGCCCACGAGATCGCCCGTGCCGAGGGTCTCGATCACCGGTGTGCGATGGCCCGGGACGTGCATGTCGAGGGCGACCGTGCCGTCGCGGACGATCCAGAACCGGTCGGCGCGCCCGCCTTCCTCGAAGAGCCGGGTGTCCGGTTTCAGGTCGACCTCGCGGGCGATGCGCAGCAGCCGTTCCCGGTGCTCGACGGGCATCGCGTGTTCCAGGCGCAGGGTGATCGAGGGGGTCATCGCTCCGTCTCCGATTCGGTGTGCAGCGCGGCGACTTCCTCGGTGATGTCGATCCCGGCCGGGCACCAGACGATGCACCGGCCGCAGCCGACACAGCCCGAGCTGCCGAACTGGTCGTGCCAGGTGGAGAGTTTGTGGGTGAGCCACTGCCGGTAGCGGGACTTGCCCGAGGAACGGACCGGCCCCTCGTGCAGGAAGGAGAAGTCCAGGTCGAAGCAGGAGTCCCAGCGCTGCCACCGTTCGGTGTGGTCGCCGGTGAGGTCGGTGACCTCCTCGGTGGTGACACAGAAGCAGGTGGGACACACCATCGTGCAGTTGCCGCAGGTCAGACAGCGCTCGGCGACCTCGTCCCAGCGCTCGGCGTCCAGGCTCGCGCCCATCAGCGTGCGCAGGTCGACGGGCGGCAGCGAGCGCCCCATGCGGTCGCGTGCCGCGTCGACCGAGGCCCGGGCCGTGGTCTCGGTGCCCGGGTCGGCGCCGCGGTGCGGCACCAGCTCCAGCAGCCGGGCACCCTCCTCGCTGCCCACACGCACCAGGAAGCGGTGTCCGTCGCCGTCCACCACCTCGGTCAGCGCCAGGTCGTAGCCCGGATCGGCGGCGGGCCCGCCCCCGGTGGACACGCAGAAGCAGGTCGCGCCGGGCTCCACGCACTCGACGGCGATGAGCAGCGCCCGCCGCCGGCGTGCCCCGTACCCGGAGTCCTCGAACCGGCCACCGGTCAGCACCCGGTCTTGAATGGCGATGGCCCGCAGATCACAGGGCCGCACGCCGAGAAAGGCGTAGTCGGGGGCGTCGGGTTCCTCGGGGGTGAAGGACACGTCCCCCTCCGGCGTCCGGTCGGCACTCCACAGCCTCTCCCGCGCCGGATGCAGGAAGTTCTTCCAGGACTGGGGTCCCGCGCTGTGCGCGAAGGCGGCCCCGTCCTCACGTCGCACCAGCCGGTACCGCCCGGCCTCCAGCTCCACGCCCCACCCGAAGGGCAGCGCGTCGGCCGACGTCAGCTCCGCCAGCACGACCGCCCCGTCCCGCACCGTGGGTCCGACGACGGTGCGCCCCTGCCCGACCAGAGCCGTGACCAAGGCGTCCAACCCGTCCCGGTCGAGCACGGCAGACGCTGTGGTGACGCTCATACGGTCCTCCTCGTCAGGGCTGATCGTGCTCGTCCACCCTCAGCTTCCGACGCGTCCCCCGCCGGGTGCATGGGCCGACCGGCCCTGGGCGCGGAGTCGACCGGATCTCATGACGCCGGCGCGGAGCCACGTGGGCGGTTCGGCAACGCGGCGGGGGTCTCCCCACGCCTTTCGGACAGTGGGGGAGTGCCTGCCAGGCGTCGCGAGGCAGACGGGAATTCTCGGACAGGCCCTGGGGCAGCCCTAAGGCAGCGGTTCGCCCAGTTCGCCCTCGACCGCCCCCGCCATGGCGCGCAGCACGTCGAGGGTCCGTTCGGCCTCCGCCTCGTCGACCAGGGTGATCGCGAAGCCCACGTGGACGATGACGTACGACCCCACGTCCGCCTCGGGCGTGCAGCTCAGGCACACCTCCCGCCGTATCCCACCGAAGTCGACGGTCGCCATGCGCAGGCCCGCGTCGTCGTGGACCTCCGTCACCCGTCCCGGAATGCCAAGACACATCCCCGCTCACTCCTCCCCGGCCAGCCGCGCCGCCGCGACCGCCGCCTGCCCGTAGCTGACACCGCCGTCCCCGACGGGAACCTGACCGCCGACGAACACCCGCAGCCCGTGCGAGTGCAGCCGCCGCCGCACCTCGGTGAGCAGCCGCCGGTTGACGAAGCAGCCCCCGCCGAGACACACCGTGCGCGGTGCGCCATCGGCCACGGCCCGTGCGGCGAGCTCCGCCGTCACCATCGCGACCGTCGCGTGGAAGGCCGCCGCCAGCCGGGCCACCGACTCGCCGCCGAGCTGCCGCGTCAGCAGATCGACGAGCGTCGGCGTCGGGTCGTACACCCACAGTCCCTGCGCCCGCACGATCCGGTGGCCGAGCGGCACGGCGTGCTGGTCGCCCGCCGCCGCCTCCAGCAGGACGGCCGCCTCGCCCTCGTAACTCACCCGGTCGGCGAGCCCGAGCAGCGCGGCGACCGTGTCGAAGAGCCGTCCGGCGCTGGAGGCGCGCGGGCAGTTGACGTCCCGGGCCACCATGGCCCGCACGGTGGCCACCTCGCGCGGATCGAGCCGCTCGGTGAAGTGCCGGGTGAGCCAGGGGTACGGACGGGGGGAGCCCAGGGTCTCGCCGCCGAGCAGCCTCCCGAGCGCCGCACGGGAGGGATGCCGCACCGCCGCGTCCCCGCCCGGCAGGGGCGCCGTGGCGAACCGGCCCACCCGGCGGTATCCGCTCAGCGTCGCGAGGAGGATCTCACCGCCCCACAGCGTGCCGTCGTCGCCGAGTCCGAGCCCGTCGTAGGCGATCCCGAGGAACGCTCCCCGCACTCCGTGCTCGGCCGCGCAGGCGGCCACGTGCGCGTGATGGTGCTGCACCGCCATCCGCCGCACCGGCTGGGCCTCGGCCCATTGCGTGGACAGATAGCCGGGATGCAGGTCGTGGGCGACGACACCCGGCTCGATGCCGGTCAGCCGGCGCAGATGGTCGTACGACGCCAGGAACGCCTCGTGGGTCGACAGGTCGGCCAGGTCGCCGGTGTGCGGGCCGATGTGGGCGTGTCCGTCGGCGGCCAGGGTGAAGGTGTGCTTGAGCTGGGCACCGGCGCCGGCGACCGGTTCCCGGACGGTCATTGGCAGCGGGGCGGGGGCCAGTCCGCGGGCCCGTCGGACGGTGACGCGGGTGCGGCCGGTGAACTGCACGACCGAGTCGTCGTAGCGGGAACGGATCTCCCGGTCGTGGGTGAGGAACCCGTCCGCGACCCCTGCCAGGGCGCGGCGGGCGTCGTCGTCGTCCACGGCGATCGGCTCGTCGCTGAGGTTGCCGCTGGTGACCACGAGGGGCCGGGCCAGCTCGTCCAGCAGGAGGTGGTGCAGGCCGGTGGTGGGCAGGAACAGGCCGACGCGCGCGAGACCGGGGTGCACCTCGCGGGCCAGCGGGTCCGGGCCGTGCCCGCGGCTTCGGGCCAGCAGTACGACCGGGCGTTCCGGGGAGGTCAGGGCCTGCTCCTCCGTGGCGCCGATGCGGGCCAGGCGGGACGCGGTGCGCAGGTCGGCCACCATCACGGCGAACGGTTTCGTCGGACGGTGCTTGCGCCGCCGCAGTTCCCCGACCGCCCGCGAGTCACCCGCGTCGCACAGCAGCTGATAGCCGCCGAGTCCCTTCAGCGCGACGATTCCGCCATCGTCGATCATCTTCACGGCGTGCCGCAGGGCCTCCTCGCCCCGCAGGTCCTCCCAGGCCAGCCGCGGCCCGCAGGCGGGGCAGGCGACGGGCTCGGCGTGGAAGCGGCGGTCGGCCGGGTCGGCGTACTCGGCGGCGCAGGCGGCGCACAGCGGGAAGCGGCGCATGGTGGTGCGGACACGGTCGTAGGGGAGGTCCTCGATGATCGTGGCGCGCGGGCCGCAGTCCGTGCAGTTGATGAACGGGTAGCGGTGCCGTCGGTCGCGCGGATCGCGCAGTTCGCGCAGACAAACGTCGCAGATGGCCGCGTCGGGCGGAATCTCGCGAACCGCCGGGCCGGGGTCGGCGGGCGCGCTGTGCCGGACCCGGAAGCCGGGGCCCACGTCGACCGGCCGGGCCTCGCTCAGCCGGACCCGGCGCACCCGGGCCAGCGCGGGGGCGTCCGCGCGCAGCCGCGCCGCGAACTCCTCGACGGCCCGCGGCGGCCCCGCGACCTCGCCCTCCACATGTCCGTTGACGTTGGCCACCCAGCCGTCCAGACCCAGCGAGGAAGCGGTGCGGTACACGAACGGCCGGAAGCCGACACCTTGGACGATGCCCTCGACATGGAAGCGCCGTACCGTCATGGCCGCCTCCGGGCCGCCACGTCCGCTCGGCGCGCGATCTCGCCCTCGACGGCCTCGGCCAACGGGGCCACGGCGGCCTCGACGGCGGGGGAGAGGCCGGTGCCGAAGTCGCCGTCGGCGCCCTCCACCGCGTACACCACGAGCCGCTCCGGCAGCAGGTCCAGGGCCCGGGCCAGCTCCACCGCCTCGCCGAGACCCAGCCCGTGCGAGCTGGTGGCGGACGCCGGGGCCAGGACGCCGGCGTCCAGTTCCAGGCGGTGCACGCGGCCGGGGGTGCCGGGGTGCGCGTGGGCGGCGTCCACGACCACGGCGAGGGCAGCTCCCTCCCACAGGCCGATCAGCCGGCCGGGATCACCGTCGCAGGTGGCCAGCACGGTGTCCGGCGGCAGCGGCCGGTCCTCGGCGCGCCGGTGCAGCCGGGCGATCACGGCCCAGCCGACGCCGTCGTCGCGCCGGAACTCGTTGCCGACACCGATGACCGCGATCCGCGTACGGGTCCTCATGCTGCTCACCGTGGGCCGCCGCAGCCGAAGGTCACATGGGCCGAACGGCCTGACCGGCGGGGCCGGTCCGCCCCGCGAGGGACCGGGCGGCCAGGATGTAACGCCGCGCCGTGCTGCGGCCAAGAACGGGTGCAAGGACGACCGACCCCTTTGGAGGAACGGGTGCACACACCCGAGCGCGGTGGCCGACGGCGACCCGCACCGCCCAGAAGCGATCCCGCCGGATTCGCGGCGTTCTACGAGGAGAACTTCGAGGCCGTGCTCACGTTCGTGACCCGCCGCACCGCCGACCCCCACCTGGCGGCCGACCTCACGGCCGACGTGTTCGTCGCCGCCCTGGAGGCCGCCGACCGCTACGACGCCCGGCAGGGAGCGCCGATCGCCTGGCTGTACGGCATCGCGCGCAACGTCATGTCCTCCCACGGCCGCGGCACGGTCCGCGAACTGAGGGCGGTGGCCCGGCTGACCGGACGTCGGCTGCTGGAGAGCGAGGACATCGCGGCCCTGGAGGAGCGCATCGACGCCGAACGGGCCGTGCGGGAGCTCGCCGGACGGCACGGCGCCCTCAGCGAACCGCTGCGTGCGGTGCTCGACCTCGTGGCCGTCGACGGGCTGACACCCCGCGAGGCCGCCCAGGCCCTCGGCCTCAGCCAGGCCACCGTACGGGTCCGACTGCACCGGGCCCGCCGCGCACTGCGCGCCGCAAACCCGGAAGCAGGCGCCCCCGCGCAGGACGCCGATCGCCCCCGACTGCCCGACACCGCCCTGGAGAACGCATCATGACCACCCGTACTCCCGTCGGCTTCCAGCAGCGCCTCGGCGACCGGCTCACCGCCCTCGCCGCGGAACGAGCCGTCGCTCCCGCCCCGGTACGGCGCCGCCCCTGGGTGGTCCGCCACCGGCTGCCGCTCGCCCTCGCCGGCGTCGCCGCGGTCGGTGCCGCCCTCACCACCGTGGCCGTCGACCGCCCCACCACCCCGGCCCGAGCCACCCCCGTACAGCGGCCGCAGAAGATCACCACCGCCGCGTACACGCTGCAGCGCGAGGCCGACGGCAGGGTCAGGCTCGCCATCGGCGGACCGGACGGCAGACTGCTGGACACGGCCCGGCTGCAACGCGACCTCAACCGCCTCGGCGTCCCGGCCGTCGTGTACGCCGGGGACCCGGCGTGCACGGTGACGCCGACCAGTTCCGGCGACGACGCGCCCTCCGCCACCTGGCGCATCGAACTGGCCAAGGGCGGCAAGCCGGTCCTCACCGTCCGCCCCGACAGGATCGCTGCCGGACAGCACCTGCTGGTCGCCTTCCCACTGGTGCGCACCGACCCCGACCGCGCCGCGTACGTCATCACGGCGGGCCGGATCGACGGCACCCCGCCCACGTGCGTCCCCGCCTGGCCCCAGGGCTCGAGCCGCTAACCCGGCACCACGGCGACCGGGCACCGCACCTCTTCCAGCACGTCGAGGGCGGTGTCGCCGGTGCGGCGGCCGACCACCACCAGCCCGGAGGTGCCGGCCGCGTGGACCAGCGCCTCGGCCGGATCGAGCAGGACGACATCCTCCAGGACGTCGACGTCGGGGTACTTGCCCCGCCACGGCCGCAGGGCGTCGGACAGGACCTGCACCTCCTGGTCCTCCCAGGTGGCACGGTCCTCCTCCAGCACTGGCAGCGGCGAGCGCTCGGCTGCCTGCGCGGGCAGGTCCCAGGAGTGCACCGCGTGCAGCAGCACTCCGCGCAGACGGGCCTCCTCGAAGGCGAAGGCGAGCACGCCGCTCGAAGGGTTGTGGGCGTCGAGGCCGACCGTCACGGTCTCGGGGAGGCGGTAAGGCGTCCACGCGACGACCACGACGGGAGCCGTCCGGATGGCGGGGAGCCGGAATCCCTGGACCAGGCCGAGCACGATCAACTCCGCGTCGGCGTAGGCGCCGTCACCGGGCGGCGGGCCCTGTTCCACGCGCAGGGGCAGCGCGCGCAGCGCGGCCTCCCGTTCGGCCCAGGCGGCCGCGGCCCGGCCCTGGGGCGACTGGTCGACACAGGCGATGATCACTCGTTCCATGGCATGCCGCCTTCCGGGCCCGGGGTCTCCACTGTGCCCGGAAGGCGGCCCACGGTGCAGGGCCGAACGGACCCGGGCACAGACCTGGCGGCCCATACCCGCCGGTAGGCGCGGGGCGGACGCTGGCAGCGAGGAGCAGACCGAGCGCAGGAGGTGCGCAGCATGCTGCCACCCGTCATCGCCGCCGTCGACGGATCCGCCGAGAGTCTGGCCGCAGCGGACTGGGCCGCCCGTGAGGCGGTCCGCCGTGAGCGGCCGTTGCGTCTGGTGCACGTGTGGAACTGGCATCCGCGTCAGGACGCGGGCGAACCCGCCACGGCCGCCCAACGGCACCTGGCGCGGCGCGCGTTGCGTCAGGCCGAGGAGCGCGTCCACCGCACCTGCCCGGGTGTCCGCGTCGAGGACGAGCAGATGGAGGGACCCGCGACCGCCGCGCTGCTGAAGGCGGCCGAGCAGACCGACCTGCTCGTGCTGGGCTCACGCGGACTGAGCGGCTTCACCGGCTTCCTGGTCGGTTCCGTCGCGCTGGGCGTGGTCGCGCGGGCCGCCTGTCCCGTCGTCCTCGTCCGGGCGGACGAGGGGCCGGCCGACGAGCGGTTTCCGGGCGACACCGGTGATGTCGGGGACGTGGTGCTCGGCATCGATCCGACCGGTCCCTGCGACGAGGTGATCGAGTTCGCCTTCGAGGCGGCCCGCTCGCGCGGCGCGCGGCTGCGGGCCGTGTACGCCTGGCAGCCGCCGTCCCCGATCGGGCTCGGCGCCGGCGACATCGGCCTGCTGACCGGTCCCGAGCGGGCCGAGGAGTGGCTCGGCTTCCTGAGCGCCGTGCTGCAGGTGTGGCGCGAGAAGTATCCCGGCGTCGAGGCCCTCGAGACGGTGACCGAGGACCGGGCCCGGTCCGCGTTGCTGCGGGCCGCCTCCGGGGCGGGCCTGCTCGTCGTCGGCCGCCGCGTCACCGACCGGCCCGCGGGCCCGCGCACCGGCCCCGTCACCCACGCCGCCATCCACCACGTCGGCTGCCCCGTGGCCGTCGTACCCCACGACTGAGAGGCCGTCATGAGCAAGCCGACGAAGTACGTGTACACGTTCGCCGAGGGCGACCGGGACATGGCCGCCCTGCTCGGCGGCAAGGGCGCCGGACTCGCCGAGATGACGCGGATCGGGCTGCCCGTCCCGCCCGGGTTCACGGTGACCACCGACGCCTGCAAGGTCTATCTGGCCACGGGAGAGGAGCCGCCCGAGCTCGGCATCGAGGCCGCGCAGGCGCTGGCCGGCCTGGAGCGGGCCATGGGCCGCACCCTCGGAGCCCCCGACGACCCGCTGCTGGTGTCCGTGCGCTCGGGCGCCCGTTTCTCCATGCCCGGCATGATGGAGACCATCCTCGACATCGGCCTCAACGACCGCTCGGTCACCGGGCTCGCCAAGGCGTCCGGGCAGGAGAGGTTCGCCTGGGACTCCTACCGGAGGCTCATCCAGATGTTCGGGCACACCGTGATGGGCGTGGACGGCGACCTGTTCGAACAGGCCATCGCCGCGCACAAGGCGCATGACGCGGACCTCGACACCGTCGAACTCGCCCGGCTCACCGAGGAGTTCAAGGCGATCATCCGCAAGGAGACCGGCGAGGACTTCCCCCAGGACCCGGCCGAGCAGCTCTCCCGCGCCATCCGCGCCGTCTTCGACTCCTGGAACACCGAGCGCGCCCGCGTCTACCGCCACCGCGAGCACATCCCCGAGGACCTCGGCACGGCCGTCAACGTCCAGGCGATGGTCTTCGGCAACCTGGGCCACGACTCCGGCACGGGAGTCACCTTCACCCGCGACCCGGCCACCGGCGAACGCGGCATGTACGGCGACTACCTGCCCGACGCCCAGGGCGAGGACGTCGTCGCCGGCGTGCGCGACGCGCTGCCGCTGAGCGAGCTGAAGACGCTCGACCCGCGCTCCTACGTCGAACTCGGCGACCATCTGCGCACCCTGGAGAGCCACTACCGCGACCTGTGCGACGTCGAGTTCACCGTGGAGCGCGGCAAGCTGTGGATCCTGCAGACCCGGGTCGGCAAGCGCACCGCCGAGGCCGCCTTCCGCATCGCCCACGACCTGCGCGAGGAAGGGACGATCACCGACGACGAGGCCCTGGTCCGGGTCGACGGCGCCGAACTGACCCGGCTGATGTTCCCCCGCTTCGACGTGCAGTCCGCCGACCGGCCCCTCGCCCACGGCGTGCCCGCGTCACCCGGCGCCGCCGTGGGAGCCGTCGTGTTCGACTCCGCCGAGGCGGTACGCCGAGCCGCCACCGGCGAACGCGTGGTGCTGGTACGCCGCGAGACCACGCCCGACGACCTGCCCGGCATGATCGCCGCCCAGGCCGTGCTCACGAGCCGGGGCGGCAAGACCAGCCACGCCGCCGTGGTCGCCCGCGGCATGGGCAAGGTGTGCGTGTGCGGCGCCGAGGCCCTCACCGTCGACCCGGCGGGACGTCTCTTCACCACGGAGGCGGGAGTCGTCGTCCGCGAGGGCGACACGGTCTCCGTCGACGGCACCGCGGGCACCGTCCACCTCGGCGAACTGCCGCTCACCCCGTCCGACGTCGGCCGCGCCCTGGAGTCCGGCACCGCCACCGGCCCGCTCACCGAAGCCGTGCTCGGTGCCCTCGCCCACGCCGACGCGGTACGGCGCCTGGAGGTGCGGGCCAACGCCGACACGCCCGAGGACGCCGTCCGCGCCCGTGCGCTCGGGGCGCAGGGCATCGGACTGTGCCGTACCGAGCACATGTTCCTCGGCGAGCGCCGGGCCCTGGTCGAGGCGATGATCCTGGCCCGCGCCGACACCGAGCGCGAGCAGGCACTGGCCGCCCTGCTGCCGCTGCAGCGCGAGGACTTCACCGGCATCCTCGCCGCGATGGACGCGCTGCCCGTGACGATCCGGCTGATCGACCCACCGCTGCACGAGTTCCTGCCCGACCGCACCGAGCTGGCCGTACGGATCGCCCGCGCCGGGCACCCGGACCCGCACGACGTCGAGCTGCTCGCCGCCGTCGAGCGCATGCACGAGCAGAACCCCATGCTGGGGCTGCGGGGTGTACGTCTGGGCCTGGCCGTGCCCGGCCTGATGGCGATGCAGGTCAGGGCGATCGCGGAGGCGGTGGTACGGCGGCTGCGGGACGGCGGCACACCCCGCGCCGAGATCATGATCCCGCTCGTCGGCACGGTCGAGGAGCTGCGCCTGGCCCGCGCGGAGACGGAACGCGTCCTCGCCGAGGTCACCAAGGAGACCGGCGTCGAGCTGGACTGCCCGATCGGCACGATGATCGAGCTGCCGCGCGCCGCCCTCGTAGCCGACCGCATCGCCACGGCCGCCGACTTCTTCTCCTTCGGCACCAACGACCTCACCCAGACCACCTGGGGCCTGTCGCGGGACGACGCAGAGGCGTCCTTCTTCCCCCTGTACCTGGACAAGGGCGTCTTCGAGGTCTCGCCGTTCGACTCGATCGACCAGGAGGGCGTGGGACGGCTCGTGGAACTGGCCGTCGAGGCCGGCCGCACGGTCAACCCCCGGCTGGAGACGGGCGTGTGCGGAGAGCACGGCGGCGACCCCGCCTCGATCCACTTCTTCCACCGGGTGGGACTGGACTACGTCTCCTGCTCGCCCTTCCGCATCCCGGCCGCCCGCCTGGAGGCCGGACGCGCGGCTCTGACGGAGACCACCGGGGTGAGTGACAGCAGGTGAGAGACCCCCGGGGGCGGTGAGTGAGCCCGCCGCCCCCGGGTACCCGGCGGCGCATGGCGGTGGACAGGAGGACGGCGCGGCCGCGCCAGGCGCCGGTACGGCCGCGCACGCGCTCGTGGCTGGGGCGGGCGCTGCTGCGCTGGGCGACCACGACCGACCACAAGGTGATCGGTCAAGTGCCCGGGCGCCCCGGCCGGAAACGCCCGGGAACGGTCGCGGGACGCGGATCAGGTGCGGTCGGCCTTCGGCTTGCCCCGCTGGTCGGGGGTGCCGTGCGGCGGCGGGCTGAAGGGCTGCGGCGAGGTCGCGGGCGAGACCGGCGAGCCGGCCCGGCCGCTGTTCTGCTCGGGACGCAGGGCGCCCGGGTTCCCCGAGGTCGGCTCGGCGCCCGAGCGCAGCTGGTCGAGGCGAGCCGTCAGCAGTTCGGTCACCGGCAGCCGGTCGGCGTGCGAGCGCTCGTAGGCCAGCAGGTCCGCCACCTCGTCGGCGGAGAGTGACCGTACGCGGCTCTCCAGACCGCCGATCGGCAGATGGTCGTAGTCGGGCAGGGGCAGGGTGTTGCGGGCGGGGTCGGTCATGGCTCTCGCTTCCTCCCTGGGGCGTGCGCGTGGGGCCCGGTCCTCCCTCGGGCGTGCCGGGTGCCGGTCCTCGCTCGGGCGGGGGGTGCCGGTCCTCCCTCGGGTTGCGGGGGTGCCGGGGTCAGCCGCCCGGGCCGCCGCTGCCGAAGGAACCGCTGCTGCCCTCGCTCCAGCGCGGCCGATCCTGCGAGGAGGCCGTCCGGGACGGGGAGTTGCCATGGTTCGGCAGCTCGTGCGGGGTCAGCCGCCGGTCACCGCGGGGCACCTCGTCGGGCTCGCGGTTCTCCTGCACCTCGCGCACCGGACCCCCGTCCGGCACCCGGGGCTGCTCGTGCGGCTTCGGCGGCGCCGGCTCGCGGCGCCGGACGCGGGCACCCAGGACGAAGGCGCCGATCAGCACCAGCACGATCACCACTCCGGCCGCGATCAGCCCCATGGCGGCGGCGCTGCTCGCGGCGATGTCCATCGATGCGTTGGTCATGGCACGCGGGTACCCCCGACCTTCGCCATGAACCGACTCACCTGCGAAAGCGGCCCTCGGCACGGTGTTTGACGTGCGGGGCACCGGCTACCCGCACGGTGTGACAACGACGACGACGCAAGAGGAGCTCTTCCGGTTCCTGGAGGACCGCTTCGCCTGCGCGCAGGCGTGCACCGAGTGCGCACGCTCGTGTGCCCTGCGCGCCAGCCTGGTGGACCCCGACGGGACGGAACAGCAGGAACTCGTACGACGCAAGGGCATCATGTGCGCGGAGGTGTGCGACGCGACCTGCCGTGTCCTGTCGGAGCAGAACCGGCTCGACGAGGCCGGCATGCGCATACAGGTCGAATGGTGCCGCACGGTGTGCCTGGAGTGCGCGCATGTCTTCGACGGATACCCGGGCGCCGAGGACGGCGCGAAGGCGTGCCGGGAGTGCGCGCAGGCGTGCACGGACTTCCTGGCCACGCTGAACTGACCCAGCGCACGGCAGGGTCGGCGGCAGGCGCTGCGGCACCGGCCCGGTCCTCGGCATTCCCAATTTCTGGAACACGTTCTACGGTGTGCGCCGTCAGGACCGGACTGGGAGGCCTGGAGGCGCCGTGCACCTCGAATACACGCCCGAGCAGCAGCGGCTGCGCACCGAACTGCGCTCGTACTTCGCCGAGCTGGTGCCCGACAACGCCTACGCCCGGCACGGCGACCCGGCCGCCCAGAAGCGCTTCTACCGTGAGACCATCCGCCGCCTCGGCTCGGACGGCTGGCTCGGCGTGGGCTGGCCCAAGGAATACGGCGGGCGCGGGCTCACGGCGATGGAGCAGTTCATCTTCTTCGACGAGGCCGCCCAGGCAGGTGTCCCGCTGCCGCTCATGGCGCTGAACACGGTCGGCCCGACGATCATGCAGTTCGGCACGGACGAGCAGAAGGCCTACTTCCTGCCCAAGGTGCTCTCCGGCGAGATCGACTTCGCCATCGGCTACAGCGAGCCCGACGCGGGCACGGACCTCGCTGCACTGAAGACGCGCGCCGTTCGTGACGGCGACGAGTACGTGGTCAACGGACAGAAGATCTGGACAACCAACGGCGACACCGCGGACTGGGTGTGGCTGGCCACCCGCACCGACCCGGACGCCCCGCCGCACAAGGGCATCACCATGCTGCTGGTGCCGACCACCGACCCCGGCTACTCCTGCACCGTCATCACCACCCTCGCCTCGCACGACACCACCGCCAGCTACTACGAGAACATCCGCGTGCCCGTCTCCCGCCGGGTCGGCGCCGAGAACCAGGGCTGGCGGCTGATCACCAACCAGCTCAACCACGAGCGCGTCACCCTCGCCGCCCACGGCACCATGGCCATCCGCGCCCTGCACGACGTGCAGCGCTGGGCCATGGAGACCAAGCTCGCCGACGGCCGCCGTGTCGTCGACCTGCCCTGGGTGCGCCGCCGCCTGGCCCAGACGCACACCAGGCTGGACGCGATGAAGCTCCTCAACTGGCAGATGGTCAACGCCGTGCAGAACGGAACCCTCACCCCGCAGGACGCCTCCGCGGTCAAGGTCTACGGCTCCGAGGCCCGCCGCGACGCCTACGCCTGGCTGATGGAGATCGTCGGCGCGGCCGGTGAGCTGAAGGAGGGCTCGGTGGGCGCGGTCCTGCACGGCGAACTGGAGCGCGGCTACCGCTCGGCGGTCATCTTCACCTTCGGCGGCGGCAACAACGAGATCCAGCGGGAGATCATCTCGTGGATCGGCCTGGGGATGCCGCGCGTACGGCGCTAGCCTGCGGTCATGGGCGATCCCGGGCTGTTCACCCCCGACTCCGTGACCTGGCAGATGCACGGCGACCCCATGATGTGGGTCGCCGGCATCCGTGCGCTGTACCTCCAGGCCCTGCACCCGCGCGCGGTGCGCGGCGTCATGCAGAACTCGGACTTCCGCAAGGACGCCTGGGGCCGGCTGATGCGGACCGCGAACTTCGTCGGTACGACGACGTACGGCACCACCGAGGCCGCCGAGCGCGCGGGCGCCCGCGTCCGCAAGATTCACAGCATGCTGTCGGCCACCGACCCGGTCACCGGTGAGCGGTACGGCGTCGACGAACCCGAGCTGCTGCTGTGGGTGCACTGCGCCGAGATCGACTCCTATCTGCAGGTCCTGCGCCGCTCCGGGTTCCGGCTCACCGACGCCGAGGCCGACCGCTACATCGGCGAACACCGGGCGAGCGCCCGCCTCGTGGGCCTCGACCCCGACGCCGTACCCGCCAACCAGCAGGAGATGAACGCCTACTTCGAGAAGGTCCGACCCGAGCTCGCCGTCGGACCCGAGGCACACGAAGTGGACGACTTCCTGCTCCGCCCCCCGACGCACCCCCTTCTCGTCCCGGCGCGCGAGGTGCTGTGGCGGCGCGTGGCGCACCTGGCGTACGCCGCCCTGCCGCCGTACGCCCACGAGCTGTACGGCAGACCGGCCCCGAAACCCGCCACCGTCACCCTGCGCCTGCGTGCCACGGGCAACCTGCTGCGCCGCGTTCCCGCACGTGTGCGCTGGCAGCTCCCGCCCAAACACATCCTGCGGGCCATGGCACGCCTCGGCCCGGGCGCGCGCCCCGCACCGTACAAACTCGGACGACAGCTGGCCATACTGGACGAGCCAGGGGTGGGTGGGGCGAACCGTACGGGGGGCGATCGCGGGAGATGGGGGACAGCAGGCTGATCCATGGCCGGTACCGGCTGCTCGACCTGATCGGGCGGGGCGGGATGGGCGAGGTGTGGCGGGCCCGGGACGAGTCGCTGGGCCGGCATGTCGCCGTGAAGTGCCTCAAGCCCCTCGGCCCCCACCACGACCAGGCCTTCACCCGGGTCCTGCGGGAACGCTTCCGCCGGGAGGCCCGCGTGGCCGCCGCGCTGCAGCACCGCGGGGTGACGGTGGTGCACGACTTCGGCGAGGACGACGGCGTCCTCTATCTCGTCATGGAGCTGCTGGAGGGCCGCAACCTCAGCCAGCTCCTGGAGGACAACCAGCACCACCCGCTGCCGGTGGCCGATGTCGTGGACATCGCCGACCAGGTCTCCGCCGCCCTCGCCTACACCCACCGGCAGGGCATCGTGCACCGCGACCTCAAGCCCGCCAACATCATGCGGCTCACCGACGGCACGGTGAAGATCTGCGACTTCGGCATCGCCCGCCTCGGCCACGACATCGGCTTCACCTCCCGGCTCACCGGCACCGGCATCGCCATGGGCACCCCGCACTACATGTCCCCCGAGCAGATCGGCGGTTCCGAGGTCGACCAGCGCAGCGACCTGTACTCGCTGGGCTGCGTGCTCTACGAGATCGCCACCGGCGCCCCGCCCTTCGACCTCGACGACGCCTGGGCCATCCTCGTCGGCCACCGCGACACCCCGCCCCGCCCGCCGCGCAGCCGACGCCCCGAACTGCCCGAGTACCTCGAGAAGGTCATCCTCGACCTACTGGCCAAACGCCCCGAACAACGCCCGCACGACGCCCGCGAGTTGGGCCGACGCATCAACATGGGCCGGACGACACCGGCCTACGTGCCCACCGTGGTGACCCCGCAGCCGGTGCTCCGGCCGCCCGAGCAGGCTCCCTCCCGCGAGGCCCGCCTGCCGTCCTGGACGCGCGGGATGACCACCGGCCACAAGGCCACCGGAGCCGGGCTGAGCACCACCCCGCCGGACGCCGGGGCCGGGCTGACCGGCGAGTGGATCGCCCGGCCGGCGCACGGCCACGCGGAGGAGCCGGCGCCCGACCGGCCCTCCGCTCCGTCCCCGCAGACGCTCGCCGCGCTGGCCGGACGACACAACGCCGGACTCAGCCTCGGCAGACTCGGACGCTGGGCGGAGGCCGGTGAGGTGCACCGGGCGGTCGCCGCCGAACGCGCCCACCTGCTCGGCACCGACCACCCCGACACCCTCGCCAGCCGGTACGAGGTCGCCTTCACCCTCAGCCGCACGGGCCGCGCCGCGGAGGCGCTGCAGGAGTACAAGCACGTGGCCGCCGCGAGAACCCGCGCCCTGGGCGCCGACCACCCCGACACCCTCGCCGCCCGCCAGGAAATGGCGTACGTGCTGGGCCAGTTGGGCCGCCACTTCGACGCCCACGAGGTGTACAAGTCGGTGCTCGCCGCCCGTGAGCGGGGGATGGGCGCGGACCACCCCGACACTCTGCGCTGCCGGCACAACCTCGCCTTCAACCTCAGCAGGCTCGGGCGTCTGGAGGACTCGTACCGCATGGCCCGCGAGGTGGCCGCCGCACGCGCCCGCGTGCTCGGGCCCGACCACCCCGACACCCTGGTCACCCGCTACGAGGTCGCCTACGCGCTCGGCCAGCTGGGCCGCTGGCCGGAAGCCCTGCAGACCTACCGCGAGGTCGCCGAGGCCCGCGCCCGGGCCCTGGGCCCCGACCACGCCGACACCCTCGCCGCCCGCTACGAGGTCGGCATCAGCCTGGGCCGCCTCGGCCGCAGCGCGGAGGCCCTCACCCTGTACCGCGAGCTGATCGACGACCGCACCCGCGTGCAGGGCCCCACCCACCCCGAGACCCTGCGCGCCCGCCACGGCCTCGGCGTCAACCTCGGCCGGCTCGGCCGCTGGGAGGAGGCCCTCGCCGAGTCCCGCGACGTCTGCGCGATCCGCGAGCGCGTCCTCGGCCCCGAGCACCCCGACACGCTGGTCAGCCGCCGCGAGGTCGCCGTCGGCCTGGGGTGGCTGGGCCGCTGGGCCGATGCCCTGACCGAGTACCGCCGGGTGGCCGCCGCCCGGGAGCGTGTCCTGGGCGCCGACCACCCCGACACCCTGGCCAGCCGCAACGACGAGGCGCACTGCCTGGAACAACTCGGCCGGGGCGCCGAGGCCGTCGAGCTGTACCGCCGGGTGGCGGCACTGCGCCAGCAGCGGGCCTCCCACGGACGCTGAGCGCTCCGGGGTCCGTATCGCCGTACACCCCTGGCAGCTGACGATCATCGCGTGTTACCAAGAAGCATGTCTGCACACGAGGGACCCGCGACGCACCGCACCTACGACGCCGTGATCGTCGGCGGAGGGCACAACGGCCTGGTCGCCGCCGCCTACCTGGCCCGGGCCGGACGCTCCGTGCTGGTCCTGGAGCGGCTGGAGCACACCGGGGGAGCCGCGGTGTCCACCCGTCCGTTCGCGGGGGTCGACGCTCGGCTGTCGCGCTACTCGTACCTGGTCAGCCTGCTGCCGAAGAAGATCGTCCGGGATCTCGGTCTGGACTTCCGGGTTCGCGCCCGCACCATCTCCTCGTACACACCCGTGGAGCGGGACGGAAGGGCGACCGGACTCCTGGTGGGCGGCGGGGAGCGGCGCACCCGCGAGGCCTTCGCCCGGCTGACCGGCTCCGAGCGGGAGTACGAGGCCTGGCAGCGCTTCTACGGCATGACCGGCCGCGTCGCCGAGCGGGTCTTCCCCACGCTCACCGAGCCCCTGCCGGACCGGGAGGAGCTGCGCCGCCGCGTCGACGACGAGGAAGCCTGGCGGACCCTGTTCGAGGAACCGATCGGCGTGGCCATCGAGGACCGCTTCGCCGACGATTTGGTGCGGGGCGTGGTCCTCACCGACGCCCTGATCGGCACCTTCGCCGACGCCCACGACCCGTCCCTGGCGCAGAACCGTTGCTTCCTCTACCACGTCATCGGCGGCGGTACGGGCGCCTGGGACGTGCCGGTCGGCGGCATGGGCGCGTTGACCGACGCGCTGGCGGGCGCCGCCCGCGACGCGGGTGCCGTCCTCGCCACCGGGCACGAGGCGGTACGGATCGACACGGACGGCCGAACCGCCGAGATCACCTACCGCACGGCCGACGGGGAGGGCACCGTCGCCGCCCGGCACGTCCTGGTGGGTGCCTCCCCGCAGGCCCTCGCCGAGCTGACCGGCGACACGCCGCCCGCTCCCGCCGAGGGCGCTCAGCTCAAGGTCAACATGCTGCTCACGCGGCTGCCGAAGCTGCGGGACGCGTCGGTGGACCCTCGCGAGGCGTTCTCCGGCACCTTCCACATCGCCGAGGGCTACCGGCAGCTCGCCACCGCCCACGCCCAGGCCGCCGCCGGCCGACCGCCCCTCGCGCCCCCCTCCGAGATCTACTGCCACTCGCTCACCGACCCCACGATCCTCGGCCCCGACCTCGTCGAGCGGGGCTACCAGACCCTCACCCTGTTCGGCCTGCACACCCCGGCCCGGCTCTTCGACCGGGACAACGACGCCGTACGCGAGGAACTCCTCAAGTCGACCCTCGCCCAGCTCGACGCCCACCTCGCCGAACCTCTCGCCGACTGCCTCGCCACCGACGCCGACGGCCGCCCCTGCATCGAGGCGAAGACCCCGTTGGACCTGGAGCGCGACCTGCGGCTGCCCGGCGGCAACATCTTCCACCGGGAGCTTTCCTGGCCCTACTCCGTTACGGACAGCGGCCGTTGGGGCGTGGAGACGGGGCACGCGAACGTGCTGCTCTGCGGTGCCGGCGCGGTGCGCGGCGGGGGAGTGAGCGGAGTGCCGGGGCACAACGCGGCGATGGCGGTGCTGGAGGCGACCGGCGAGTGACCGCTTCGGCACGGGACTTCTACGACTCGCTCGCCGCGGACTATCACCGCGTCTTCCCGGACTGGGAGGCGAGCATGGCCCGGCAGGCGGCCGTGCTGGACCCCATGATCCGTCGCGCACTCGGTCCGGGTCCGCACCGGTTGCTGGACTGCGCCTGCGGCATCGGCACCCAGGCGATCGGCCTGGCCCGCGCCGGACACCGGGTGGTCGGCAGCGACCTGAGCCCGGTGGCTGCCGCTCGTGCCGCCGCCGAAGCCACGTCCCGCGGGACGAACCTTCCGGCTGTGGCGGCGGACATGCGTCAACTCCCTTTCAGGACGGCCGCCTTCGATGTCGTTGTCTGTGCCGACAACTCCCTCGCCCACCTGCTGACCGTCCACGACGTGACGGCGGCACTCGGCGCCATGCGGCGTGTCCTGAGGGACGACGGCCTGCTCCTGCTCACCCTCCGCGACTACGACGAGCTGCGCCGCACCCGTCCCGCCTCCTCGCCGCCCCAGGTCTCCCACGGTCCGGACGGCCGGTCGATCACCTTCCAGCTGTGGCACTGGCACGAAGACGGCGAGGGCTACGAACAGGAGTACTTCCAACTGGCACCCGACGGAGCGGGCTGGCAGGTGCGGGTACGGCGGACGACCTCCCGGGCGGCGACCCGGGACGAGGTGGCGGACGCGGCGACCCGGACCGGTTTCACGGACGTCACCTGGCACCCGCCCGAGACCAGCGGCTATTACCAGCCCGTCCTGACGGCGCGCGCGGCGACAGGGCGAAGCGACCACCTGCCGTGACCACCGCGTCTCGCCCGCAGCGGGTGAGGCGGCGGGCCGGTCCACCGGCTCCCATGGGAGGGGCGGAACCTGTGCCCGGGGGCCGACTTCGGCGAGGTGGACATCATGCGACACTGGCGCGCTCTGATCGTTCTGGGGACGGCCCAGTTCCTGATGGTGCTGGACACCTCCGTCATGAACGTCTCCATCAGCCAGCTGGTCAAGGACTTCGACACCGAGGTCACCGCCATCCAGGCGGTCATCACGCTGTACGCCCTGGTCATGGCCGCGTTCATGATCATCGGAGGTCGGCTCGGGGACATGTGGGGCCGCCGCCGCGTGTTCCTGCTCGGCATGACCGTCTACGGCACCGGATCCCTCATCACCGCGCTGGCCCCCACCCTGTGGGTCCTCGCCGTGGGCTGGTCGGTGATCGAGGGACTCGGTGCCGCCA
This sequence comes from Streptomyces sp. NPDC005799, assembly GCF_040630525.1. Classification (NCBI taxonomy): domain Bacteria; kingdom Bacillati; phylum Actinomycetota; class Actinomycetes; order Kitasatosporales; family Streptomycetaceae; genus Streptomyces; species Streptomyces sp. NPDC005799. The sequence continues at coordinate 44,150 of NZ_JBEXXQ010000037.1, forward strand.
TGGTGCTGCCGGCCATGGCGGCCCTGGTCGCGGAGGCGTACCGAGGGCGCGAACGGGCCATCGCCTACGGGGTCGTCGGCGGGCTCGCCGGCGCGGGGATCGCGGTCGGCCCGCTGCTGGGCGGCTGGGTGACGACGTACCTGACCTGGCGGCTGGTCTTCGCCGGCGAGGTCGTGGTCGTCGCCGCCGTCCTGCTCTTCCGCAAGGCCATCGCGGAGGTCCCGCGGAGCGGTCCGCGCCCGCATCTGGATGTCGTCGGAGCCGTGCTCTCGGCGTCCGGTCTCGGCCTGGGCGTGCTCGGCGTGCTCCAGAGCGGCACCTGGGGCTGGGTGCAGCCGCGCAACCCGCCCTTCACCGTGTTCGGCTTCGCGCCGACGCTGTTCGTCATCGGCGCCGGCGTGGCGGTCCTGGGCGTCTTCGTACGCTGGGAGCACCGCAGGGACGCCCGCGGGGCCGACCCCCTGGTCCACCTGGCGCTGTTGCACCGGCCGGCCCTGCGGTCCGGGCTGCTGACGCTGCTCAGCCAGAACCTCATCCTACTGGGCCTGTTCTTCGCCATCCCCCTGTATCTGCAGGTGGTGCAGGGCTTCGACGCGTTCCAGACCGGGCTGCGCCTGCTGCCCGTCTCCATCACCATGCTCGCGTCCTCCACGGTCGCCTCCCGGCTGGGGCGCGTCGTCGGCCCGCGCAGGATGGTCCGGCTGGCACTGCTGACCCTGACCGCGGCGATCATCTGGCTGCTCGTCACGATCGATCCCGTCATCGACGACGCCCAGTTCGCCGGCGCCATGGCCGTGCTGGGCATCGGCATGGGGCTGCTCGCCTCGCAGCTGGGCAACGTCGTGCAGTCCAGCGCCGGTGAGGAGGAGCGCAGCGAGGTCGGCGGGCTGCAGTTCACGGCCCAGAACCTGGGCTCGGCGCTGGGCACCGCGCTCATCGGCTCGCTGCTCGTCGGCGCGCTGGCCCACGCCTTCACCACCCAGGTGGAGAACAACCCGCAGCTGTCGGACCAGACCCGTCACGAGACGAGCGTGGCCCTCGAGTCCGGCATCAGCTTCGTCTCCACCGACCAGGTGCGTACGGCGGCCGATCGCGCCGGACTGCCACCCGGCGAGGTCGACGCGCTCACGGACTCCTACGCCTCCGCCCAGCTCCAGGGGTTGAAGGCGGCGATCCTCGCCGCGGGCGGCATCACCCTCGCGAGCTTCCTGGTCACCCCGGGCCTGCCGGGCGCCCCGGCCTCGCGGGCCCGGCAGCCGAAGTCAGGGGCGGCGGCGCAGGCCGTCGGCGGCGCGAGCTGAGAAGGGAGCGGCCGTCATGTCCCGCACCGACCGGATCACGCCGGGGGCCCGGAGCGTGGAGCACCGGGCCGCCTCCGACTACACGGGCGGCGTCTACGGCTCCATGCTCGCCGCGTCCGTGGTGGTCGGGGCGGCCACGCAGGACTCGTTCCCGCGCCCGGAACTGGTGCTGCTGCTGTTGCTGACCGGCCTGGTGTTCTGGATCGCGCATGTGCACGCCCAGCTGTTCGGCGCCCGGCTGGCCCGGCAGGCCCTGGACCGCCGGGTCGTCCTGCGGGTCTGCCGGGAGGAGTGGCCGATCGTCAAGGCGGCGGTGCCGCCGGCCGCGGCGGTGGCGGTCAGCCCGCTGCTGGGCCTGGACATTCAGGGCGCGCTCTGGCTGGCGCTCTGCGTCGCCGTCGCGGGTCAGATCGGCTGGTCGATGGCGGCGGCCCGGCGCGCCGGGGCCGGCTGGCCGCTGGTGACCGCGACCGCCGTGGTCAACCTGGTGCTCGGTCTGCTGATCATCACACTCAAGATCTTTCTGACGCACTGAACGCACAGAGGGAGGCCGGCTCATGCAGCGCTACGAGATCCGCATCGACGGTCAGCTGTCGACGACCCTGACCGCGGCCTTCCCCGAACTCGATCACGTGGTGATGTCGGGTCAGACGGTGCTGTTCGGCCCGGTCGTTGACGAGGCCCAGCTGTACGGGCTGCTGATCCGCTGCCGGTCACTCGGGCTGCGGGTGGTCGAGATGTGTCAGGTGCCCGAGTGACCGGCTTCGGGGTCAGAGTGTCTTGGCGGTGACTCTGCCGGAGTCCACGGCGACCCGGAGCGCCGCGTAGTCCCGCTCGTTCTGGTCGGCGTAGGCCTGGGCGAACCCCACGAGCGCGCGGTCGAAGCCGTCGCCGGAGCCCAGGTAGGCGCCGATCGCGATGGGATCGCCGGAGCGGGCGTGGGCCCGGGCCAGCGAGGCCCCGCACACCTGAGCGAACAGGTTCAGCATGTCCGGCTCCATGGTCTCGGGCCGGGCGATGCCCTTCCAGTCCCGCAGCTGTCGTACGTAGAAGTCCCGCTCCTGGCCGTCGAGGCCGACGACGTGGGTGTAGCCGAGGAAGATGTCGCTGGTCGTCTGGATGAGCCGCTGCCCGGTCACCACCCGACGGCCCTGGTTGTCGAACCCCTCGCCGCCCGCGTGGGCCGCGAGGACCGACTCCTGCGCCTCCTTGGCCTGCAGCAGCAGGGGATCGTCGTCGTCGCGGCCGAGCAGCAGCAGGATCCAGCACCGGGTGCCGACGCTGCCGACGCCCACCACCTTGCGGGCCAGGTCGACCAGCCGGTAGTGGCGCAGAAGGTGCCGGCGCTCCGAGGACAGCGTGGGCGCGTAGTCCTCCACCAGGGTGTGCAGCTCCTTCTCACGCCCTTCCTCGCCCGGCTCCGTCTGCAGGTCCGCGAACGGAGTGATCAGCGGCGGGTCCGGGGCGATGCGCCGGCCCTCGGGGGTGTCATGCGTGAGTTTGGCGAAGGCCTGCATATGGGTGCGGGTGCGGGCCTGCTCCGCCGCGTGCGCGGTACGGCGGCGCTCCTTCTTGTCCATCGAGGAGGCCATCAGTCCGCGAAGCTTGTCCACGTCGTCCAGGGCGTACCAGATGTCGAGGGTGCGCATGCCGGCGAACTCCCGCATCCGCTCCCGGTAGGCGCGCACGCAGACCCGGACGGCACGATCCTGCTCCGCGGTCGGGAAGCCGTTGGCGCGGGCCGCGATCACGAAGCTGGCCGCGAGGCGCTTGACGTCCCACTCGAAGGGGCCGGGATGCGTCTCGTCGAAGTCGTTGATGTCGAACACCAGGTGCCGTTCCGGAGAGGCCAGCATCCGGAAGTTCAGCAGATGGGCGTCCCCGCACAGCTGCACGCGCAGCCCGCTGTGGGGCAGTGCGCCCAGGTCGGTCGCCATGATGGCGGCGGCGCCGCGGTAGAAGCGGAACGGCGACTCGAGCATCCGGCTGTAGCGGATCGGCACGAGCTCGGGCACCCGTGTGGCGGACTGACGCTCTATCACGGCGATCGGGTCCGGCCGCTCCGGCCCGGGGTCGAACCGGCCGTGGCTCGAACGCGGCAGACGGCCGCGCTCGCTCTTGCCGTAGGAGACCCTGTCCGGCACCGACAGGGTGGACGTGAACGGGCTGTGTGCGGACATGGTGACACCTCCGAAACGGGTTCTCACCCCACCTCACCGCCGCACCCGCGCACAGGGATCACCCGCGAGGGGTGACCCGGCGACCGGTGGCGGGCGGGACGCTGGCCGGGTGGGAGTCCCGCGCGCACGGCCCCGCAGGCGGCCCGTCGCGGCCCACCCGATCACGCGAGGAGGCGCCATGACCATGTCGCGTGACCCGGCACCCCGTACCGCACCCGAGTACCCGCCCGGCGACCAGGCGCCGCCCGCGCCGCCCGGCGACCCGGCGGACGTCCTCGCGGGTCTCGGCGGATCGTGGACCTGGATCCTCGCCTCGGCGATCGCCACTGTGGTGCCCGGCGTCATCGTCCTGGTCTGGCCGGACGAGACACTGCACGTCCTCGCGGTGCTGATCGGGCTGTACCTGCTGGTGGGCGGGGTGTTCCGGTTCGTCACAGCCTTTTCCCGCCGCGAGCACGGCGAACGCCTGCCCGCCCTGCTGGTGGCCGTGCTGTTCGTGCTGGCGGGTGTGCTGTGCCTGCGCCACCCGCTGCAGACCGTCGCCACGCTGTCCCTGATCGTCGGGGCGGTCTGGCTGGTCGGCGGCATCCTGACGGCGTACACCGCGCTGACCGCCCGGGACCTCCCGCATCGCGGCTTCGTCCTGGGCGCCGCGGCGCTCGCCTGCGTCGCCGGAGTCCTGGTACTGGCCACGCCCACCGACTCGGCCCGCGCCCTGACCCGGCTGCTCGGAGTGTGGCTGGTCCTGCTCGGCGTGGCCGAACTCGCCCTCGCCCTGGCCTGGCGAAGCGCCCTGCGCAGGGCCCTGACGGCGAACCGGGGCGGGCCCGCCGTACCTGACTGACAACGGGCGGGGGCTTGCGGGCCGGTCTCATCGTCCCGGGAGCCCCCGCTGCATACGACAGGGGGGGACCCATGGGTACCGACAAGGTCTCCGCACCACATGCCGACCACGGCGCCGCGCACGGCGCTCACGTCCTGACCGCCGACGAGCACGCCGAGTTCCAGCGGCTGCGCCGAGCGGCCACCGTTCGCCACCGGCATCTCCGCCACGCCGTGGCCACGGTCCTGCTGGTGCTGACCATGCTGCTCACACCGTTGGCCCTGGTGGCGGCCTGGGTCCACGACGAGGTCGCCGACACCGCCCGCTACGTCCGGACGGTGGCGCCCCTCGCCTCCGACCCGGCGGTGCAGGACATCCTCATCGACCGACTGACCCGTCGTGTCGTGTCCAACCTCGACGTCGACGCCCTCACGGCGTCGCTCACCACGGCCCTGCGCAAGTCGGGAGCCCCACCCCGTGTCGTCGAGGGCTCCACGGCACTGGCCGGCCCGCTGCGCTCCGCGGTCACGGGCGTCGTCCACCGCAACGTGAGCCGGGTGATCACCAGTGACGCCTTCCGGCAGGCCTGGGAGGGCTCCAACCGCCGTGCCCACGCCGCCGTCGTGCGCATGCTGACCGGCGACAGGAGCGGTGCGCTGCGTGCCGAGGGCGACACCGTCCAGCTCGACCTGGGCCCAGTGGTCGACCAGGTACGGCAGCGGCTGGTCGCCGCCGGTTTCGAGAAGGCCGCCGCCATCCCGGACAGCGACCGGACGATCACCCTGTTCCGCACCGAGCGGCTCGGCAGGGCCCAGGACGGCATGCGGCTGTTGGACGTCCTGGGCACCTGGCTGCCCGTACTGACCCTGGTCGCGGCCGCCTGCGCCGTGTGGGCCGCTCCGGCGCACCGGCTGATGCTGCTGATCACGGCCTCGGGCATCGGCGTGATGACGGTGGTGCTGCTCGTCGCGCTGGCCGTCCTCCGACGCGTCTACCTCGACACGGTCCCCTCGGACACCCTGCCCACCGACGCCGCCGCGGCGATCTACGACACCTTCGTCCGCTTCCTGCGCGACAGCACCCGGACGCTTCTGGTCGTCGCCGTGATCACGGCGCTCGCCGCCTACCTGTACGGTCCTGGCCGGGTCGCCCGCCGGTTGCGGGGGCTGGCCCGGCGCGGCACCACCGCCACCGGCCGGGCGCTGGGCCGGACCGGAGTGCGCACGGGCGGCACGGGACGGTGGCTGGACATCCACGGGAAGTGGATCAGTGGCCTGGCGATCGGTGCCGGAGCCGTGGCCCTGGTGCTGTGGAACCACCCCACGGTCGGCGGGGTGATCCTCGTGCTCGGCCTCGTGCTGGCCGTCCTTTTCGCCGTGCAGGTCGCCGCCTGCGCCGGGGCTCCGGCGGCTGATGCGCCCTCCGGACTCACCCGCCCGGGGTGATGCCCCGCGGGGTTGCCGTGCCCACGCTGAAAGCAGACGGACGGGCTGCCGGGCCCGTGCCCGGGACGGAGGAGAGACATGAACGCGCAGACGTACCTCGCGTACGACTATCCGCTGCTGAGCGTCTTCTGGTCCATGCTGTGGTTCTTCCTGTGGATCATGTGGTTCATCCTGCTCTTCCGGGTCGTCGTCGACATCTTCCGCGACCACGAGATGAGCGGCTGGGGCAAGGCCGGCTGGCTGGTGTTCGTCATCGTCCTGCCCTTCCTGGGTGTCTTCGTCTACGTGATCGCCCGCGGCAAGAACATGGGGCACCGGGAGATCGCTCAGGCGCGCGCACAGCAGGAGGCCTTCGACAGCTATGTACGCGAGACGGCCAGGAGCGGCGGCGGGTCCAGCAGCGTCGACGATCTCGCCAAGCTCTCCGAGATGCGCTCGCGCGGCGACATCACGGACGACGACTACCGCCGGGCCAAGGAACTGGTTCTCAGTGGTTCAGGCGCCTCCGACCGCGCGGGTGGCGTCGGCTCCTCCGCGAACCACCTCTGAGGCGCACCGGACGACAGGAATCGAGGCAGCGCCATGACCGCGACACACCCGGCACACGCACACGCCACCAGGCAGGCCTGGGCCGGCGGGCTGATGACCTTCGGGGCCGTGATGCTCATGATCGCCTCGGACGACATCTTCGTCAACACCCGCAACTACGTCTTCCAGTTCGACCTCACCGGCTGGGGCTGGATCCACCTGATCCTGGGCGCCGTCGGCGTGCTCGTGAGCTTCGGGCTGTTCCAGGCCATGACGTGGGCGCGGGTCGCCGGGGTAGGGATCGCCGCTCTCATCATCATCGCCAACTTCCTCTCGCTGCCGTACTACCCGGTGTGGTCGGTCGTGATGATCGCGATGTCGGGGTTCATCATCTGGGCCCTGTGCGTGGTCCGGCGGGACGACGAGTCCTTCGACCCGTTCGAGCGCCCGGGGCACGACATCTGACGATCCGTCGGCAGCGGGACCCGGCGCCGGCGCCCCCCAAGGGGTCCGGCGCCGGAGAAATCTGATGGAGCGTCAGAAAAAGTCTTCCGTCGGCCGGAGGACTGCGGCATCCTGCGCCCATGCAGACGGAGCTGAGCAACACACTGGGAGTCGAGCACGCCATTTTCGGCTTCACGCCGTTCCCCGCCGTCGCCGCGGCCATCAGCCGGGCCGGCGGTTTCGGTGTGCTCGGCGCGGTCCGCTACACCGCCCCCGACGACCTCAAACGCGACCTCGACTGGATCGAGGCCCATGTCGACGGCAAGCCCTACGGCCTCGACGTCGTCATGCCCGCCAAGAAGGTGGAGGGCGTCACCGAGGCCGACGTCGAGGCGATGATCCCCGAGGGGCACCGCCAGTTCGTCAAGGACACCCTCGCCAAGTACGGCGTGCCCGAACTGGCCGAGGGGGAGGCGTCCGGGTGGCGCATCACCGGGTGGATGGAGCAGGTCGCCCGCACCCAGCTCGACGTCGCCTTCGACTATCCGATACGGCTGCTCGCCAACGCCCTCGGCTCCCCGCCCGCCGACGTCGTCGCCCGCGCCCACGAGCACGACGTCCTCGTCGCCGCCCTCGCGGGCAGCGCCCGGCACGCGGTCAAGCACAAGGAGGGCGGCATCGACATCGTCGTCGCCCAGGGCTACGAGGCCGGCGGCCACACCGGCGAGATCGCCTCCATGGTGCTCACCCCCGAGGTGGTCGAGGCCGTCGACCCGCTCCCCGTGCTGGCCGCCGGCGGCATCGGCAGCGGACAGCAGGTCGCCGCCGCGCTCGCCCTCGGCGCCCAGGGCGTATGGCTCGGTTCCCTCTGGCTGACCTGCACGGAGGCCGACATGTCCTCGCCCGCGGTGACCAGGAAACTGCTCGCCGCCGGCTCCGGCGACACCGTCCGTTCCCGCGCCCTGACCGGCAAACCGGCCCGGCAGCTGCGCACGGAGTGGACCGACGCCTGGGACGACCCGAACGGCCCCGGCACCCTCCCCATGCCCCTGCAGGGCCTGCTCGTCGCCGAGGCCCTCACCCGCATCCAGAAGTACGAGGTCGCGCCCTTGCTCGGCACGCCCGTCGGGCAGATCGTCGGCCGGATGACGAGCGAACGCAGTGTCCAGGCCGTCTTCGACGACCTCACCCGCGGATTCGAGAAAGCCGTCGACCGCGTCAACCGCATCGCCGGAAGGAGCGGCAAGTGACCAGCACGCCCCCCGCCGGATTCTGGGCCCAGGCCACCCACGACCCCGACCGCACGGTGCTGATCGCACCCGACGGCGAGGAGTGGACCGCCGGACGCCTGCACGCCGCCACCAACCGGCTCGTCCACGGCCTGCGCGCCGCCGGTCTCGAACGCGGGGACGCCTTCGCGGTCGTCCTCCCGAACGGCCCCGAGTTCTTCACCGCGTACCTGGCCGCCAGCCAGGCGGGCCTCTACCTGGTCCCGGTCAACCATCATTTCGTCGGTCCGGAGATCGGCTGGATCGTCGCCGACTCGGGTGCCAAGGTGCTCATCTCCCACGAGCGTTTCGCCGCCCCCGCCCGCCACGCGGCCGACGAGGCCGGCCTGCCGGCGACCCACCGCTACGCCGTCGGCACGGTCGAGGGCTTCCGGCCCTACGCCGAACTCCTCGAGGGCCGGCCGGAGTCGGCGCCCTCCGACCGCGAGCTCGGCTGGGTCATGAACTACACCTCGGGCACCACCGGCCGCCCCCGCGGCATCCGCCGCCCGCTGCCCGGCAAGCGTCCCGAGGAGGCGTATCTCGGCGGTTTCCTCGGCATCTTCGGCATCAAACCGTTCGACGACAACGTCCACCTGGTCTGCTCGCCGCTCTACCACACGGCGGTACTGCAGTTCGCGGGCGCGTCGCTGCACATCGGGCACCGCCTCGTCCTGATGGACAAGTGGACGCCCGAGGAGATGCTCCGTCTGATCGACACCCACCAGTGCACCCACACGCACATGGTCCCCACCCAGTTCCACCGCCTGCTCGCCCTGCCGGAGCCGGTCAGGCGGTCCTACGACGTCTCGTCCATGCGGCACGCCATCCACGGCGCGGCCCCCTGCCCGGACCACGTCAAGCGGGCCATGATCGACTGGTGGGGCGACTCGGTCGAGGAGTACTACGCGGCCAGCGAGGGCGGCGGCGCCTTCGCCACCGCCGAGGACTGGCTGAAGAAGCCCGGCACGGTCGGCAAGGCCTGGCCGATCAGCGAACTCGCCGTCTTCGACGACGACGGCAACCGGCTGCCGCCGGGCGAACTCGGCACCGTCTACATGAAGATGAACACCGGCGGCTTCGCCTACCACAAGGACGAGGCCAAGACGAAGAAGAACCGCATCGGCGACTTCTTCACCGTCGGCGACCTCGGCTACCTCGACGAGGACGGCTACCTCTTCCTCCGCGACCGCAAGATCGACATGATCATCTCCGGTGGCGTCAACATCTACCCCGCGGAGATCGAGTCGGCCCTGCTCGCCCACCCGGCCGTCGCCGACGCCGCCGTCTTCGGCATCCCGCACGACGACTGGGGCGAGGAGGTCAAGGCGGTCGTGGAACCGGCCCCGGGCCATGAACCCGGACCGGACCTCGCCGCCGACCTCCTCGCCCACTGCGCCGGACAACTCGCCGGCTACAAACGGCCCAGGAGCGTCGACTTCATCGCCGAGATGCCCCGCGACCCCAACGGCAAGCTGTACAAGCGACGGCTGCGGGACCCCTACTGGGAGGGCCGCACCCGTCCGGTGTGAGCTGCCGTCACGACCGGACCCGGATCACCCTGAGGACCGGCGAGGACCGGATGTCCTTCTCGCAGAAGCGGGCGGTCACCCACTTCTCGCCCGAGAACAGCCGGGTCTGGTCGCTGTAGTGCGGCGAGTCGGGATTCTCGGACTGGGCGTACGTCAGCAGGGTGCGGGCCACCGGGCAGCCGCTGCCGTCCCAGCCGACGGCCTGGATGTGGCTGGAGCCGGTCGTCACCTCCGTGTAGCCGCCCCGCGCCGCGTTCCACAGCGGCTCGATCTTGTTCCACACACCCAGCCTCTCCGTACCGCCCGGGACGGGGATGCGCCTGCCGTTGCGCACCACGAACTGGTGCTCCCCGAGCGGGGAGTCGAGCGGGATGCCCGCAGCCCGGAGTTCGCCGACCGTGTCCGCGAGGGCCGTGGTGAAGCCGGGCGCGGCGGTGTTGAGCGTGTTCGGTGTGTGGACCGGGTCGGCCGCCGAGAACGGCACCTTCCAGAACTGGGCCGCCAGCACCGTGGCCGTCAGCCTGCGCCAGAAGCGGTCGAAGAGCAGGGCGCCCCGGCTGTCGGTGTTCATGGTCCGGTCCCAGGCCGCGAGCGCCCCGCAGGCCTCGGTGACGTCAACCGCCTTGCCGTCACTGGCCGTTGCCATGCCGCCGGGCAGCGCGGCACACGCCTTCGCGGTGTCGGCCGCCGCCAGCTCGCCCGCGGGCGCCCGATTGGCGAACTCCTGCCGCTGCAGGTCCCCGACCGTGAGCCCGCCCCGCTTCGCCAGCGCCGCCACGTCCTCGATCGCACCCCGTGTCCGCAGTTGGCGCTGAGTGCCGATGTCCCCGAAGACGCGCTCGTATCCCGTGAGGGGGTGATCGGGGTTCGTCAGCCAGGGGCTGCCGTTGGAGTTCTCCGCGTAGGGGGCGTCCAGAAGCGTCGGCATCCGGGAAGGCCCGAAGGTGCCGGGCTGCACGGCGTCCTTGTCACTGCCGGGCGCACAGTCGCCCCGCGAGCCGTCGAGGACCGCCAGGCCCGCCTGCGCGTAGGTGACCTTGCCGAGGTCCGTGGAGCAGCGCGCCGCGAGGTCGTCGGTGATGCGGGGCAGGATCTGCGACTGGGTGTAGAGGGAGTGCCCCGAGGAGTCCGCGGCGATGGTGTTCACCCACGGCAGCCCCTGGTGCCGGTCGAGGGAGGTGAGGATGTCCGCCGTGTCGCGTGCCTTGCCGAAGCCCAGCGAGGTGTCGGCGAACCGCAGGTTGGCGGCGTTGGGATCGTTGAGCGCGTAGGCAGTCGTGGCCGTCCAGGGCAGCGGCGGATCGCCCTGCGGGTCGGCGACGACGGGGCCGTAGCGGGTCCACCACTGGGTGCGGGTCACGGGGGCGCCGTCCTTGACCGCCACCGTGACGATCCGCCTGGTCATCCGCTCCGGCTTGCCGTCGAGCAGATAGACGGTGGGGTCGGCCGGGTCGAGCGTCAGCCGGGTGAGGTTGAACGGAACCCCGGTCGCGACGGTGTGGCTCCACGCCACCCGGGAGTTGTAGCCGATGGAAACGGTCGGCGAGCCCAGTAGCGAGGCCCCGGCGACGTTCAGCTCGCCCGGGATGGTCTGCTGCACCTGCCAGAAGCGGCGCCCGCCGTGCCACGGGTAGTGCGGGTTGCCCAGCAGCAGACCCCGTCCGTTCGCCGTGGTGGCACCGCTGAAGGCGACGGCGTTCGACCCCATGTCCGAGTCGGCGGTCCGGTCGCGCACGACCCTGATCAGGGCCTGGGCGTCGAGGGTGGCTTCGGTGCCGGTGCCGGTGCCGGTGCCGGTGCCGGTGGGCGGCTGTGCGCCGGTGATCTCGTCCACGGCGCCGCCCTGGCCGCCGAGCACCGAGATGGCGTAGAAGCGGGCGGCCACGTCCGTGGTCGTGACCGGCCGCACCCAGGCGGCACCGCGGCACGCCGGGTCATTGATCGGGTTCTGGGCCAGCCAGGCGTTGTACCCGGCGGCGAAGCCCCGCATCAGGTCCTTGGCGTCCTTGCTCGGGCCCAGCGGTGCCGGTTCGGCGAGCAGCTTCTCCACCGTGCGGGACTCCCGCACGCCACGGAAGTACAGGTCACTGGAGAGGTTGTCGGCGGCCGACGAGAGCGAGAAGTCGGTCGCCGCGTCCGGCCCGAAGTAGCGCGAGCGCTCGCCGCGCACGGTCACGAAGCCGTCGGCGAGCGTGCACACCTGGTCGGCGGCCTGCGCCCAGCCGGTGCCGAAGCCGAGATCCGGGTAGTCCTCGGCGACGATGTGGGGAATGCCGTACTCGGTGTAGCGGATCACGGCGGACAGTCCGCCGCGTGCCGGATCCTCCTGGCGGGCCTGCCGGTCGGCCGCGGCGGCCGGCAGCGCGGTGGATGCGGTGAGCAGGGCTAACGCCGCGATGAGCAGTCGTCTCGGGCGGATGCGCAAGGGTGTCTCCCAACGTCATCGGGGGAAGGTGCGATTGACCGTACGAACGTGCTTGACCTGCCCCGGCCACGGGCCGAGGATCATGAGTCATGACGCAGGGACACGGCAGCACGGTTGACGGGGTGCTGCGGCGCAGCGCCCGGCGCACCCCCGCGCGGGTCGCGGTGGAGTACGGCGAGCGGTCATGGACGTACGGCGAACTCGACGAGGCCGTCTCCCGCGCGGCGAGCGTCCTGCTCGGCGAGGGGCTGGAGCGGGGCGACCGGGTCGGCGCCTACGGCCACAACTCCGACGCCTACCTGATCGCCTTCCTCGCCTGCGCCCGCGCGGGCCTTGTCCATGTCCCGGTCAACCAGAACCTGACCGGCGACGATCTCGCCTACATCGTCGGCCAGTCGGGCAGCTCGCTCGTCCTCGCCGACCCCGACCTCGCGGACCGACTCGCGGGCGACGTCCGGACCCTGCCGCTGCGCGACACCGACGACTCCCTGCTCGCCCGGCTCTCGACCGCCCCCGCGTACGACGGCCCGGAACCGCGCACCGAGGACCTGGCGCAGCTGCTGTACACCTCCGGTACGACCGCCCTGCCCAAGGGCGCGATGATGACGCACCGCGCGCTGGTCCACGAGTACCTCAGCGCCATCACCGCCCTGGACCTGTCCGCCGGTGACCGACCCGCGCACTCCCTGCCGCTCTACCACTCGGCGCAGATGCATGTGTTCCTGCTGCCGTACATCGCCGTCGGCGCCACCAACATCATCCTCGACGCGCCCGACGGCGACCGCCTCTTCGACCTGATCGAAGCGGGCCGCGTGGACAGCCTGTTCGCGCCGCCGACGGTCTGGATCGGTCTGTCCAACCGCCCCGACTTCGCCACTCGGGACCTGAGCGGCCTCCGCAAGGCGTACTACGGCGCCTCGATCATGCCCGTACCCGTCCTGGAGCGGCTGCGCGAACGGCTGCCGAAGCTCGGCTTCTTCAACTGCTTCGGCCAGAGCGAGATCGGCCCCCTGGCCACCGTCCTCGCCCCCGACGAGCACAAGGGCCGCATGGACTCCTGCGGCCGGCCCGTGCTCTTCGTCGACGCCCGTGTGGTCGACGAGGACGGCAAGGACGTCCCCGACGGCACCCCCGGTGAAATCGTCTACCGCTCCCCGCAGTTGTGCGAGGGCTACTGGGACAAGCCGGAGGAGACCGCGGAGGCCTTCCGGGACGGCTGGTTCCACTCCGGCGACCTCGCGGTACGCGATGCGCACGGCTACTACACGATCGTCGACCGGGTCAAGGACGTCATCAACTCGGGTGGCGTCCTGGTCGCTTCACGCCAGGTCGAGGACGCCCTCTACACCCATGAGGCGGTCGCCGAGGTCGCCGTGATCGGCCTGCCCGACGAGCGGTGGGTCGAGGCCGTCACGGCGGTCGTCGTACCGCGCGGCGAGGTCACCGAGGAAGAGCTCATCGCCCACACCCGCGAGCAGTTGTCGCACTTCAAGGCCCCGAAGCGGGTGGTGTTCGTCGACGAACTCCCGCGCAACGCCAGCGGGAAGATCCTGAAGCGGGAGCTGCGGGACGGCCTCGGCGCATGACGCGGCGCGGCCTGGGTACCCGAGGCGCCCCTTCCCGGGCACGTGATGCGATGCACAGGAAAGACCCGTTTCGTACCCGGCACGGCCGCCAGTAGCATGGCTCCTGTTTACGGCAGGAGGACACAGACCAGGCATGCGTTGCTGCTTCCCCGCTCCTCTCGCCGCCCTCGCCGGAGTCCCCGGCCCCTGTGAGGTGCTGCGTTCCGGAGCGCTCCTCGCCCCGGCGCTGCTGCGCGCCGTCTCCGCCGCCCGCACCCGACTGCCGCACCACCACCCGATCGCCGCCGTCCATCTGGAACTGGTCACCCTGATCGAGGACCGCGCGATCATCACCTGGTACACCGGCCTGCCGGGCACCGACGACGGCTTCGGGCACATGCTGCCCGCCCTCACCGAGGGCGAGGTCGTCTACGGCACCCATCCCGGCCGGCTCGACCGGGTCGCCGGCGAGGACCTGCCCACGGCCCACCACCACGTGGAACTCACCGGCCTGGAGCCCGGGCAGACGTACTACTACCAGGCCCGCTCCAGGGGCGTGGCCGCCCGGCCCACCGCCCTGCACCTGATCCGCGGCAACGCCGCCGGCACCTCCCTGCACGGCCTGGGCTCGCACGGCGGCCCGTACTCCTTCACCACGCCCCTGCCCCCGCCCGGCCGGCATCTGATCTCCCTCGCGCTCTGCAACGACCTGCACCTCGGCGAGACCACCGCCGGGCTCGTCGGCGGCATCCCCTTCATGCGCGGAATCTCCCAGCAGCCGGGGCTCGCGCCCTACCCGGAGCTCATGACCCGGGCCCTGGTGCAGGAGGCCCGCAGACGAGGGGCCGACGTGCTGCTGGCCGCGGGCGACATCTCGGCCGGCGGCTCGGCCGCCGATCTTGCGCGGGCCAGAGGCATCCTGGACGGCTTCGGGACGCACGGACGGGACTACTTCGTCGTCCGGGGCAATCACGACCGGCCCGGAGCGGTCGAGGAGTCCGACGGCGACACCTTCCGCCACGGCTTCGGCCGGCCGGACGAGCCGGGGTACTTCGAGCGCGACCTGGGCGGGCTGCGCATCATCGGGCTCGACACCTACGAGAAGCGCGGCAACGGCGCCGACTCCGGCGGGCTCGGCGCCGAGCAACTGGCCTGGTTCCGCAGCCGGTTGCGCGAACAGCGGGAACAGCCCACCGTCGTCTTCGGCCACCATCCGCTGACCGTACGGGACTCGCTCTTCCCCGTCGGCGCGGGCCAGCGCCTGGGCCGACGCCAGGCCCGGGCCATCCTGGAGGCCTATGCCGCCACCCCGGGCGTCTTCCTCCACCACGCCGGCCACACCCACCGCAACAAGCGCACCGTGCTGCCCCAGGCGCCGCACGTGGCCCTGCAGGAGGTCGGCGCCGCCAAGGAGTACCCCGGCGGCTTCAGCCTGCTGCGCGTCCACTCCGGCGGCTACGCCCTCAACTTCTTCAAGGCGCGCGGCGCCGAGGCCCTGGAGTGGGGCGAGCGCAGTCGGCGCATGGCCGGGGGCCTGTGGCCGCACCACGCGCTCGGCCGCTCCGTCACCGACCGCAACAGCGTGGTCTACCGCGACCTGTCCGGGATCACCCGGCCGACCCTGGCGCCCTTGGCCGCGACCGGCTCGACGGGTTGACAGGAGTCCCCGTCAGCCCGGGGAGCGGGTCGCGGGCCAGCGAGGGTCTCCGCCGTGCGCGGGGAGTGGGTCGCGGGCTGGCGAGGGTCTCCGCCGTACCGGGGGAGTGGGTCGCGGGTCGGTGAGGGTCTCCGCCGTACCGGGGGAGTGGGTCGCGGGTCGGTGAGGGTCTCCGCCGTGCCCGGGGGAGTGGGTCGCGGGTCGGTGAGGGTCTCCGCCGTACCGGGGGAGTGGGTCGCGCGTCGGTGAGGGTCTCCGCCGTGCCTGGTGAGCGGGCGCTGGCTGAGAGGAGCCCTGCGCCGTGCCTGGCGAGCGGGTCGCGTGTTGACAGGGACCCCCGTCCCACCGTCACGCGCGCCGCAGGTCGACGATCCGGCGGATCTTGCCCACCGACCGTTCCAGTGACTCCGGTTCGACGATCTCGACGGCCACCGAGACACCGATGCCGTCCTTCACGGCCGCCGCGATGGCCCGCGCGGCCGCGTCACGGACCTCCGGTGCGGCATCCGGGCGGCCCTCGGCCCGTACCGTGAGCGCGTCCAGACGTCCCTCACGGGTCAGCCGCAGCTGGAAGTGGGGCGCCACGCCCGGCGTGCGCAGCACGATCTCCTCGATCTGCGTCGGGAAGAGGTTCACCCCGCGCAGGATCACCATGTCGTCACTGCGCCCGGTGACCTTCTCCATGCGCCGGAACACCCGCGCCGTCCCCGGCAGCAGCCGGGTCAGATCGCGCGTGCGGTACCGCACGACGGGCATGGCCTCCTTGGTCAGCGAGGTGAAGACCAGCTCGCCCTCCTCGCCGTCCGGCAGCACCTCACCCGTGATCGGGTCGACGATCTCCGGATAGAAGTGGTCCTCCCAGATGTGCAGGCCGTCCTTGGTCTCCACGCACTCCTGCGCGACACCCGGGCCGATCACCTCCGACAGGCCGTATATGTCGACGGCGTCGATCGCGAATCGCTCCTCGATCTCCCGCCGCATCTCCTCGGTCCACGGCTCGGCGCCGAACACGCCCACCCGCAGCGAGGTGGAACGCGGATCGACGCCCTGTCGCTCGAACTCGTCGAGCAGCGTCAGCATGTACGACGGCGTCACCATGATGATCCGCGGTTCCAGGTCCTGGATCAGCTGCACCTGACGGGCCGTCATGCCACCGGACGCGGGGACGACCGTACAGCCGAGCCGTTCGGCGCCGTAGTGCGCGCCCAGCCCGCCGGTGAACAGGCCGTATCCGTACGCCACATGGACCGTGTCGCCCGCTCGGCCGCCCGCGGCGCGGATCGAGCGGGCCACCATGTCGGCCCACAGGGAGAGATCGTTGTCCGTGTAGCCGACGATGGTCGGGCGGCCGGTGGTGCCGCTGGAGGCGTGGATGCGGCGGACGCGGTTCCGGGGCACGGCGAACATGCCGTACGGGTAGTTCTCGCGCAGGTCGGCCTTCGTGGTGAACGGGAAGCGGGCGAGGTCGGCCAGGGACCGGCAGTCGTCCGGGTGGACGCCGGCCTTGTCGAAGGACTCCCCGTAGAAGGCCACGTGCTCGTAGGCGTGCCGCAGCGAGGCCCGCAGCCGCTCCAACTGCAGCGTCCGCAATGCCCCGGCGTCCAGCCTTTCCCCCGCGTCCAGCAGCTCCGTCGCATCCGCCATGGGGACTTCTCCCTAACCAACCGCATCAATCCGGACGACCGATCATTCGGTCGAGGTGTTCGGGATCAGTAATTCAGGCCGTCCAGGCGCAGGCAAGACGTCCGGCCGCATTTTCTGGAACTCCGTTGCGGCGTCGTTCCGCCGCCGGTGAAGATCGGCGCATGCCGACCTTCACCGCCGCCGACGGGACCGAGCTCGCCTACCACCTGCGAGGCGAGGGCGCCCCGCTCGTCGTCCTGCCCGGCGGCCCCATGCAGGCCTCCGCCTACCTCGGCGACCTGGGCGGTCTCTCCGCACACCGCCGCCTGGTCCGGCTCGACCTGCGCGGCACGGGCGACTCCGCGACACCGGCCGATCCGGGCTCGTACCGCTGCGACCGGCTCGTGGCCGACGTGGAGGCCCTGCGCGCGCACCTGGGACTGGATCGGATGGACGTCCTCGCCCACTCGGCGGGCGGCAGCCTCGCGATGCTGTACGCGGCCCGGTATCCGGAGCGGGTGGCGAGGCTGGTGCTGGTGACCGCCATTCCGTGGGCGCTGGGCATGCCGGCGACCGCCGAGCAGCGGCTGGCGGCGGCACGGCTGAGGAGCGGCGAGCCGTGGTTCCCGGAGGCGTTCCCGGCCCTCGAGCGGTGGCTGGCGGGACGGTCCGACTACGACCCCGCATGCGCGCCCTTCTTCCACGGCCGCTGGGACGACACGGCTCGGCGGCACGAGGCGCGCGCGGAGGAGCAGTTCAACGACGAGGCGTGCGAGAGGTACGGGTCGGACGGCGCCTACGACCCACCCGCCACCCGTGCCGCACTCGCCCGCGTCACCGCTCCGGTCCTCGTCCTCGCCGGAGAACTGGACGGCGGCCCACGCCCCGAACTGGCCCGTGCCGCCGCCGACGCGTTCCCGAACGCCGACTTCACCGTCCAGTCCGGCGCGGGGCACTACCCGTGGCTGGACGACCCCGACTGGTTCGCCGGCCGGGTCACGCGTTTCCTGGACGGTCGGGGAGTGCCCGCACCGCCGGTTGCCCGGCCGGAAGCAGACTCCCTGACTCAGTGACGCCGCTGCGCCCAGGCCGTTGCGCGGCGGCGGCGCAGCAGAACATGACCGGCGGCGAGCCCCACCCCGAGCACGGTCAGCCCGACTCCGCCCGCCACCTCGAAGCCGGCGGGCCCCTGGCTGCCGCCGACACCGCCGTTGACGCCTCGCGTGGGCAGCAGCGTGGAGGGGACGGTGGTGGCACTTCGGCGCGGCAGGTCCTCACAGGCGATGCCGTCGTTGTCCGCGTCCAGGCGGTCGGGGTCGCTGGGATCGCGGTTGAACTCCGCCTGGGCGTCCTCCTGGGTGGCGAAGTCACTGCAGTTGAGGTTGTTCTGCGCGTGGGCGGCCACGGCGGTCGGGCCGGTGGTCACGAGGATCGTCAGCGCGGCGGTGGTGAGCGCGCGTATGCCTGTGTTCATGGCGGGTCCCTTCGGGCGCGGTGACCTCCGTCACCGTGATCCGACCCTAGGGACCCCGCCTCGCAAGGGCGCGTCCTGCTACGCCGTCCGGAGGCTTCCGGCCCGGGGTGTCACCCGCCGTTCGGGCCGTACGCCGCCATGAAGCGGTCGCGGAACGTGTCCATGGTCCACTCGGGGGCGTTGGGCGCGGGCTTGAGGCCGTCCGTCCAGCCCCAGTTCGCGACGCGGTCGAGCACCTTGGGGTCGCGGGCGACGATGGTGACCGGGACGTCCCTGTTGGCGGTGCCGCGGGTGACCGTCGGGACCGGCTGGTGGTCGCCGAGGAAGACGAGGACGGTGTTGTCGTCGCCGTAGCGCTGCATCCACTCGGTCAGGCTGTCCAGGGAGTACTGGATCGCCTTGCGGTACTCGGTCCGTACGCGCGACGCGCTCTTCCAGACCTCCGTGGGGTTCGTGCCCTCCTTCTTGATCTTGTAGAAGATCTTGCCGTCCCCGAGGTCCTTCCAGTCGATCATGTGGGCGATGGGCGACCAGGGGTTGTGGCTGGAGGCCAGGATGATCTCCGCCATGATGGGGTCGCGGTTCTTCTTGCCGTGCTCCAGCTTTTGGAAGGCCTCCAGGCTGAACTGGTCCGGCACCGGCGTCCAGCTGAAGTACGGGCCCTGGTAGCCCAGGTGCGTGGAGTCGTAGATGTGATCGAGGCCGAAGTACTTGCCCTCCGGCCAGGACTTGCGCACACCCGGCACGATGCCGACCGTGCGCCAGGCGCCGGTCTTCTGGAAGTAGCGGGTCAGGGTCGCGCGGTCGCTGGTGGTCAGCGTCCGGTACCGCTCCTGGTTCTTGATCCACAGCCCGGACAGGAACGTCGAGTGCGCGAGCCAGCTGCCGGCGCCCGTGACGGGCGACCGCAGCCAGCCACTCCGGGAGGCGAAGCCGGCCGCCTTGAGCCTGGCGTCACCCTGCTTGAGGGTTGCGTCGATCTCCGGTGCCATCGCCGGATCGTCGATGGCCACCCGCCCGTAGCTCTCGATGAAGGTGAACATCACGTCCTTGCCGCGCAGCCCGGTCAGCAGCTGGTCGGACGGGGTGTTGGCGTACTTGTCGACGTGGAGCTGCTTCGCGAAGACCTTCGCGTCTCCCAGTCCGTCGCTGACGGACTGCATGCGGTGGGCGAGGAACTGGCTGTAGCCCTTCGTCGCGAACGGAACGCTGCCGAACTCCACGCTCAACGTGAAACAGGTGATCCACACGGTGCCGAGGACGAGCGTGGTGCCGACGGCCGTGGAGCGGTGCCGGCCCATCGTGTCCGACAGCCGCAGCACCGCGAGCGCGCTCAGCACGAGCACGACGATGAACAGGACGATCACGCCGATCACCGCGAGCACCTCGCCCGAGCGGCCGAAGGAGTCCTTCACCCAGTCCGCGCCGTCGCTGAGCAGGGTCCAGTCGAAGACCAGGTCGAACGGCCGGGCGAGGGTCTGGTAGAAGCCCATGTCGATGAACTTCAGCACGGTGGTCAGACCGAGGAACGCGCCCGCCACGACGGCCCCGACGCGCCGCGCCTTCGCGGGCAGGGCGAGCAGCACGATCGCGAGGAGGATCGGCTCGACGGGGAGACGGATGACCGACTGGAGGGTGATCCGGTCGAGCCTGTCCGGCACGAGATCCGCGACGATCACGAACACACCGGCCAACACGGTCGTCCCCACCCGCACGACCCCCGCGGCACGGGGGTAACGCCGCCGCCACCCGAACCAGCCGGGGCGGGAGCCGGGGGAGGAGGCTGCCAGGTCAGCGTCGGGGGCGGTCACGTCTGGGGCGGAGGTGGCAGTCGTCTCGGTGGGAGGACCGTCGTCGGCCGCGGTGGCGATTTCAACCGCGGCGGCGGAGACGGATTCGTCGCTCGGCTCGGCGTGGGGTTCGTCGCCGGTCACGGCGGCCGACGCGGCGGTCGTCCCGCCGGTGGACTTCTCAGGTATGGCGGCGCTGGTGGGGGTCGTGGGCGGGACGGCGGCGGCCTTGGTGGACGGCGCTTCTCCGTCCTCTGCCGGGTCTGCCGTTTCCTCCGCTGCGTCATCCGTCCGCGGCTCGGCGTCTTCCCTCGCCGTCTCCGTCTCCGCGTCCGCTGCGGGCGCGTCGTCCGTCGAGTCGGACACCCGTTCGTCCCTCGTTCGTGCGTCGGCTACGGCACCCGGCTCCGGGCCGGTCGCCGTCGGGGCGGTCGAGGCCTCCTCCGCCGGGTCCGGTGCCGTGGGATCGGCAGTCGGCAGTTGGCGAGGGGGCGTGAGGTGCGACACCCGAGGGTCCTTCCATGCGGAGCGCGGTGATGACACGGCGGACCGGACCTGCAGGCCAGGGCCACCAACCTCGCGTACGGCCCCACGTAACCCCGCGTTCAACCACCCGGGTCAACCGCGCGCAAAGACTACGCCCGCCCACGACGACCCCGTTGCCCCGCCCCCGGATCACCCCCGCGAACCGGTCACCACACGGTGCCCTGCCCGCGCCCCCGTCCCCACGAGCCCCTCGTCTCCCGCTGCACCACGCCTCCTACCGATCCGCCGCCACCGCCACTTCCTTGGCCCACCGGTAGTCCGCCTTGCCGCTCGGTGAGCGCCGTATCGTCTCGGCGATCACCAGCTGGCGTGGGATCTTGTAGCCGGCGAGATGGGTTCGGCAGTGCGACTGGATGTCCTCCAGGGACGGCCGCGACGCGCCCTCGCGAAGTTGGACCACCGCCGCCACATGGTTGCCCCACTGCGCGTCCGGCACCCCGGCCACCAGCGCGTCGTACACGTCCGGGTGGGACTTCAGCGCCTGTTCGACCTCCTCCGGGTACACCTTCTCGCCCCCGGTGTTGATGCACTGCGAGCCACGGCCCAGGACGGTGACCACGCCTTCCTCGTCCACCGTGGCCATGTCGCCGAGCAGCACCCACCGCTTGCCGTCCTTCTCGAAGAAGGTCTCGGCGGTTTTCCGGGAGTCGTTGTAGTAGCCGAGCGGCACATGACCGCACTGGGCGACCCGGCCCACCTCACCCACGGCCACCGCCTCGTGCGTGGCCGGATCGACGACCTGCGTACGGGCGTTGACGCGGATGCGGAAGCTCTGTCCGGCCCCGGAGTCCGCCGTCGCCGTGCCGTTGAAGCCGGACTCGGTGGAGCCGTAGTTGTTGAGCAGCATGGCGCCCGGCAGCAGCTCCTGGAACTGCCTCCGTACCGTCTCCGACATGACGGCGCCGGACGAGGAGACGTTGAACACCGAGGAGCAGTCGGTGCCCTTCATGGGCCCCTTCAGCGCGTCGATCAGCGGCCGCAGCATCGCATCGCCGACCAGGGACATGCTGGTGACCTTCTCCTTCTCGACGGTCCGCAGCACCTCCTCGGGCACGAACTTACGGTGGATCACGACCCGTTGGCCGAAGTTGAAGCCGATGAAGGAGGTGAGGGTGGAGGTGCCGTGCATCAGCGGGGGAGTGGGGAAGAACGTGATCCCGCTGCCCCCGGCAGCCACCCGCTCGGCCAGCTCCTCCGGCTTCTTCACCGGCTCACCCGTCGGCGCGCCCCCGCCGAGCCCCGAGAAGAACAGGTCCTCCTGACGCCACATCACCCCCTTGGGCATGCCGGTCGTGCCGCCCGTGTAGATGATGAACTGGTCGTCCCCCGACCGTGCGGGGAACCCGCGCTCGGCCGAACTCCCCGCCTCCGCCTCGGAGAAGGACAGTACGGAGGCCATGTCGGGCGCGTCCCCGACCCGGACGAGATGCCGCAGCTTCGGACACTGCGGCACTGCGGCCGCCACCCGGTCGCCGAACTCCGCGTCGAAGACGAGGGCGACGAGGTCGGCGTCCCGGTAGAGGTACACCAACTCCTCTTCGACATAGCGGTAGTTGACGTTCACTGGCACGACCCGCGCCTTGAGGCAGCCCAGCACCGTCTGCAGGTACTCGACCCCGTTGTAGAGGTGCAGGCCCAGATGCTCACCCGGCCGGATTCCCGCGTCGATCAGATGGTGTCCGATCCTGTTCGCCGCCGCGTCCAGCTCGGCGTACGTCAGCCGGCGCTCCGCGCCCGTGCCGGGGTGGTCGATGTACACCAGGGCCTCGCGGTCCGGCACCGCGTCGACGACCGACTCGAACAGGTCCGCAAGGTTGTACTCCACCGCTCCTCCTGACCCCGGCAGCCATGACGGAGAAAGGCGCATCCGTCGGTTCGCCGGTCATCAGAGCAAAGGGCGCGGCAACTGTGAAGGGGTCGCGCGAAGAAATCTGACTGACTGTCAGAAAACCCTTGAAGTGCCTCCCCGGCTACTGCAACCTGTTCTCGTTCCAGGAGAGGGGAGTTGGCCATGGGTGGGACGGAACACCTCACCGTGCGACGCGAAGGCGCCACACTGGTGCTCACGCTCAACAGGCCCGAAGCCAAGAACGCGCTCTCGCTGCCGATGCTGGTCGGGCTGTACGACGGCTGGGTGGAGGCCGACGAGGACGAAGCGGTGCGCTCGATCGTGCTCACCGGCGCCGGGGACTCGTTCTGCGCCGGCATGGACCTCAAGGCCCTCGCGGGCCGCGGCACGGACGGTGAGCACTACCGGGACCGCCTCAAGGCCGACCCGGACCTGCACTGGAAGGCACTGCTGCGCCATCACCGCCCTCGCAAACCGGTGATCGCCGCCGTCGAGGGCTACTGCGTGGCGGGCGGCACCGAGATCCTCCAGGGCACCGACATCCGGGTCGCGGGCGAGTCGGCGACCTTCGGGCTCTACGAGGTCAAACGCGGCCTGTTCCCGATCGGCGGGTCGACCGTCCGGCTGCAACGGCAGATCCCGCGCACCCACGCCCTGGAGATGCTGCTCACCGGCCGCCCCTACACCGCCCGCGAGGCCGCCGGCATCGGGCTGATCGGCCATGTCGTACCGGACGGCACGGCCCTCGCCAGGGCGCTGGAGATCGCCGAACAGGTCAACGCGTGCGGGCCGTTGGCGGTCGAGGCGATCAAGGCCTCCGTCTACGAGACGGCCGAGATGACCGAGACCGACGGCCTGGCCTCCGAACTCAAGCGCGGCTGGCCGATCTTCGACACGGCCGACGCCAAGGAAGGCGCCCGCGCCTTCGCGGAGAAACGTCAGCCCGTCTACAAACGCGCCTGACCCCCACCGAAGGAGACCGGGCATGCCCGAAGTCCTCAAGGCCCCCCTCGCCGTCGAATTTCCCTTCACCCGCTCCCTCGGCCCGGTGCAGAGCGCTTTCCTGACCGGTCTGCGCGAGCGCGTCGTCCTGGGCGTGAAGGCGAAGCACGGCCGCACCCTCGTCCCACCCGTCGAGTACGACCCCGTCACCGCCGAGGAGATCCGCGATCTCGTCGAGGTCGCCCCCACCGGCACCGTCACCACCTGGGCCTGGAACCACGACCCCCGTCGCGGCCAGCCCCTCGGCACGCCCTTCGCCTGGGTCCTGGTCCGCCTGGACGGCGCCGACACCGCTCTCCTGCACGCCCTCGACGCCCCCGGCCCCGACGCCGTGCGCACGGGAATGCGCGTCCGCGTCCGCTGGGCCGAGGAGCGCTCCGGTGCCATCACCGACATCGCCTGCTTCGAGCCGTACGACGGCGAGCCGGCCGGGCCGACCGGCCACAGCGGCGAGTTCGCGGACGCGATCAGCGGCATCGTCGCCTTCGCCCGCCTCGACTACACCTACTCCCCGGGACGCGCGCAGTCCGACTACATCCACGCCCTCTCCGAGCGGCGCACGGTCGGCGAGCGCTGCCCCTCCTGCCGCAAGGTGTACGTGCCGCCGAGGGGCGCCTGTCCCACCTGCGGCGTCGCCACGGCCGAACACGTCGAAGTGGGCCCCCGCGGCACGGTCACCACCTTCTGCATCGTCAACATCAAGGCGAAGAACCTCGACATCGAAGTGCCCTACGTCTACGCCCACATCGCCCTCGACGGCGCCGACCTCGCCCTGCACGGCCGGATCGGCGGCATCCCCTACGACCAGGTGCGCATGGGACTGCGCGTCGAGGCGGTGTGGACGGAGGGCGCCCGCTACCCCGACCACTACCGGCCCACCGGCGAGCCCGACGCGGAGTACGACACCTACAAGGAGCTGCTGTGACCCGGGACATCGCGGTCGTCGCCTTCGCCCAGACCGACCACCGGCGCACCACCGACGAGCTCTCCGAGGTGGAGATGCTCATGCCCGTGCTGCACGAGGCGCTGGACCGGACCGGCCTGAAGACCGCCGACATCGGCTTCACCTGCTCCGGCTCCAGCGACTACCTCGCCGGCCGCGCCTTCTCCTTCACCCTCGCCCTCGACGGGGTCGGCGCCTGGCCGCCGATCTCCGAGTCGCACGTCGAGATGGACGGCGCCTGGGCACTGTACGAGGCGTGGACCAAACTGCTGACGGGCGACGCGGACACCGCGCTCGTCTACGCGTACGGCAAGTCCTCGCCCGGCTCCGTCCGTGACGTCCTGACCCGGCAGCTGGACCCGTACTACGTGGCGCCCCTGTGGCCGGACTCGGTCGCCCTGGCCGCCCTGCAGGCGCAGGCCCTCATCGACGCGGGTGAGACCGACGAGCCGGCCCTCGCGGCCGTCGCCGCCCGCAGCCGAGCGGACGCCACCGCCAACTCCCATGCTCAGCTGAGGGGTTCGGTGCCGCAGGGCGAGTATCTGGTACGGCCCCTGCGCACCGGCGACTGCCCGCCGATCGGCGACGGCGCCGCCGCCGTCGTCCTCGCGGCGGGGGAGCGAGCCCGGGAACTGTGCGAGCGCCCCGCGTGGATCCGCGGCATCGACCACCGCATCGAGGCGCACAGCCTGGGCGTGCGCGACCTGACCGACTCGCCGTCCGCGCGGCTGGCCGCCGAGAGGGCGGGCGCCTTCGAGCGGCCCGTCGACACCGCCGAGTTGCACGCGCCGTTCACCTCGCAGGAGGTCGTGCTGCGCAAGGCGCTGCGGCTCGACGACAGCGTGCGCGTCAACCCGTCCGGGGGTGCCCTCGCGGCCAACCCGATGATGGCCGCCGGACTGATCCGCATCGGTGAGGCCGCGGCCGGCATCCACCGGGGCGAGTCCGACCGGGCGTTGGCCCACGCCACCTCCGGCCCCTGTCTGCAACAGAACCTGGTCGCCGTACTCGAAGGGGATCCGCGATGAGCAAGGAGCCCGTGGCCGTCGTAGGGATCGGCCAGACCAAGCACGTGGCGGCGCGCCGGGACGTGTCGATCGCGGGCCTCGTCCGCGAGGCCGCCGGGCGGGCGCTCGAGGACGCCGAGCTGACCTGGGCCGACGTCGACGCCGTAGTCATCGGCAAGGCGCCCGACTTCTTCGAGGGCGTCATGATGCCCGAGCTGTACCTCGCCGACGCCCTCGGCGCGGTCGGCAAGCCGATGCTGCGGGTGCACACCGCGGGCAGCGTCGGCGGATCGACGGCCCTCGTCGCCGCCAACCTGGTCGCGGCCCGCGTCCACGGCACGGTGCTGACGCTGGCCTTCGAGAAGCAGTCCGAGTCGAACGCCATGTGGGGCCTGTCTCTGCCGATCCCCTTCCAGCAGCCGTTGCTGGCCGGGGCGGGCGGCTTCTTCGCCCCCCATGTGCGCGCGTACATGCGGCGCAGCGGCGCCCCCGACACCGTCGGCTCCCTGGTGGCGTACAAGGACCGGCGCAACGCGCTGAAGAACCCCTACGCCCATCTGCACGAGCACGACATCACTCTGGAGAAGGTCCAGGCCTCACCCATGCTGTGGGACCCGATCCGGTACTCGGAGACCTGTCCGTCCTCCGACGGCGCCTGCGCGATGGTGCTGACCGACCGGGCGGGGGCCGCGCGGGCGCCCCGGCCGCCCGCCTGGATGCTGGGCGGCGCCATGCGCAGCGAACCGACCCTCTTCGCCGGCAAGGACTTCGTCTCGCCCCAGGCCGGCAAGGACTGCGCCGCCGACGTCTACCGGCAGGCGGGCATCGCCGACCCGCGCCGGGACATCGACGCCGTCGAGATGTACGTGCCGTTCTCCTGGTACGAGCCGATGTGGCTGGAGAACCTCGGCTTCGCCGACGAGGGCGAGGGGTGGAAGCTCACCGAGTCCGGGGTCACCGAGCTGGACGGTGATCTGCCGGTCAACATGTCGGGCGGGGTCCTGTCGACCAATCCGATCGGGGCGTCGGGCATGATCCGCTTCGCCGAGGCGGCGCTCCAGGCGCGCGGGCAGGCCGGAGAACACCAGGTGGACGGGGCCCGGCGGGTACTCGGGCACGCCTACGGCGGCGGATCGCAGTTCTTCTCGATGTGGCTGGTGGGCTCCGAACCCCCCGAGTCCTGACAGGTTCCCGAAAGGTCCTCCTCACGTGGCCTGTCGGCGGTCGGACCCGATCGCTAGGCTGACCGCGGACGACGAAATCGGGAGGAGCACGGACGTGGCCGAGAGCACCATCCAGCAGCACCCGTTCGCGGGCTGGGACAAGCCGGAGCTGGACCTCAGCAACGCCGACTGGCACTCGAGCAGCCGTGGCCTGGGGGATGTCCAGATCGCCTTTGTCGAGGGATTCATCGCGATGCGCAACAGCGGCCGCCCGGAGAGCCCTTCCCTGATCTTCACTCCGGCGGAGTGGGGTGCGTTCGTGTCGGGTGCCAGGGAGGGCGAGTTCGACCTCACCTGAACCGCGGACACCCGAACCGCGCCAAACCCGAACCGCGGACACCGGCCCGTGTGAACCGTCGGAGGTGCGTTTCGCCGGTTTTTCCGGACACGCGACCGTGAGCACGTCCCCGGGACCGCCGCCTGCGCGAGGCTGGCCCCGGGGGACGGTCGTACTCCGGAGGTGAGGAACCCATGAGCACCCTGCCGGTCATCGCGGCGGTCGACGGTTCGGACGACAGCCTGCGCGGCCTGGACTGGGCCCTCGACACCTCCCGCAGACGCGGGGCGCCGCTGCGGGTGGTCCATGTGCGGCAGTACGCCGTCTGGGCACAGCCCGACGTCCTGGTCGCGGGGCCACCGGACCCGGAGGCTGATGCGGTGCTGGACCAGGTCCACGCGTATGTCGCGGGGATGCCGGACCGGCCGGACATCGAGTACGTGGGTCTGGAGGGCGCTCCCACCGCTCTGCTGCCCGAACTGGGGTCCAACGCACAGCTGTTGGTGCTCGGTTCACGGGGGCGCGGCGGCTTCGCCAGTCTGCTGCTCGGCTCCGCCGGCATGGCGGCCGCACGGGACGCCGAGTGCCCCGTGGTGGTGATCCCGCGGCCCGGCCGCGAGGTGCACGGCGAAGCGCCCGCCGAGCCCGGCCCCCGTGTCGTCGTCGGGCTGCAGGTCGACAGTCCCGACGAGGCCACCCTGGACTTCGCCTTCACCGAGGCCGCGCTGCGCGGCGCCCGCCTGCAGGTGATCGCCGCCTATGCCTGGCCGGTGCAGTCCTGGGCGGCCCCCTCGGAGCTCATGCCGCTGATGGTCGACCAGGAGGCCGTCGAGCGCGACACGTGGACCCTCGCCGAAGGCTTCCTCGCCCCCCATCGCAAGAACCACCCCGACGTCCGCGCCGAGGCGTACGCCATGCCAGGCGACGCGGCGGGTGTGCTGGTCGCCGCCTCCCGCGACGCCGACCTGGTGGTGGTCGGCCGCCACCGCCGGCGTCTGCTGGCCCCGGCCCGCATGCTGGGCTCGGTCACCCACGCGGTCCTGCTGCACGCGGTCAGCCCGGTCGCGGTGGTGCCGCCGGCGCCGGCGGAGGAGTGACACCCTCCCCGGTGGTCACACCTCGACGAGCTTCTCGAAGAAGAACTCGTGCTTGAGGAACGACGTCTCGTGCTCCGCCCCCGGGTACGGCGGGACGAGCTGGGCCGCCTGGAACAGCCGCCAGCCGTCCTCCAGGGCTGCCACGCCCGTCTTGTAGGGGGGCTCGTCGCTGTCGCCCGTCGTGGGCCGGGTGCCGCCCGTGCCGTCGTAGCGGGCCCAGCCGACGACGTCGGAGTCGAGGGCGGAGGTGCCCAGGTACAGGACGAGGACCTGCTGTCGGGTGGTCACACCGTGCTCCTTCGCGAGGCGGGCCGGTTGGAGATCCGGGTGGCCCAGTGGTCGATGTCGAAGCCGGGGTCGCGGGTCAGCGAGCGCCACAGCCGGACCCGGTTGTGGATCTCCAGGCGGCCGGTGGCGGTCTCGTACCAGGGGAAGACCCGCCGCAGCTCCTCGCCGACGGCCGGGTCGTCCAGGTCGGCCGTGTCCCACAGCCGCACCTGCGGCACGGTCGGGTTGAAGCGGATCTTGTACATGTGGCGGACGGTGTCGCTGTCGTTGCGCCGGCCGCCGTGCCAGATGCCGTGGTGCAGCAGGGCGACCGTGCCGGCCGGGCAGGTCAGCCGGGTCTGGCCGAGGAGATTCTGGTAGCGGCCGGTGTCGCTCTCGTTGGTACGGCGCAGATGGCTGCCCGGGACGATGAGCGTGCCGCCCATGTCCGCGGTGACCTCCTGCGGGTAGTACATGAGCTGCACGTCGAACGCGTCGGTGCGCAGGTCGATCAGGGCGTCCGCGTGCAGCGGCTGGGCGCTGCCCTGGTGCGGCTCACGGGTGTGTACGAAGTGGTGGTCGACGGTCGGGTCCGGCCCCACAAGGCTCTCCAACGCGCCCGCGACGGCGGGCAGTTCGACGAGCCGGCGGGCGAAGGAACCCTCGGGGAACGCCTTCGGCACCTCGCAGCCGTAGGGCACCGGGTCGAGCCCGGTGTCGAAGACGCCGAGGGCCTCCTCGTTCATCTGCGGGGGCACGACCGCGTCGAGACGCAGGAATCCGTGGGCCACGAACCGCGCCACCTGGACGGAGTTCAGCAGCTGACGTGTGGTTGACATACGGCAACCGTAGAAAGCCCAGGGCGGCCCGTCGTGGGCTGTATTCGGCGAGCGCTGGTAAATTTCCACCATGCCTCAGTACGTGGACCTGGCCCTCGACCTGCCGCCGCAGGTCGTCAACGCGGGCGTCGGCGTCCACGGATCGGCCGGCCCGCACGAGGTCTTCCGCCTCCCGCGCCTGTGGCAGCTGCACCTGTACGGCTACTCGGGCGTCCTGGAGTTCGGCGGCACCCGGCATCCCATCCGCCCGGGCCACATCAGCCTCGTACCGCCCGACACGGAGGTCCACTTCCACTACGACACGCCCCGATGCGAACACCTGTACGCCCACTTTCGTCTCCCCGGCGAGGGCGAACGGCGCCGGGTGCCGGCCATGCAGGACGCGGGCGCCGAGGCGGCCGTGCTCAGCGGGCTGCTGCGGCGGACGGTCGCCGCCGGCACCCAGTCCCCGGCGCGGGCCTCGGCGGAACTGTGGACGGTGCTGTGGCGTACCACGGCCCTGGCCGACGCGGCCGAGCACCGTCCCGGCGTCCGACACCCCGCGCTGCGCACCGCCATGGCGTACATCGAGGAGCAGCTGGCCGGCCCCCTGACCATCCCGGACATCGCCCGGGCCGCCGGCGTCTCGCACACCCATCTGACCCGGCTGTTCCGCGACGGCACCGGGCACACGGTCGTCGCCTACATCCGGCGCCGCCGCATGGAGCGCGCCCGGCACCTGCTCATCGCCTCGACCCTCGCGATCCCGGCGATCGCGGCCACGGTCGGCATCCCCGACCTGCAGGCCTTCAACAAGACCTGCCACAGGGAACTGGGCGCCTCACCCCGCACGGTACGGGCCACCGCCGGGAGCTGAGGCCGGTCCGCCCGCGCCGAGCGGGGAAGAGAGCGGCGGAGAGGACCATCCGCTTCTCGCGGATCCTGATTGCGCGGTGCGCGGTGTCGGCCGCTCGTCTCTCGCGCCTTTTCCGGTCCTTTCCGCCACCCCCATACAACTCCGCGCCCACCGCGACCGGCAGGGCCAAAGGGCCCGACCTTCGGTCCCCTCGCCTCTCCGGTCCCCTCGCCTCTCCGGGGCCGGTGGGCCCCCTGGGCGCCCCGAACGGCTCCTTCTGCCCAGGATGCCCATGGGGTTCAGTCTGGTACTGAGGGCCCTCACGGTCTTCGGCGCCGGGGGCCGAAGGAGTTGATTGCCATGACAACGCTCGCCGGAGTACCCGACCGTCCGGTCCGGGTGGACGCCGTGCTCGACGCGCCATTGTCCCGGTGGCTGTGGCTGGTGAAGTGGATCCTGATCATCCCGCACTACGTGGTGCTGTTCTTCCTGTGGATCGCCTTCACCGTCGTCAGCGTGATCGCGTTCTTCAGCATCCTGTTCACCGAGCGCTACCCACGCGCCCTGTTCGACTTCAACCTGGGGGTGCTGCGCTGGTCCTGGCGGGTCGGGTACTACTCGTACGGCGCTCTGGGCACCGACCGCTATCCGCCGTTCAGCCTGGGCGAGGAGCCCGGCTATCCGGCGCGGCTGGAGATCGCCTATCCCGAGCGGCTGTCCCGGGGACTGGTGCTGGTGAAGTGGTGGCTGCTGGCCATACCCCACTACATCATCATCGGGTTCTTCCTCGGCGGCTGGCGCGTCGGCTGGTGGGAGGGCGGGCTCGTCGCCGTACTGGCCCTGATCGCCGCGGTGATCCTGGCCTTCACGGAGAAATACCCCAAGGATCTGTTCGACTTCATCCTCGGCCTCAACCGCTGGATCCTGCGGGTCGCCGCCTACGTCGCCCTCATGACGGACGCCTATCCCCCGTTCCGCCTCGACCTGGGCGGCACGGAGCCGGGCGGTATGGAGATCCGGGACGTGACATGAAGGTGTTTCAGGTGGCCGTTTCTAGTCGTGCGGCACCACCGCGACCGGTGCCGTGGCGTGGTGCAGTACGGCGTGGATGACGGGGCTGAGGTGGAAGGCCCGTGGGGTGTGCCGGACACGGTGACCGACGACCACCAGTGAGGCGTCGGCCGCCGCGTCCACGAGATGGGCCCCCGCACTGCCGACCGCGGTCTGCTCGACGACCTCCACGCCGGGGAACCGCTCCCGCCAGGGCGCCAGGACCTTCTCGACGGCGTCGGTCTCCCGGTCGGCGAGTTCCTCGCCGAGCGCCGGATCCAGCGGAAGGCCGTAGCCGAGGTAGGGCGGCAGGCTCCAGCCGTGGACGACCCGCAGCCGAGCGGCGCGACGGTCCGCGGCCTCGAACGCGTACGCGATGACCGTGTCGTCGGGCCGCTCGGGGTCGAGGCCCAGGACGACGTCCCGGTAGGGCGCGCGCGGCGAAGGGCGGCCGTCCGCATCCAGCCGGTGCTCGTCCTCGGGACCCGTGCCGGAACGGACGAGGACGACGGGACGGTCGGCCTGCGCCGCGAGCGCGAGCCCGACCGAACCGACCAGGAAGCCGACCACACCGCCGAGACCCCGGGAGCCGACGACCAGCGGGTCGGCCTCGGCGGAGGCCGCCAGCAGAGCCGTGACGGGCGGCTGCCGCACCTGCTCCGAGATGATCTCCAACTGGGGGTGAGCGGCGCGCAGTTCCTCGGCCGCATCGCTCAGCACGCGCCCGCCCCAGTGCCGGTGCGCGGCGTCGTCGGGCACCGGCTCGGCGTACGGCTGCCAGTCCCAGGCGTGCACCAGGCGCAGGGGCAGGTCCCGCCGCTCCGCCTCACGGGCGGCCCACCGTGCCGCGGCCAGGCTTTCGGGGGAGCCGTCCACTCCGACGGTCACGGAACGGGGCATGGCGAGGACCTCCTCGGGAGAGCGGCAGCGGCCGGAAGCGGCCTGATGTCACCGTGCCACCGGGGACGGACGCGGCAGCAGGGCCGAGTGGCCCGTGCCGGTGGTGACGTGCGGCCCGGATGATCGCAGGTCGGCACCCTTCAGGCATCGGTGTGCAGGGCCAGGCGTGGGCAGGCCGCGACGGCCCGCCGGGCGTGGCCCCGCAGGTGCGCGGGAACGATGCGGTCCCTGACGATCGGATAGCCCCACTCGTCGAGGCCGATGAGTTCGGGGAGCAGTTCGGCGCACAGTCCCTCGCCGGTGCAGGCGATGCGGTCCACGCGCAGGGTCCGGTCGTGGTTCATCGCCAGGTCTCCGGTGGTGTGGCGGGCGGTACGGGCAGGCGGGGGCGCCGGTGCGCGGCGGGGCAGGCCCCGGCGTCGAGGTGCCGGTCGACGTCGTCGGCGAAGGTGTCCAGGGCCGAGGCGGAGAGACGAGCGGCACCGTCGGGGTGACGGCAGGCGCCGCGGTCCGGCAGGAGGGCCGTTCGACGGCGCAGCCGGTCGAGGAGGACGGGGTCGGCTCGGCCGACGGCCAAGGCGGTGAAGTCCGCGGCGACGGCGGGCAGTCCGAAGTGGCAGGGGCCGCACTGGCGGGCGCCGTTGGCGGCCAGGTAGCCCAGGATCCGGGCGGTTTCGACCAGCCCGCAGGCGGAGTGGGGCAGAGCCACCAGCACGCCCGCACCCGGCGCGGCACCCAGCGGAGCCAGTCCGCGCCGGGAGAGGGGCGTGTTCAGATGGGCCGCCCCCAGCCAGGCCCCGGCGAAACCGCCCACGAGAACCGCCCGCAGCGGCTCGGTGGGCCCTCCGGCGAGGTCGAGGACCGTGGTGAGCGGCTTGCCGAGCGGGACCTCCATGACGCCGGGGACCGAGACGGCTCCCGAGACGGTCAGAAGTGCCGTGCCGGGTTCCTCGGCGGTCCCGGCCTGCCGGAACCAGGCCGGCCCGTAGCGTGCGACGAGGGCGACATGAGCGAGGGTCTCGGCGTTGTGCAAAAGGGTGGGGCGCCGGTCGACCCCGCGTTCCTCGATGCGCGGCGGCCCGCCTCGGGGCCGGGCGGGCCCTCCGTCGAGCCAGCGCACCAACGACGTCGACTCGCTGGAGACGTACGTGTGCGGAAGGCCGTGCAGACGCAGTCGTACGGCGTCGACGCGCGCACGGCGACGCTCCGCCAGGGCCGTACTCAGCTGCTGGTACTGCGCGCTGCGGGTACGGGGCAGGCACACATGGACGGTGTCGGCGCCGACGGCAAGCGCGGCCAGCACCGCGCCGTCGAGGACGAGGTGGGGAGCCACCGCGAGCAGGAACTCGTCCTTGCGGCTGGCCGGTTCGCTCTCCATCGCGTTGACGACGACCACGGCGCGACGGCGACCGCCGGCCACGGTCCGCAGCTTGCGGGTCGTGGGGAAGCCGGCTCCGCCGCGCCCCGTGAGCCCGGCCGTCTCCAGGGCGTCCAGCAGCGGCATCACCGCGCGCGTGCCGATGGTCCTGGTGACGGGCGAGGGTCCGTAGTGCCGGAGATGATCGGACAGGGATGCCGGCCGCCCGGTCGCGTACCAGCCCGCCAGCAGCCGCGGCGCGTCGGGCGCGGGCGGCAGACGGAAGCCCGTCATGGTCGCGGAGGTCACCGGCCACCTCCGAGAAGCATCGCCGTGGCGGCGGCGCGCTGGGACCAGCCGGGCTGCAGCGGGCCGGCGGCGAGGAACGCGCCGAGCACCAGCGGAACGGCGGTCGCGGTCAGGGCGGCCACCAGCCGTCCGACGACCCGGCCGGGACCCGCCTTGGCCAGCCGCCACCACACCGAAGCGACCACCGCGGCCAGACACCCGGCGTACAACCACAGCTGAAGCGACAGACGGGTGTCGGTGCCCGTTCCCGCGCCGTGGAAGAGAGCGAAGGGCCAGGCCGCGTACGCCAGCCAGTGCACGGCCTTCCAGCGGCGCACCCCCAGGCGACGGCGCACGGCACTGGTGACGAGCACGGCCAGCAGCAGATCGAGCGCGACCGCGCCGAGCCCGAGCCAGAGCGGGCGGTAGGAGGCGGTGAACGGCAGCACGGTGACGGCCCAGCCGAGGTGGACGAACGGATCGAGCACCGCGGTGACCACGTGCACGACGAGGAAGACCAGGGTGAGCAGGGACAGATTGCGGTGCAGCAGACCGATCTCGAACCGGCCGACACGCCGGGGCGCCGCACGTCCGCCGGAGGCGATGCCGAGCACGACGGTCGCCGTGAGCAGGACCAGCGCCAGGGTGCCGCCCGCACGGCTCGCGTACCACAACGGGCTGCCGGCCAGGGCCAGGGCCGTCATCGCGCACCTCCTTCGAGGGGCCAGCCGCCGAGTCGTACGACCGTGCCGTCGAGGCGCACCAGACGCGTGGGGAGGCCGGTGCCGCGCAGCCAGTCGAGGGCACGTTCCCCCAGCACGATCGCCGCGGTGGCGGCGGTGTTGGCGTCAACGCAGTCGGCGGCCGCGACGGTGGCGGTGCGCCAGACGGGGGCGGCCGGTTCGCCGGTGGCCGGGTCCACGATGTGGTGCAGGGTGCGTCCGGCGCGCCGCCAGGTGCGCACGCGGATGCCGGAGGTCGCCAGCGCGCCGCTGTTCATCGTGACGGCGGGTCCGTCGACGGAGGGCCGGGCGTGATCGTCGGCCAGGGCGATCCGCCAGCCGCCCTCGGGCGCGGGGCCGGCCGTCGCGAGGTCGCCGCCCAGGTTGACCAGGACTCCGCAGCCGGCGGCCGCGGCGGCGCGCCGGGCGGCGCGGTCGGAGGTCAGGGCCTTGGCGGTGGCACCGAGGTCCAGGCGCGTGTGCGGGGGCAGGAGCAGTCGGCGCGTGCGCGGGTTCCAGGCGATGCTCCGCCAGCCGGTGGCGGGTCGGGCGACGGGCAGTGGGCGAGCGTCGACGGGGCGCAGGGAGACGAACGTACGGTCGTAACCGAGGGCGATCACGGCGTCCCCCACGGTCGGGTCCACCGCACCGTCGGTGAGACGGGCGGCGCGCAGAGCGGCGCCCAGGGCCTCGGCGAAGCGTTCGCCGACCGTCGTGGGGGTGCCCGTGGACAGGTTGACGCGGGTGAGTTCGGAGTCGGGCCGGAAGCGGCTGCACGCGAGGTCGACAGCGGCCAGTTCCTCGCGCAGGACCGCTTCGGCCGCGGACAGGGCGCGCGGGTCGGTCACGAGCAGGGCGGCCGTGGTGCCGAGGGCCGGGAAGGAGACCTCGGCGGGAGAGGGTGCGGGGGCGCTCGTGGTCATGACGCCCCCGTGGTGGTCTGCGGCTGCTGGTGGGCGGCGGCCGGCGGCTGGGCGGGAGGCTGCGGGGCGGGGGCGGAGGCGCCGTCGTCGCCGCCTTCGTCGTCCGCCTCTCCCTGATGCGTGCTCGTGCTCGTGGTGGCGGACGGGGTCTGCGGTTGCGGCGCGGGCGAGGTCGTGGGCGCGGATGCGGCGGAATGGCCCGGCAGCAGATGGGTGTAGACGCCGCCGAGGGCCGCCGTCGCGGCCACCGCGCCGACGGCGATCCAACGGGTCAGCCGATTGGTCCGGCGCAGACCGTGATCACGTGCTCGTGGCGATCCGGCCGGAGTTTCGCTGTGCCGGAAGTCGTCGGGCGGGGAGACCATGGCGGCGGCTCCTGGGGCCTCGGCGGCCCTGAGCGGCCGCGTTCACCTCCAGGCTCCGGCCCCGGCCCCCGGGAACTCGCTCACGTCTTCTTCAGAACCGGTAAAGACCTCGGCCCCGGCCGCCCATGGCCCCGCTCGGACCACAGCGGCAATTCCAGTACGACGGTCAGCCCGCCGCCCGGGGTGTCCTCCAGCGCCGCCGTTCCGCCGTTGGCGGTGACGAGCCGGTGGACGATGGCCAGCCCCAGCCCGGTACCCCGGGCCTCCGGGTTGCCGAACCGGCGGAACGCGACGGCCTTCACCTCGGCCGGCATTCCCGGTCCGTCGTCCCGCACCCGGACCCGGACCGAGCCGCCGACCGCGGCGTGGTCGAGCGTCACACTCCCGCCCTCGGGCACGGCCTCCACCGCGTTCGCGATCAGATTGTCCAGGATCTGCTCCAGGTGACCGACGCCCAGCGCGGCGGTGAGTGTGGGCCCGGAGACACAGGTCAGACGCACGCCGCGGTCCTCGGCCACCGGCGACCAGGCGGCGACCCGCTCGGCCAGCGTCTCCTCGACCCGTACGGCGCTCGGACGAGGCGTGGCCTGCTCGGCGCGCGCCACCGCCAGCAGCCCGTCGACCAGTCGCGACAGCCGGGCGATCTCCTCCTGCGCTCCGGCCAGTTCCTCGGCGGTGTCGCCTCGGGCTCCGGCGGCGAGGACGTCGAGCCGCAGCCGCAGGGCGGCCAGTGGGGTCCGCAGCTGATGGGAGACGTCCGCGATCACGGCCCGATGACCGTGCACCAGCGCCTCCGTGCGGGCCGCCATGGTGTTGAAGGTGGCGGCCAGTCGTCGCACCTCCGGCGGACCGCTGCCGACCTCGGCCCGTTCGTCGAGGGCGCCCTCGCCCAGCCGTCGCGCACTGTCGTCCAGCGTCGACAGGGGACGACCGACCCAGCGCGCCAGGTGGACGGACAGCAGCACGGAAGCGCCCAGGCCGGCGGCGCCGATCGCCGCCGACCAGCCCCACACGGCCGTGATCTTGGAGTCGAGCGGCGCCGCGGACCGGGCCAGGACGACCGCGCCGACCGGCCGGCGCACCTCGCCGACCGGTTCGGCCGTCAGCAGCCGTCCCTCGTCCTCCGGCGGCCCCGGCTCGTGCCCGCCCAGCACGCGGGCGACCAGCTCCGAGGCCTCCGCGCCCCGGCCCGCCGTACACGGGGTGGCGGCCACCAGGTGCGCGGCGGAGTCGTACACGGCGGCGCAGTCGCCCGCCCGGGCCGCGGCGTCCAGCTCCCGGCGCATGGCGGTCGCCGGTTTGTGGTCGGAGAGATGCTCCTCGGCCGCCGCGGCGATCACCCGTGTGGACGCCCGCTGGTCGTCCCGGAAGGCGACCCGTTCGCGTGCCGTCAGCAGCACCCCCAGGGGGACGA
This sequence comes from Streptomyces sp. NPDC005799, assembly GCF_040630525.1. Lineage (NCBI taxonomy): Bacteria > Bacillati > Actinomycetota > Actinomycetes > Kitasatosporales > Streptomycetaceae > Streptomyces > Streptomyces sp. NPDC005799. The sequence continues at coordinate 81,109 of NZ_JBEXXQ010000037.1, forward strand.
CCGCGAGGACCAGCAGCACGGAGGTCAGGATCAGCAGCGTCCAGGCGATACGGCGGGTCATGGCGGTTCCTCGGGAGCGCCGAGCCGGAATCCGTGTCCGTAGACCGTTTCGACCAGGCCCGGCACGCCGAGCTTCCTGCGCAGCGCGGCGATGTGCACGTCCAGCACCTTGGTCGGGCCGTACCAGTGCGCGTCCCAGGCCCGCTCGAGGATCTGCTGCCGGCTCACCACCCGTCCAGGGTCGGCGGCCAGGCACTCCAGGATGCCGAACTCCTTCGGCGTCAGAGGGATCGCGCGGCCGTCCACCGAGACCTGCCGGGTGCGCAGGTCCAGCGCGAGCGGCCCGTGGCGTACGACCTCGGGGCCGGCCGGACGCCTGCGGCGCAGCACGGCCCGTATCCGGGCCAGCAGCTCGGCCAGCCCGAACGGTTTGACCAGGTAGTCGTCGGCCCCCTCGTCCAGGGCCACCACTCGGTCCGCCTCCTCCCCGCGCGCTGTCACCGCGATGATCGCGGCGTCGGACCGGGCACGCAGCATCCGGCAGACCTCCACACCGTCGATGTCGGGCAGCCCCAGGTCCAGCAGTACGACGTCGGGGGTGGGCGACGACAGGGCGGCGCGGCCGGTGCCGACGCCGTCGACGGTGTAGCCGGCCTGCCGCAGTCCGCGCACCAGGGACTCCGCGATGCCGCGGTCGTCCTCGACGACCAGCACCCGCGTCTCGCTGTCCGCACCATTGCTGTCGGCGTTCATGCCGGCAACCGCCTCCATCGGGACCGCTCGGTCGCCTCTCCTCCAGCGTGGGGTGGACTCGATCGTCACGGCAGGGGCCGTTCGTCCCTCTCGGCGCGCAGACGCCGGTACGGCGGGGGACGGGGGAGCCCCTGAGGGTGCCGTGGCCGGCGCCTGCGTCTACTTCGATGATCACGCGGAGGGCTGCGCGCCTGTAGGGACGGGGGACCCGAGATGGAGGCCCTTGAGGCCCTTGCGCCGCGGGTTCCCCCTGTGCCGTGGCCCTACGTGGGGCGCCCGGGGCGTGGCACGTCCTCGTCGTCGGCGAGGGCGTGCATGCGCGCCCGACAGATGGCGGCGTCGATCCGGCCCGCCAGCAGTTGGGCGGTGTCGTACAACATGCCCACCAGGATGAGCAGTTGGAGCATCCCGGCGACGACGCCCCAGGCACGGCCCTGCCGTGGCCGAAGTACCGAGTTCGCCGGAAACCCGACGTGGATCGGCGTCGGTCCGTGCGTCGTGTGTCAAAGGCGTGCTCAGACCGGATAGGCGTGTGTCTGTGTCGCCTTCACCGTTGCCCACACCGACGCGCCCTGGTGCAGGTCGAGTTCCGCGGCGGCGACCGTGGTGAGGTCGGCGGCCAGCGGGAGTTCGCCGGTGAGGTCGGCGCGGATCTGGTCGCCGTGCGTCTCCAGTCCGGCGACCTCGCAGCGCCAGAGGTTACGGGCGCTGGAGCCGGTGGGGCGGTCCCGGTAGAGGGTGACGGCGCTCGGCGGGAAGGCCACGAACACCGGGCCGGTGAGGTCCTCGGTGGTGGTGATGGCGGGGCCGGTGTCGAGGCGGACGGTGTGGCCGTCGGCCTGCCCGCGGTAGAGGTTCAGGCCGACGAGCTGCGCGACGTACTCCGTGCGTGGGTGCCGGGCGATGCCGGACGGGGTGCCCTCCTGGACGACCTTGCCGTGCTCGACGACGACCAGACGGTCGGCCAGGACCATCGCGTCCAGCGGATCGTGCGTGACGAGCACGGCGACGGCCTCGAACTCGGCGAGATGACGGCGGAGTTGGGCCCGTACGTCGAGACGGGTGCGGGCGTCCAGGGCGGCGAGGGGCTCGTCCAGGAGCAGCAGGCGCGGACGCGTGGCCAGGGCCCGGGCGAGGGCCACGCGCTGGGCCTGGCCGCCGGAGAGTCGGCGCGGCTTCACGGCCGCGTGGTCCGCCAGACCCATGCGGTCGAGCCACTCGGCGGCCCGCGCCCGCGCCTCCGTCTTGCCGGCACCCTGGCAGCGCGGGCCGAAGGCCACGTTGTCCAGGGCCGTGAGGTGGGGGAAGAGCAGATAGTCCTGGAAGACCACGCCGACCGGGCGGGACTCCGGCGGCGTGCGGTCCAGCTCCTCGCCGTCCAGCCGCAGATGCCCGCCCGTCAACGGCGTCAGACCGGCCAGGGCGCGCAGCGCGGTGGTCTTGCCCGCCCCGTTCGGACCGAGCAACGCGACCACCTCGCCGGGCGCGACGCTCAGGCTCACGTCCAGGCGGAAGGCGCCCCGCGCGACGATCAGGCGGGCGTCCAGCCCGTCCAGGGCGGTGTCGGCGCGCACGTCGTGGGTCCCGGTCATCCGGCGCTCATCCAACGGTCGCGCAGCCCGGCGAGCACCGCGATGGACACCGCGAGCAGCACCAGACTGAGGGCGATGGCCGCCTCGGGGTCGTTCTGCAGGGCGAGGTAGACGGCCAGCGGCATGGTCTGGGTACGGCCCGGGAAGTTCCCGGCGAAGGTGATGGTCGCGCCGAACTCGCCGAGCGCGCGGGCCCAGGCGAGGACCGCGCCGGCCCCGATGCCCGGCGCGATCAGGGGCAGCGTGACCCGGCGGAACGCGGTGAAGCGGGAGGCGCCCAGGGTGGTCGCGGCCTCCTCGTAGCGCGGGTCGGCGGCCCGGAGCGTGCCCTCGACGCTGATGACGAGGAACGGCATCGCGACGAACGCCTCGGCCACCACCACGCCCGCCGTGGTGAACGGCAGAGTGACGCCGAACCAGGAGTCCAGCAACCGCCCCACCACCCCGTTGCGGCCCAGCGCCATCAGCAGCGCCACACCGCCGACCACCGGCGGCAGCACCAGCGGCAGGGTGACCAGGGCCCGGACCAGTCCACGGCCGGGGAAGTCCACGCGGGCCAGCAGCCAGGCCAGCGGGACGCCGAGCACCAGACTCACCGCGGTCGCGGCGGTGGCGCACAGCAGGGACAGCTTGAGCGCCTGCCACACGGCGGGACTGCTCAACTGGCCCGGCAGGTCGTGCCATTCGGTCCGCACGAGCAGAGCGACCAGCGGTACGAGCAGAAACGCCAGGCCGATCAGCGCGGGCACCAGCAGCGGCAGCGGCACCCCGCGGCCCCACCGCCGCGCGCGCCGCCGCCGCGCCCCGGACACCAGGGTGTCGGGCGCGGCGTCGGAGGCGTCCACCTTGGTCACGGCTTGAGGAACCCGGCCTCGGTCAGGACCTTCTGGCCCTCGGCGGACTGTACGAGCGCGATGAAGGCCTTGGCCGCCACGGAGTTGGGGGCGTTCTTGACCACGGTGATGGGGTAGTCGTTGGTGGCGTTCGCCGACTCGGGGAACTCCACGCCCTGCACCTTGCTCCCGGCCGCCTTCACGTCCGTCTTGTAGACGACGGCCGCGTCGGCCTCCTTCAGCACCACCTTGTTGAGCGCGGACTTGACGTCCTGCTCGTAGGAGACCGGGGTGAGCTTGAGCTTGCCGGCCGTCAGCGCCTTCTGGGCGGCGGCGCCGCACGGCACCGTCTTCTCGCACAGCACCACCTTCAGCGAGGACTTGGTGAGGTCCTTCAGGGAGGAGATCTTGTCGGGGTTGCCCGGCAGGGTGGCGATCTCCAGCTGGTTGCGGACGAAGGTGGCGGGGGTGCCGACCCCGTCCCCCTTGTCCGTCACGATCTCCATCGTCTTCGGGCTCGCCGCGGCGAACACGTCGGCGGGCGCGCCGCCCGTGATCTGCGCGGCGAGGGTGTCACTGCCGCCGAAGCTGAAATTGACCTTGGTGCCCGGGTGCTCCTTCTCGAACTCCTTGCCCAGGGCCGTGAAGCTCTCCTGGAGCGAGGCGGCCGCGAAGACGGTCACCGTGCCGGACATCTTCGTCGAGGCGGAGCCGGAGGCGGACGCCGAGGAGTCCGACTTCCCCGAGGAGGAGTCCGAGTCGGACGACGAGCAGGCAGTCAGGGCCAGCAGCGCGGCGGCGCCCACGCCGGCCACCTGCAGGGTCCGGCGGTTCCGGCGCGCGGTACGGGTCATCACGGGTCCACTCCCTCTGGTCCTCACGGACACAACATCACGTCTGGTCCGGGCGGACCAGTCACGGACTCTCGACGACCACGTTGGTCGACTTGATCACGGCCACCGCCGGAACACCCGGCTCCAGCGTCAGCTCCTCGGCCGACTCCCGGCTGACCGTCGCCACCACCCGGTACGGCCCGGCCTGGATCTCCACCTGCGCCGACACGTCCCCGAGGATCACGTCGGTGACGATCCCGGAGAAGCGGTTGCGGGCCGAGGAGCCGGTGGTCGCCCGCCCTGTGCCGTGCAACCGCCGGGCGTAGGCCGCGAGAGCGGGCCCGGGGATGATCCGGTGGCCCATCTCGTCCCGGTCGGCGGTGAGTCTGCCACCGTCGACCAGACGCCTCACGGTGTCGGTGCTGACGCCGAGCAACGCGGCGGCGTCTCCGATCCGGTAGGTGTGCATACACAGAGGATAGTGCCGCAGATGCGAGGGAAAAGTCTCCTGTCACATCGCATGAGCCGGAATTGTGATCTATCAGGTTGGCATGTGCGTTTGTACGGGGAGTGCGGCCGGGTACGGTCATCCAGGAGGTGGTAGCCCGTGAGCCAGTCCCTCACGGCCGCCGCACCGGTGGCGGAACTCGCCCTCACCGGCGATCTGACCCGTCCGGCCCGGCTGACGGTGCCCGACCTGCCGGCCTGGCCGCAGCACGCGGCCGAGGTGAGCTTCGAGTGCGCCGCCGGCGGCGTCCAGCACCGCCGCTTCACCGGGCCGCTGCTGCACGACGTACTGACAGCGGCCGGACCCGTCTTCGACCCCGCCCGCGGCAAGGACCGCCTGCGCTTCCTGATCGCCGTGTCCGGTATGGACGGCCACTACGCCCTGCTGTCCTGGGCGGAGATCGACCCGGACTTCGGCCGCGCGCCCGTCCTGCTCGCGGTGACCATCGACCGCACCCCGCTCGACCGCACGGGGTCCCAACTCGTCCTGCCCCAGGACCGCTGCGGCGCCCGGCACATCAGCGGCATCGATGCGATCCGTGTGGACGGCGGCTACCGCGCGTGGACGTGACCCCTGTGGCCCGCCCTCGATGAGGATCGGCCCGGGGGATACGCGGCGCACCCGAGGCCCCCGGAATCGCGTTGCCGGACACGATCGCGGTGATTACGGTCGGCCGCATGGCGGATGACGAGATCACGCGCGCGACGAGGCTGCTGGACGCCCAGGCGAAGGCCGAGCGGCTCTTCGCGGAGATCGGGGCGCGGGGGCTCGTGGCGCCCGGTGCGGGGGAGCGGGAGGTCAGTGACCGGATCCGGGATCTGGCGAACGACCTGTTCGGCACGACGCGGCACTGGCACAAACGGATCGTGCGTTCCGGGCCGAACACCCTGATGCCGTACCGGGAGAATCCGCCGGACCGGACGATCGGCGCGGACGACATCGTGTTCGCCGACTTCGGCCCGATCTTCGAGGAGTACGAGGCCGACTTCGGCCGGACCTTCGTCCTCGGCGACGACCCGGTCAAACACCGGCTGCGCGACGACCTGGCGGAGATCTTCGACGCCGGCAAGCGGGTCTTCGCGGCCGACCCGGACATCACCGGCGCTGGGCTGTACGCCGAGGTCGAGCGGCTCGCGAAGGACGCCGGCTGGGAGCTGGGCGGCTGGCACGCCGGGCACCTGGTCGGGGAGTTCCCCCACGAGACGATCGAGGGCGCGCACACCGAGTCGTACATCACCCCCGCCAACGACACCCCACTGCGGCGCACCGACAAGGCCGGGCGCCGCTGTCACTGGATCCTGGAGATCCATCTGGTCGACCGGGAGCGGGAGTTCGGCGGGTTCTACGAGGAGCTGCTCACCCTCTGACCCCGCCGCGCGGCCGGTGCGGCGGGCAGGACGTGGTCGCCGACGTTGTCCGTGCTCAGGCAGAGCCCGCCGGTGGGGCCTGAGGATCGGTGACGTCTGCCAGTCGTGGCTCGGTGCTCATGCCGGGCCTCTGGGGGTTGAGGGGATGCCGTGGGGCGCGCAAAGGAGACCAGGCAGAGGGCGTTACCCCTAAATACTTCCTGCATGAAGGAAGTTTCCGGGTCCGGCAGTAACGGTCAGACCAGGGCGCGGCGCCCCCGTGAGGCGTACTCTGAGCAGCCTGTAGGCCACGGTGCGCGCTCGCTCCCCGCGCGGGCGCACCACCGGGGCGGGGGGTACACATGGTGCAGCGCATCGTACGGAGCAAGCGCACCCTCTTCGAGCGCGAGAGCGAACTCGCCGCCGTCGACGAGGCGTTGGACGAACTGGCCGGACTGCGCACGGACGGCGCCGAAGCGGCCGACCGTCCCCGGGGCGCCCTGCTGGCCGTCGCCGGACGCGCCGGCATCGGCAAGACCACCCTCCTCGCCGAGATCCGCCGACGCGCCACCGCGCGGGGCTGCACCGTGCTCTCCGCGCGCGGCGGCGACCAGGAGCAGCGGGTCGCCTTCCACGTGGCACGCCAGCTGCTGCAGCCCCAGTTCGCCGGCTCCGGCGAGAGCGATCTGCGGGCCTCACTGGGCAGTTGGTACGACATCGTCGGCCCCGCCCTCGGCCTGTGCGCGCCGACCGCCGCCGCCCCGCCCGACCCGCAGGGCCTGCGCGACGGCATGGACTGGATGCTGACCCATCTCGCCGTGCTGCGCGCCCCGATGGTGCTGGTGCTGGACGACGCCCACTGGGCCGATCCCGAATCCCTGCGCTGGCTCGCCGCGTTCGCCCCGCGCGCCGAACAGTTGCCGCTGCTGGTCGTCGTCGCCTACCGGCCCGACGAACTCCCCGACCACGCCGAGCCGTTACGGGGACTGCCCGGCCGCGCGGGCGGACGCCCCCTGGACCTGGAACCGCTCAGCGCCGCCGCGGTCGCCCGTCTGGTGCGCGAGACCTTCGGGCCGCACGCCGACGACGCTTTCTGCCGCGAGTGCTGGGCCGTCACCGCCGGAAGCCCCTTCGAGACGGTCGAGTTGATCGCCAAGGTGCGCGACCGCGGCCTCACCCCGACCGAGAACAGCGCCCATCTGCTGCGCGATCTCGCCGCCGCCGTCAAGGGCAGCGGCCTCGTCGCCCGCCTCGAACGTCTGGGCGCCTCCACCGTCCGCTTCGCCTGGGCCTGCGCCGTCCTCGGCACCGAGATCCATCCGGTGCTCGCCGCCGCCGTCGCCGGTCTCGGCCACGAGGAGGCCGCCGACGCCGCCGACGCCCTGCGTGGCGCCCGCATCCTCACCGGCGGCGAGACTCTCGAGTTCGTCCACCCGCTGATCGCCACCGCCGTCTACCGGGCCATCCCGCCCGGCGTCCGCGTCGCCCTGCACGGTCAGGCCGCCTGGTGCGTGATCGACGCGGGACTCGGCCCCGCCGCGGCCGCCCGCCACCTCCTGGAGACCCACCCCGAGGGCGACCCCTGGGTCGTGCAGCAGCTGCGCGCCGCCGCCGAGCAGACCCTGCGCGCCGGCGCCCCCGACGCCGCCCGCAGCTACCTCGCCCGCGCCCTGCGCGAACCCCCCACCGCCGAGGCCCGCGCCGCCGTCCTGTACGAACTGGGCTCCGCCTCGCTGCTCACCGAGCCCGCCACCACCGTCAACCATCTGCGCGCCGCCCTCGAGGAACCCATCGCCGACGCCGACCTGCGCCACCGCATCGTCTACCGGCTCTCACAGGTCCTCGCCCACAGCGACCGCCTCGCCGAGGCCTCCGACACCCTGGCCCGCGAGATCCGGGTGACCGACGACGCCCGGGTCAAGCTGCGCATGGTGTCGGAGGAGCTCATGTGGGACGCCTTCCGCGCCGACGAACCCGACCACCCCTCGCGCTCCCGCCGCCTCACCAAGCTCGCCGACCGCCTCAAGGGCCGCGATCTCACCGAGCGTTACATCATCGGCCTGCGCGCCTGGGACGCCACCCTGCGCGGCGAGCCCGCCCACATCGCCCTGCACCACGCCGAACGGGCCCTCGACGGCGGCCTCGGCTGGACCGAGCCCGACCGCGGCTTCGAGGTGCCCGTCCTGGTCGCCCTGGCCTTCACATACGCCGACCGGCCCGGCCGCACCGAGGAGCTCTTCGCGGCCGGCATCGCCGACTACGAACGCCAGGGCTGGCGCGGCGCCCACCTCTCCTTCGCCTACACCCTGCTCGCCTACGTCCGCTACCGGCGCGGCCGGCTCGCCGAGGCGGAGGACTTCGTCCGCGCCGGCCTCCGCCTCGCCGAGCGCGTCGGCCCCGGCACCCCCGCCCACTGGTACGCCGTCGGCATCCTCATCGAGGTCCTGCTCGCCCGCGGTCGGCTCACCGAGGCCACCCACGTCGGCGAGGACTACTCCTTCTGCGCGCCCTTCCCCGCCGCCGTCGTCTTCCCCGACGCCCAGACCGTCCACGGCGAGCTCCTGCTCGCCCGCGGCCTGACCAAGGCGGCGGCGGAGGAACTGGCCGCCGCGGGCCGCCGCCTGGAACCGCGCGGCATGCGCAACCCGGCCTGGTGCCCCTGGCAGCTCCACCTCGCCCGCGCCGAGGCCCATGAGACGCCCGAGCGGGCCGTCGCCACCGCCCTCGAAGCGCTCGCCCGCGCCCGGCAGTACGGCACCCCGTCCGCCGTGGGGCAGGCCCTGCGCACCGTGGCGGAGGTGTCCTCGGGATCGGCCCGCGTCAAGTATCTGGAGGAGTCCGTCACCCATCTGGAGCGCTCCCCGGCCGCCTACGAACTCGCCTGCGCCCTGGTCGCCCTCGGCACCGAACTCCGCCGCACCGGCCGCCCCCGCGAAGCCGCCGAACACCTCTACCGGGGCCTCGACGCGGCGGTCCAGTGCGGCGCCGACGGACTGGTCGAGTCGGCCCGCGAGGAACTCACCGCGGCCGGACTGCGCCCCCGCCGCCTGCACAGCACGGAGACGGACACCCTGACGACCCGCGAACGCACCGCCGCGAACCTGGCGGCCGAGGGACTCAGCGAGGCGGAGATCGCGCGGGAGATGCAGATCGACGAGCCGATGGCGGTCCGCCTGCTCTCGGCGGTCTGCCGGAAGATGGGCACGGAGATCACCGGACTGCCGGCCGCGCTGAGGACGACCTGAGAGCGGTGCGGTCCCGTACGCACCCGCGCCCGCGGTACGGCCCCTCGTCCCATTACCATGGGCGCATGTCGTTCCTCCGCCGCCGCAACGCCACCCCCGCCGGCCCCGACTTCGACGTCCTGGCCATGGACCCGGGCGACTGGCCCGGCAACCTCGGCGCCGGTCTGCTGCCCGCCCCCGACGGCACCTGCCAGGGCGTCTTCCTGCGCTACGACCTCTTCGGCGGCCGCGGCCCCGCGATGATCATCGGCAACCTCCCCGAGGGCTCGCCGGCCCGCGAGGTCGGCGAGGGCGAGATCCCCTTCGAGGTGGCCCAGCTGCTGCTCGCGCTGGAGAACGAGGAGGAGGTCACCGTCGTCGGAGTCGAGGACATGCCCGTCATGCAGGGCGACAACCTGCTGATCGTGCGCCGGTTGAAGCTGTCGGAGAGCCGGATCTCCTGCGTCCAGTTCGACCGCAGTGACAACGTCCTGGTGACCATCGCCGCCTGGGACCGCCCCATCACCGACGACCTGTACGCCCTGCTGAAGCCGCTTCCGGCGGAGCTTTTCCAGCAGGGCTGACGCGGCTGGCCTACTTGCCCGCGGGCAGCAGCCGCACGTCCGCCGCCCGGACGAACTCCACCCGGTGGCCGTACTGGATCTCGTAGTACAGGTCCTTGCCCCTGACGACCCGGTGCGCGTCGGTGGTGAAGGTGACCGCGTAGTAGTACTCACCCGGCACCAGATCCCCGACCACGTACTTCTGCCCCTTCGGCAGGGTGTACGGCAGCGGGGACACCGCCTGGACCGGCACTCCCGCCGGGTACGCGGCGGCCTCCGGGTAGGCGCGTCCGTACACCGGGACGCTGTCCAGGCCGGCCTTCGGCGTGACGACGAGACCCGATGCCGGCACCGCCGTCGGGTGCTTCCTCGGGTTCTTGAACCAGGCCTTCTGCCCCAGGTACCAGATCGCCGTCCAGTCCTTGTAGTGCCCGGCGACCGCGTACTGCTGGCCGGTGGAGACCCGTGAGCCCACGTCGTTGACGTCGATCGTGGAGTCCCCGCCCTTGTGCAGCCCGACGTCCTTGATCAGGGTGGAGTTCTCGTCGTGGTCGGAGTACAGCCGCACCTCGCTGGAACCGTGCGCCGCGCACGGCCCGCCGGAGGTGGCACAGCCGGTGTACGTCGGCCGGTTGGTGGCGTAGTCGGGCAGGATCGTCACCAGTGCGCCGCTCTTGCCCGCGGTCCGCTTGAAGGGGTGGCCCAGCAGCTCGAAGTAGTGCCGCCAGTCCCAGTAGGGGCCGGGGTCGGTGTGCATGCCGGGGATGGTCGACGTGGTCGGGCCGGGCACGTTCTCGTGGCCGAGGATGTGCTGCCGGTCCAGCGGGACGCGGTACTTCGCGGACAGATAGCGCACCAGCCGGGCCGAGGAGCGGTACATCGCCTCCGAGTACCAGGCGTCCGGCGCGGCCAGGAAGCCCTCGTGCTCGATGCCGATCGACTTGGCGTTGATGTACCAGTTGCCCGCGTGCCAGGCCACGTCCTTGGCCTTCACATGCTGGGCGATCAGACCGTCGGTGGAGCGGATGGTGTAGTTCCACGACACATAGGTGGGGTCCTGGACCAGGTTCAGCACACCGTCCCAGGCGCCCTCGGTGTCATGGACGACGATGTACTTGATGCTCTGCGAGGCCGGGCGGTCGCCCAGGTCGTGGTTGCCGTAGTCGTCGTCGCCGAACTGCTGGTACGGCGCCGGGATCCACTCGCAGGACACCGACTTCGGGCACTCGGTGCCGTCGCCGGACAGGGAGCGCAGGCCCGTCCTTCCGATCTGCGCGGTGTCGGGGGCGAGGCCGGGCTCGGCGGCCAGGGAGACCCGCTGACCGGCGTCCGTGGTGCGCCGCTCGCCCGTGCGGAGCACGTCGAAGACATCGTTGGCATAGGCGGCCGCGGTCGCGGTGTCGTCCGCTCCGGAGAAACGGGCGACCGCCCCGTACCAGTCCGCCGGGTCGCCGCTCAGCGGCTCGCCGAGGTCCTTCTGGGCCGCGGCGAGGAGTGCGGCACCGCCGGCGACGTTGGCCGCCTGGTCGGTACGCAGCCGCTCGGCCGGGATGCCGGTCAGTGCGGCCGCCTTCGGCAGCGTCTCGAGGCGTGCGGGGAGCCGGGACTCGGCCGGCACGGTGGCGGTGGGGTGCAGGGCGCGGCGGGCGCCGTCGCCGCGGGCGTCCTCCGTGCCTTCGCTGTGGTGCGAGGTGGCGGCGAGCGCGGTGCGCGCGTCGGTGAGATGCATCGGGCCGTAACCGCCGCTCACGCTCGGCGCGCCGTCGTGCGCGTCCCAGCGGGACTGGAGGTAGGAGACGCCGAGCAGCACGCTCGGCGGGACGTGGTACTCGGCGGCCGCGGCTGCGAACGCCCGCTGCAGTGACTCCGCGGACGACGCGGGGGTGCCGGCGGCCGGGGCCGCGCCGAGCAGCGGCAGCAGCAGGGCCGCCGAGGCGAGGGCGCCCGCGGCCGTGCGGGCGCGTCTGTGGCCGGGGGTGGACGCGGGGTCGGTGACGGATCCTCTCAACGCAGCCTCCTGGGACGGACGAGCGTGACGGGGCGTGCAAGGCCGAGCGGTGGGTCAGTGGTACCCGCTGGCCGACGATCCGTCAATCATGCCCAGAGGCGGGAGATTTCCCATGTCAACACGAGGGTGGCGGAGTTTCGCGGGGGCGGTGTGCGGGCCTGCGGGGCGTCAGTGGCCCACACCAATGGCCGTGTCCGCACCGGCCCCGGACATACGAAGATCCGCGGTGCGCCGTCGGTGGCGCACCGCGGACCGCCGTCCCCGTCAGCGAGTGCCGACCGCCGCGCGCACGGCCTTGCGGGCCAGCTGGCAGTCGTCGTGCAGCCGCCGCAGCAGCAGCCGTTGCTCCTCGCCGGACGGCGCAGCACCCGGGTGGGCCACTCCCGGTGCCGCCGGGGTCGCGTCGTGCATCGAACGCTGCACGGCCGTCTCGTAGGTACGGATCTCCCGGGTCAGGACGAGCATCAGGTTCACCAGGAAGGCGTCCCTTGAGGCGGGACCCGCCGACTGGGCGATCTGGCTGATCTGACGGCGTGCCACCGGCGCGTCCCCGAGGACCGACCACAGCACCGCCAGGTCGTAGCCCGGCAGGTACCAGCCCGCGTGCTCCCAGTCCACCAGCACTGGACCGGCCGGGGACAACAGGATGTTCGACAGGAGTGCGTCGCCGTGGCAGAACTGGCCCATGCCCTGCCGGCCCGCGGTCGCCGCGATGCCGTGCAGCAGCTTCTGCAGATCCCCCATGTCCCGGTCGGTGAGCAGCCCCAGCTCGTGATACCGGGAGATGCGGGCGGCGTAGTCGAGCGGGGCGTCGAAGGTGCCCGCCGGCGGTCGCCAGGCGTTGAGCCGGCAGATCGCGCCGAGGGCCGCCCTGATGTCCGCCCGGGGCGGGGCCTCGGCCGGGTGCCGCTGCAGCGCCGCCACCCGTCCCGACATCCGCTCGATGACCAGGGTGCAGTTGTCCGGGTCCGCCGCGATCAGTCTCGGCACCCGCACCGGGGGGCGGTGCCGGACGAACGAGCGGTAAGCCGCTATCTCGTGCCGGATCCGCTCGGACCACGCGGGGGAGTGATCGAGTAAACACTTGGCGACCGCCGTGCTGCGCCCGGTCGTACCGACCAGGAGCACGGACCGTCCGCTGCGGCGCAGCACCTGCACCGGAGCGAACTCCGGGCAGATGCGGTGCACCGACGCGATCGCCGTACGCAGCTGGGCGCCCTGGGGGCCGGACAAGTCGAGTCTCCCGCTGAGCGGTTGGGTGCCGAGCCCCGCCGGACGCCGTGGCCGACCCGCACCGAGCACGGGGGCCGCCTGCCGGGCGGCGGGGTCGAGGTAGGGGCCGCTGCCCGCCGGGCGGGGGTACAGCGACCGGGGCGGGGCGGACACGGAGGACGATGCTGCGTACATGGGCGAAACAGATCCCTTCGTGTGCCTGCTGTGCCTGTCTGCTCAAGTGCGCTGCCCGGCCCGGCCGCCCGGACGCATCCTGGGGAATGCGGCCGTTCTCGCGAAAAGGCAACCGGGTCGGGGTGGCGCGTTCCTACCTGACACCCGTCGTCCAGTGGCACACCATCTGGCGCACCCTGGCGAACCCTGGCGAATAGTCGCCCGGCAACTCTCCCAGGGCTACTGTCAACTCAGCCGAGAACCTGGGGGCTTGACGTGAGCGGACAACCCAACACCCGCCTTGCGGACCTGTTCGGCCTGGCCGGCTGGTCCAAGGGTGAACTCGCGAGGCTGGTCAACCGGCAGGCGGCGGCCATGGGCCACCCCCAGCTGTCGACCGACACCTCCCGGGTGCGGCGTTGGATCGACACGGGGGAGATCCCCCGCGATCCGGTGCCGCGGGTGCTGGCGGCTCTGTTCACCGAGCGTCTCGGCCGTGTCGTGACCATCGAGGACCTCGGTCTGGTCCGGCACGGGCGTACGGGGAAACGGCAGGACGGCGGGAGCGTGGAGCATCCCGACGGTGTGCCGTGGGCGCCCGAGCGGACAGCGGCGGTCCTCACCGAATTCACGGGAATGGACCTCATGCTCAACCGACGCGGCTTGGTGGGTGCGGGTGTCGCGCTCACCGCGGGATCCGCACTCAGCAGCGCCATGCACGACTGGCTGCACACCGATCCGGCCCTCAGGGCCGACGCTCCCCAGTTCGACGACCCCCTGCACGCCGACCCCGCTGGGTTCGACCGCTATGAGGCCGCCCCCATCGGGTCGCAGGAGATCGAGGAACTGGAGCGCTCGGTCGAGGTGTTCCGGGCCTGGGACGCCGCCCGCGGCGGCGGGCTGCAGCGCAAGGCAGTCGTGGGCCAGCTCAACGAGGTGGGCGGCATGCTCGCCTACCGTCACCCCGACCATCTGCAGCGGCGCCTGTGGGGCGTCGCCGCCAACCTCGCCGTCCTCGCGGGCTGGATGTCGCACGACGTCGGCCTGGAGCCCACGGCCCAGAAGTACTTCGTCATCGCCGCCCACGCGGCCAGAGAAGGCGGCGACCGGCCCCGCGCGGGGGAGGCGCTCTCCCGGGCGGCGCGCCAGATGGTGCACCTGGGCCGGCCCGACGACGCGCTCGACCTGATGAAGCTCGCCCGGTCAGGGTCCGGCGAGGAGGTGCTGCCGCGCACCCGGGCCATGCTCTACACCATCGAGGCCTGGGCGCAGGCCTCCATGGGCAAGGGCCAGGCGATGCGCCGCACCCTCGGCCAGGCGGAGGACCTCTTCGTCTCCGACAAGGGGGACGTGCCGCCGCCGAGCTGGATGCAGATGTTCCGCGAGGAGGACCTCTACGGCATGCAGGCCCTGGCCTACCGCACGCTGGCCGAGCACGAGCCGGGCGCGGCCGTGCACGCCCAGCACTACGCGGAGAAGGCCCTGGCACTCAGGGTCGACGGCCGTCAGCGGTCGAAGATCTTCGACTTCCTGTCCATGGCGTCGGCCTGCTTCATCGCCGACGACCCCGAGCAGGCCGACCGGTACGCACGGCTGGCCCTGATGTCGATGGGATCCAACTCCTCCCACCGCACCTGGGACCGGCTGCGCCAGATGTACCGGCTGACCGCCGAGTACTCCAGCTACCCGAAGATCCACGAGCTGCGTGAGGAGATCAAACTGGCTCTGCCCAAGCCGACGAAGGGCGGCGGCAGCGCACGGGTGTAGCGGGACGATCGCCTCGTACTACATCACCCGGGCGACGAGCACGCACGCGTCGTCCTCGCGCTCGGTCTCATCACCGAACTCCTCCATGACCGTCCGCACGCAGTCCCGTGCGGTGCGCGCCTCGCCGAAGCGTGGGGCCAGGTCGAGGAGGCGGCCCACGGCCTCGTCACGGCTGCTTGCGGGCACCAGCCCGTCGGTGTGCAGCAGTAACAGGTCGCCTGGTTCGAGGGTCTGTTCGGTCTGCTCGTAGGAGGCACCGGCGGTCGCGCCGAGCAGGACACCGTCCGGTGCCCGCAGCCTGCGCCCCGTCCCGTCGCGGAACAGCAGCGGGGCGGGGTGTCCGGCCTGTGCCCAGGTCAGGGTGCGGGTCTCGGGCCGGTAGCGGCAGCAGACGGCGCTGCCGAGGGCGGGTTGCACGGTGGCGTCGAGTAACTGGTTGAGCAGGGACAGCAGGTGGCCCGGATCGGTCCCGGCCATCGCCATGCCCCGCAGGGCGCCGAGCAGCATCGCCATGCCGGAGGCGACAGTGACGCCGTGACCGGTGAGGTCGCCGACGCTCAACAGGGTCTGGCCGTCGGGCAGTTCGAGGGCGTCGTACCAGTCGCCGCCGATGAGCGCGCTCCGGGACGCCGGCAGACAGTGGGCCGCGAGGTCCAGGGTCTCGGGGCCGTGGTGCGGGAGCCGCAGGGAGCCACGCCATGGCGGCAGCACGGCCTCCTGCAGCTCCACCGCGATCCGGTGCTCGGTCTGTGCGCGCTGCTGGTGGCGGTGCAGCGAGTCACGGGTCTCGCTCACCGCCCGCTGGCTGCGGCGCAGTTCGCTGACATCTCGCAGTACGGCCCACATGGAGGCGGTGCTGCCGTCGGCGTCGAGCACGGGCTCGCCCATCATGTGCACGGTCCGTGCCTCGCCGTCCGGGCGTACGACGCGGAACTCCCCGTCGATGGGCTTGGCGTCCACGAGACAGTCGGTGACCATCGCCGTCAGTCTCGCGCGGTCCTCGTCCAGCACCATGGACGGCAGTTCGTCGAGGGTGAGCGGAGGAGCGGCGGGGTCGCGGCCCAGGATCTGGTAGAGCTCGCCGGACCAACTGGCCTCGTCGGTCAGCAGATTCCATTCGGCGCTGCCGACCCTGCTGAGCAGCGAGCCGCGCCGGGGAGCGGGCGGCACGGCAGCGGCGGGGGAGGCCGTCTCCTGGACGGGGGCGAGGGGGGCCGGGCCGTCCCGTAGTTGCGCCAAGTGGGCGCCCAGGTCGTCCAGTTGATGCAGCGCCAGATCGCAGAGCGCGCGCTGCCACCGCTCCTCGGGGTCCGAACCGTCGCCGTGGGTGTCCCGCCGTACGGCGTCCACGTCGCCCTTCAGCCGTCGCGTCTGCGATATCAGCGCGTCGACCGAGCCGCGCCCCGGCGGCTGGGCGGCTGGGTGATCCGCAGAGAGGTGGGACGGCATGACGCACTCCGATGCGGGGACGGTACGACCAAGGCGGACGGAGGGACCGTTACGACTGTTGCACAGCCCGCGACGCGCTGTAAGGGATTTGGCAACACACGATGAGGTGGTGCTTCTGGCATATGCCAGCGTCTCCGCGGACCGGTCCGGCTGCGCGTATCGCCTACCGCGCCGGGTAGGTCAAGTCGTAGGCGACGTACGTGACTTGGGGCATCGTAGCCGAACTCGGGCGGGTGCTCAGTCGCCTGTTCGACGGGTGCTTGTTCGAGCATGCCCGGCATGCGGCACGCCTCAACTGATAGTGACGCAGGTCACACAAACTGGAAAGCGCTTCCGCGTAATGCGATCGGCGCCTGCGGAGTCGTAACAACAGATCGGCACACCGGCCGACCTTCGACCGCAGGGGAGACCGACCATGGACATCACCCTCGAGCAGCCCGCCCGCGGCCGCCTGATCACCTCCGACGAGCAGGAGCTGCCCGTACCGACGACCCTGCGGTACGTCTCCACGGACCCGCTGGCCGTGCACCTGGACTTCCCGCCCCAGGTCTCCCTCGACGGCACCGGCGTCACCTGGACCTTCGGCCGCGTGCTGCTGGAGGACGGGCTGCGCGGCCCGACCGGCGGCGGTGACGTGCACATCTGGCCGTGCGGCCGGGCCCGTACGGTCCTGGAGCTCCACTCGCCCTACGGCCTGGCCCTGCTGCAGTTCGACACCTCTGCCCTGCGCCGGTTCCTGCTGCGCACCTACGCCGTGGTCGGGGTCGGCGAGGAGGACCTCGGCGAGGTCGTCGACCGCGGCCTGAGCTCCCTGTTCGGCAACGTCTGAGCCGGGTCCTTCCCGCGCGTCAGTGTCCGGGCCCGGTGTACGGATCCGGGCGCGGAACGAGGTCGACGGCCATGCGGGCGCCGCTCTCCAGCGCCCCCACCCCGGCCTCGGCGACGACGGAGGCCGCGCAGCCGTCCCAGGCGCTCGGACCGGTGCCCCTGTCATGCCGGGTGGCGTCGCCCCGGCTCTGCACCTCGCGGTCGTGGGCGTCGGCGAACCGGACGAGGTAGTCCTGCGGCACCTTCCGGGCCTCGGTGCCCCGTGCGGTGACGCGCATCGCGTGCCCGCCGCCGATCCGAGCGCTGCCCGCGAGAGCGCCCGCCCGCCACATCCGTGTGCAGCGAGGCCCCGTCTATGCCCGCCACCGCCTCCTCGGCTCGGCCGGCATCGGGATCCGCGACCGCAGCGACCCTGGCTCCGCTCACCACCCGGTCGAGGCGTCGTATGGTCGGCACCCATGTGGCCCGCACCCAGGACGGCCACTCCGAGCACCTCAGACACGGTCGGTCGGCTGCCTTCCCTCGACGGCCAGGGTTTTTCATGGTCGTCAAGGGAGGCAGTCGGTACGGCCGTTCAGTAGCGCAGTACGCCCGCGATCCCGTGCGCGTCGCCGAGCGTGCCGTCCGGGACGAAGCGGACCTCCGCGCCGGTCTCCAGGCACTGCTCGACGATCTCGTCCACGAGGTCCTCACGGGCGTCGAGGTCGGCGCTCGCGGCCGGGACCAGGTGGTCGCCGAGGACATCGCTCACCGTGACGCGGTAGTTCTCCTCGACGGCCAGCAGTCGCAGCCGGCCCTCGCGGGCGCTGTGCCAGACCTCGTCGACGCCGGCCGCGAACGCCTTGCGGCTGCGGGCCGATTCCAGCTCGCGGGCAACGGCGTCGGTGCCCTTGCGGGCCTCGGCGGCGACCATCGGCCGTACCGCCTGCCACACCGCCTCGGGTGTGCCGTGCGCGAGACCGCCGTGCGGGATGTGCACGGCCTCCTTGGTCGCGCTGCCGATCTCGTCCAGCAGCGACAGGGCGGCCTGCTCGCCGGTCACGTACAGCGGACGGGGCTGTTCGCGCAGCAGCATGCCCAGCGCCGCGTCGGCCTCCCGCAGGAAGTGCCGGGTGCCCTCGTCGCGGAAGGTGCTCGGCATGTCGCCGATGCGTTCCTGGCGCTCGGCGTCGAAGTTCTCGGGGCTTCTGGTCATCGGGAAGCCGCCGGAGCGGTCCTCCGTGACCCGGTCGGTGCCGCCGCTCCAGAGGGTGACCCGGTCGGCGGAGACCGACAGCACCCAGAACGGCCGTTCGGCGGCCTGCGCGGAGACCAGGTTGCGGGTCAGGAAGGTGTCGGAGAGCACCACGCGCTCCGGCACCGCACGGGCCAGCGACCACACCTGGTGCTCACCGGGAGCGGCGAAGATCACCAGACCGTCCTCGGCGTGTGCCAGGTCCACCTCGGCGAGGGCCTGGTCGAGCTGGTGGACGACGTCGGAGCGACGCTCCCGGGTGACCGCGGGATCGGACTCCAGCTGCTTCTTGGCCGCGGCCACCACATTGCGCAGCCGGACCGGATCCTGGGCGTTGTCGGGCTCCCGACGATGCGTCGGCGTCAGCACGGACACGGCCGGATAGGGCCGCGGGCGCCGGAGCTCGGACAGGGTTGTGGGACTCAGGTCGTGCTCCATAACAAGCACCATAGGACCGTTTCGCGGATGGGGCATTAGGGACAAGGGGGCCGGGCGAACGGGATGAACGGGGTGGATGAACAGGGTGGGTGAACGGGGCGGCAGCGGGACGGGTCGCGTTCTGCTGTCGGCCAAGGTCCTCGCGCCCCGTCCGGCAGGAGGGACAGGATCGTCCCATGCCGTCGATCTTCGTTCTCGTGCACAGTCCGTCCGTGGGCCCCTCGACCTGGCGTCCGGTGGCCGACCACCTGACGGCCGCGGGCCATCAGGTACGGGTGCCGTCCCTGCTGCACGTCGGCGCCGGTGGCCCGCCCTTCTGGCCGCGCGTCGCCGCCGCCGTCCGTGACGACCTGCGGCAGGTCCCGGCGGACAGCCCCGTCACGCTGGTCGCCCACAGCAACGCGGGCCTGTTCCTCCCGACGATCCGCGCAGGTCTCGAGCGACCGGTCGCCGCCTCGGTCTTCGTCGACGCCGCGCTGCCGGCCCGGAGCGGGGCAACCCCGGTCGCGTCACCGGAGTTGCTCGACTTCCTGCGCCCGATGGCGGTCGGCGGCAGACTGCCCCGCTGGACCGACTGGTGGGACGAGGCGGACGTCGCGCCGATGCTCCCCGATCCCGAGGTGCGCAAGGCGGTCGTCCAGGAACAGCCCGCCCTGCCGCTGTCCTACTACGAGCAGCGCATCCCGGTCCCGGCCGGCTGGGAGGACCACCCCTGTTCCTACCTGCTGTTCGGACCGCCGTACGACGACCTCGCCGCCGAGGCGCGCGGACGTGGCTGGCGGGTGGCCCACCTGCCCGGCGCCCACCTCCACCAGCTGGTCGACCCGGCCGGCACGGCCCGGCACCTCGTCGAACTCGGCGGTGCCGCTTGATGCCGAACCGGCGCGATCCCTAGCGGGGCCCGGTCACCGCGATGTTGCCCTGTGCCACCGCGCACAGGGTCCGCGCCCCGGCTCCGCCGACGGTCGTCAGGTCGCAGCGGCACACGATCCGGGTCCGGCCCGCCCGCATCACCTGGGCATGGGCCCGCAGGATCTCGCCGGTGGCGGGACGCAGGTAGTCGATGGTGAAACCGGAGGTGATCAGGCCGGGGCCGGCCACCGTGGCCGCGGCGATCGTCAGCGTGTTGTCGGCGGCGTAGGACAGGACCCCGCCGTGGACGAAGCCGTACTGCTGAAGCAGGTCCTCGCGGATGTCCAGCTCCAGCGTGGCCTCACCGTCCCCGAACGCCGTCAGACGGGCGCCCAGCAGACGGCTGAAGGGCTGCGCCGCGAGGGTCTTCCGAGCGAGCTCAAGATCCATCGCCGCGCTCACCTCCAGCCTCAGTTCACCAGTGAAGTGAGAGTGGCGCGCAACGGTGTCCTCTGTCAACATCGGCCCATGTCCGAGCCCGACCAGCGACTGTTCTTCCTGCTGCAACGCGCCGCACACCGGCTGCGCACCACGGCGGACCGGCGCTGCGTGGCCGCGGCCGGAGTCACCACGGCCCAGCTCGGGGCGCTGTTCGCCGTGCGGGACCGGCCCGGCACCACCCAACAGGAACTCGCCCGCACCCTCGGGCTGCGCGAGTCCGCCATCACCGCGCTGGTCACCCGCCTCAGCTCCGCGGGCCTGCTGAGCAAGCGACCGCATCCGCGTCAACACCGGGCCGTGGTGCTGGAGTTGACCGACATGGGCGCGGACGCCCTGCGGACCGCGCAACCGGAGATCGACGCCTTCAACGCCGAACTGCGGTCCCTCCTCGGCGAGGAGGGCTTTCTCCACACGGCCGGCGTGCTGCACCGCCTCGCCCACTGGGACGAGTGACGTCCTCCTCAGGCGTCCTCCTCAGGTGTCCTCGTCCGCCCCGCACGAGCTGCCGCTCGGGGGCAGGGAGCCGTAGAGCAGGAAGTCGTCGACCTTCTGGTGCACGCACTTGGAGGAGCCGTAACCGGTGTGGCCCTCGCCTCTGTTGTCGAGGACCACGGCCGAGGAGCCGAGCCGTTTCGCGGTCTCCACGGTCCACCGGTAGGGGGTCGCCGGGTCTCCGCGGGTACCGACCAGGAGCATCCTGGGGGAGTGGAGGTCGCGCACCTTGTCGCGGATGTAGTCGGTGCCCTTGGGGCGGCCGTAGCACATGAGCAGTTGGGTGAGCCGGTAGCGGCCGAAGACGGGGGAGGCCTCCTCGTACTGGGCCCGGAGCCGGGCCAGGTCCTTGGTGAGCTGCTCGGCGCTGGGGCGGTCGGGATCGTCGGCGCAGTTGATCGCCATCAGCGCCGCGGGGAGATTGTCGAGCGGGATGTCGTCCTCGTCGACCAGGCCGCCGTCCCCCGCGTGCGGTGCGGCGGGCGAGAAACCGCCGTGCGCGAACGCCATGACGCCGCGGGTGTCGCCGTCCTCCACGAGTTGGGCCAGGGCCCGCTCCAGCGAGGGCCACAACTCCTCGCTGTACAGGCCCTGTCCGATGGCGCCCACGAGGTCCTGGCCGGTGAACTGCTGGCCCAGGTCGGTCGACACCGGGTCCTCGTCGAGGGAGTGGACCAGCTGCACGACCTGCTCACCGGCGCGCCGGGCGTCCTGGCCCAGCGGGCAGGCGATGTCCTTGACGCACCAGTCGACGAAGTCGTCCAGCGCCGTCTGCTGTCCCTCGGCGCCCGCGATGCCCTGCTCGGACATCGGTTCGGTGAGTGTGTCGACACCGTCGAGGACCAACCGGCCGACCTTCTTGGGGAACTGGGCCGCGTACACGGCGCCGAGCCGGGTTCCGTAGGAGAAGCCGAGGTAGTTGAGCTTTTTGTCGCCCAGGGCCTGGCGCATCACGTCCAGGTCGCGGGCGGCGTACATCGTGCCTATGTACGGCAGGACGGGCCCGGAGTGCCTGGCGCACTCGGCGGCAGCCTTGCGCAACTGCCGCAGCACGCCCTGCGGATGGGCCAGGTCCGGGTCGCCCGCCTCCGCGACCGCCGCCTCGTCGACACCGTTGCCGCAGCTGACCGGGGAGGACCGGCCGACGCCGCGCGGGTCGAACGTGACCACGTCGTAGGCGTTCGTCAGGCCCATGAAGTCCTTGCCGCCGCCCGCGAGTTCGCTCACGCCCGCCCCGCCCGGGCCACCGAAGTTCAGCAGGACCGAGCCGCGCTTCGGGCCCGTCGCGCGGTAGCGGGCCAGCGCGAGATCGAGCGTGCCGGCGCGGGGGCGGGCGTAGTCGAGCGGCACGGTGATCTTGCCGCACTGCAGATCCGTCGGCACGTCCGCGCCCTTGCACCGGGTCCAGTGGATCTGCTGCCCGTAGAAGCGGGACAGGTCGGGGCCGGTGCGTTCGGCGGCGGCCGTCGGCAGTCCCGCGGCGAGCAGGGTCGCGGCGGCGGTCGCGGTCACCGCGCAGCGCCGCACCGCGGGCCGCGTCGACAGCTTGGCCAGCATCGATGCCTCCATGGGCGCCCGTCGCGGACCGGGAGAACGGCACCCTCGATCACGATAAGCGGACGCCGGAACGCGCGCCTCCGCACGGGCGGGAGTGTCCGGGGTGCCGTACGCTCCGGCCGCGCCGGCAGTGATCGGACGGCTTAACGGCTGGTTCGACAACCGTGCCGCTCGACGGGGTGAAAGGCCGATGCGCGTCGAGAGCGTCGGCTCGCCGAGGGGTCACCGTGCCTCGGGGTTCCCGAGGCAGTGGCCGTCGTGGTGTCGCTTCTGGATTGTTGGCTCGGCGAATCGTCACCGTGCCGGAGCCAGACCGTGGGTCAGGGGGCCGGCATCGCTCCGCGCGTCCGAACCGTCGGCTCGCCGAGGGGGCACCGTGCCTCGGGGTTCCCGGGGCAGTGGCCGTCGCGGTGTCTCTTCTGGGTCGTCGGCTCGCCGAATTGTCGCCGCGCCGTTGCCGGAACGGCAGGTCAGGGGCCGGTGCCGGTCCCGCACGCCGGAGCAGCCGGCTCAGCGGGCCCTTGCCGTCAGCAGGACCATTCCCGAGTCGCCGTAGTCCGGGAGTGTCGGGTCGGTGTCTATGCGGGTGACGGACAGGGCTTGGGTGAGGGGGGTGAAGACCTTGGTGACCGTTTCCGGGCTCACCGGGCAGCCGGGCCAGGTGGAGGCCGGGCCGATGCGGTACGTCGGCATGTTCTCCATGAAGGCCGCCACGAGATACCCGCCCGGTGCGACGCAGCGCACGAAGGCGCGGCAGAAGTCGGCGAACTCCGCGAGGTCCTCCGTGGCGCCCTCCGCGACGAAGTGCATGGACGCCAGGCCGTACGCCCCGGGTTCCATCCCGCGCGCGTCGGCGTGGACGACGTCGACATACGCCAGCGCTCCCGCCAGCTTGGCGGGGATGTCCGGATTGAGCCGCCGGCACAGCGCGTGGAACGGCAGCCAGCTCGCGTCGGGCCCGTGCCGCAGTTGCCGCTCCAGATAGGCGACGTTGCCCGCCCCCGCCTCCACCGCCTCGATACGGCGGCTCGCGGCGGACGCGAGGATCAGCGGGTAGAGGTTGGGCCCCGCGCCGAACTCGACCGACCGCTCGACACAGCCCGGTGCCAGCCGCCGGTAGAACTCCGAGTGGTGGGCGATGACCGCGGCGTCCGACGGATGCAGGTCCCGGTAGTTCTCCGCGAGGTAGTCCGCGATCGGCCACCGGTCCCAGTCCACGTCGTCGTTGTGCGTGGTCACGGCCGGCTCAGCCCTTCGCCTTCAACGGGAAGCGCGCGGCCAGCCGACTGAGCGCGCCGGTCAGCACGTCGATGTCCTCGTCCGAGTTCAGGGCCGTGATCTGGATCCGGAACCCCACCCGGTCACGCGGTACGAGGGGATACGAGGCCAGCGTCACATAGATGCCCTCGTTCCACAGGAAGTCCGCCACCGCGTCCAGGTCGTCCGCGTTCGCCAGCGGGATCTCGATGATCGGCAGCCGGTCCCGGTTGAGCGTGCCGACGTTCAGGTCGTCGAGGTGTTCCAGGACCCGGGCGGTGCGGCGGTACAGATCGGCGCGCAGCGCGTCGCCGCGGCGCTCGTTGACGTCGAGCCCGGCCAGCGCGGTCGCCAGGGAGGCGGTCGGAGAGGGGCCGGAGTACAGATACGGACCCGCGGCCGTCTTGAGCCGGTTCTTCAGCTCGGTCGGCAGCGCCAGGAAGGCGAGCAGCGACGAGTACGCCTTGGAGAACCCGGAGCACAGCACGATCCCGTCGTACGACTCACCGGTGTGCCGCACGATGCTGTTGCCGCGCGAGCCGTAAGGACAGGGCTCGAGCGGCCCGCGCTCCCCGATCACCCCGAAACCGTGCGCGTCGTCGATGTACAGCGTCCCGCCCCCGGCCCGGCACACCGAGGCCAGCGTGGGCAGGTCGGGGATGTTGCCGCTCATGCTGTTGACGCCGTCGAGGCACACCAGCCGCGGCAGGCCCGCCGGCACCGAGGCCAGCAGGGCCTCCAGTTCGTCGGGCCGTTCGGCGTGGAAGCGGTGCAGGGTGGCGCCCTGGCCGCGGGCCACGAGGCAGCCGTCGTACACCGTGCGGTGCGCCGTCGCCTCCACGAAGACATGGCCGCTCTCGGCCAGGATCGGGATCACGGACGAGTGGATCAGGGTGAGCGTCGGCAGCAGCAGCGTGTCGGGGGCACCCAGCAGTCCGGCGAGCCGCTCCTCGATGTCCGGGTACAGCCGCGGGCTGCCCAGCAGGCGGGACCAGCTGGGATGGGTGCCCCAGCGCCGCACCGTCGGTTCCACGGAGTCGATGATCTCCGGGTCCCAGTCGAAGCCCAGGTAGTTGCAGGACGCGAAGTCGATCAGCCAGTGGCCGCGGCTGCGGATGTGCCGGCCGCGTACCTCGTCGAGGACCGCGTCGCTCATCGGGCTGGTCCGCCGCAGATGTTCGAGGTCCGCCCACCGCGCCGCCCGCCGCTCCCCGTCCTCGGTCCGGGCGGCCGGGACGCGCGCCGGTCCCGGGGCGACGGCGGGTGCTGGGCACCGTCCCTGGTGCTGTCGCAGCACGCGCTCGCTCTGCTGAACCGTCATCGGGCGGGCGAACAGGAAGCCCTGCCCGAACCGGCAGCCCATGCCGGCCAGCAGATCGCGCTGGGCCTGGTCCTCGATGCCCTCGGCGATCACCTGCAGTCCCAGGGTGTCGGCGATCCGCACGATGCCCTCGACGAGCGCCACCTGCTGGGCGTCCCGGGTGATGTCGTCGATGAAGGTCTTGTCTATCTTCAGCGCGTCCAGGGGGAAGTCCCGCAGATAGCGCAGTGAGGAGAAGCCGGTCCCGAAGTCGTCGACCGCGATGTGCACCCCGAGCTCCTTCAGGGAGCGCAGCACGGCCTGGATCTGGGTGTCGCGGCGCAGCAGCACGGTCTCGGTCAGTTCCAGCTGCAGGGAACCGGGCGCCAGGCCGGGTGTGCGCAGGGCCTGGTCGACCTGGTCCAGGAAGCCCACGTCACGGAACTGGCGTGCGGAGACGTTCACGCTGACGTACGGCGGGACGGCGGGCCCGGGCAGTTTCTGCAGTCCGGCGATGTCGTTGACCGCGTTCTCCAGCACCCACGCCCCGAGCACGGCGATGTGCCCGGTCTCCTCGGCCATCGAGATGAACTGCTCCGGCGGCACCGGCCGGGGCAGGGCCTGCGGCCAGCGGATCAGCGCCTCGAAGCCGACGACCTCGCCTGCGGTGATGTCCACGACCGGCTGGTAGCGCAGGGCGAACTCGTTGCCCTCGACCGCGCGGGCCAGCCGGCTCTGCAGGTCGTGCCGCTCGACCATCCGGGTGTGCAGCAGGGGCTGGAACCGGCGCCACTGGCGTTTACCGGCCGCCTTCGCCGCGTACAGCGCGAGGTCGGCGTGGCCGAGCAGTTCCTCCGCGTCGGTGCTGTCCCGGGCCGTGGCCACGCCCACGCTGGCCGAGACGGTCACCGACTCGGAGGCGACGTGGAAGGGCCGGGTGAGGGTCTGGATCACCTGGGCGGCCAGCAGCTCCGCGTCCAGGGGTTCACGGGCGTCCTCCATCAGCACGGCGAACTCGTCGCCGCCCAGCCGGGCCGCGGTGTCGGTGCGCCTGAGGGTCTTGGAGAGGCGGTTGCCGACGGAGACGAGCAGATGGTCGCCGGCCGAGTGCCCGAGTGTGTCGTTGACCAGCTTGAAGTCGTCGAGGTCGATGAAGAGCAGACAGGTCAGGGAGGACTCGCGGCGTCCGCGCAGCAGGGCGCGTTCCATCCGCTCCAGCAGCAGGGTCCGGTTGGGCAGACCGGTCAGCGAGTCGTGGAAGGCGCGCTGGGTCAGCTCGTGCGCCAGCCGGCGCTGCTCGGTCACGTCGCGCAGGGTGACCACCAGGCCGTTAACGGTCCGCTCGTCCCGGAAGTCGCTGCACCGCACCTCCACCTCGACCCGGCCGTTGTGGCGCCGTACCCACCAGTGGTCGTGGGTGGCCCGCGGCCCGGACTCCCGCACGGCCCGCAGCTCGCGTACCGCCCGGTTGCGGTCGCGGGGGTCGACCAGGTCCGGCAGAGGGGCGCCGACCACGTCCGCGGTGCCGAACACGCCGGCGGCCGAGGGGCTCGCGTAGCGGATGGTGTCGTCGTCCTCGACGATGAGGATGACGTCGGAGGTGTTGCGCACGAGGGTGCGGAAGTACGCCTCGCTCTCCCTGCGGACGATCTCCTGGCGCAGGGAGACCCGCTCCATGGCCAGGCCCGCGTGCGAGGCCAGGATCTCCAGGGAGCCGCGGGTCTCACTCAGTGGGCCGACCGGTCCGGCGACCAGCAGCACGCCCGGGACGTCGCCGTAGGGACGGTCGGGCGGGATCGTCAGGCACACCAGGACGGTGTCGGCGGCATCGGGCCCGGTGTCGATGTCGAGCTCGCGGGCGGTCACGACCCGCCCGTGGTACTGCGCCAGCTCCGCCGCCCGCTC
The DNA here is from genome assembly GCF_040630525.1 of Streptomyces sp. NPDC005799. Taxonomy (NCBI): domain Bacteria; kingdom Bacillati; phylum Actinomycetota; class Actinomycetes; order Kitasatosporales; family Streptomycetaceae; genus Streptomyces; species Streptomyces sp. NPDC005799. The sequence continues at coordinate 107,735 of NZ_JBEXXQ010000037.1, forward strand.
GGCCGGCAGCAGCAGCGTCCGGTGGCCGACGGCCGTGCCCAGCAGCCGGTCGACGGCCGCCTCGCAGGACTGGGCTACCTGCCCCGGCCGTACCGCCGAGACCAGCGAGGCGGCCGCCCGGCGCAGGGTCAGTTCCCGGGTGACGGCGCTGCGGTGGGCCACGACCAGAGCCGACAGCCGCAGGATCACCAGGAGGAAGAGCAGGCCGGAGAACGCGGCGATCACGGACGCGTCGTGGGCCGTACGCGTCAGCCCCTCGTACAGCAGGATGCCCGGCGCGATCAGTGTCGCCGCGGCCAGGAGCAGCAGGCGTCGGCGGGGCGCCGGCAGAGCCCGCCGCTGGGGTTCGGCCGCGGTCAGCTGGGCCATGTCCGGGTGCAGCGCGGCCTGGGCCCACGCCGTGTAGAAGATGATCCAGCCGGCGTCGAGTGCCGTGCCGGTCTGCCACAGGGAGTTGAGCTGCAGGATGCCGTAGGCGATGTCGAAGCCGAGCAGGGTGACTGTCCCGATGACCAGGAGCTGCACCGACCGGTTGTGGCCGTCGACCGAACTCAGGGTGAGCAGGCGCGCGAGCAGGGCGAGGACGAGTACGTCACCGAGGGGGTAGGCGATGCTGATGGCCCGCTGCTGCCAGGTCAGCCCGTCCAGCTGGGTGAGCGGCTGCACCAGGTAGACCCAGACCGGCAGGGCCAGGGCGGCCGTGAAGATCATCGCGTCCAGCAGGCTCGGCAGATCGTGGCCCGACCAGCGGTAGTGCACCAGACCGGACAGGCCGATCGCGAACAGGGGATAGGTGGCCAGGTAACTGGCGTCCGAGGGAGAGGGGAAGGGGTTGGAGGCGTGGAAGTACTGCTCCAGCACGTTGTAGTACGTGTCCCCCGCGACGAAAGTGATCAATCCGGCGGCCAGCACCCACCAGGGCCAGCGGTGGGCGGGTCGGTTGATCTGGCTTCCGGCCACCACGGCCAGGGCGCTGGAAAGGCCGATGAGGGCCCACAGAGGCGCGCGTGCCGCCGGAACTGTCATGTACACGACTGTGGCGGCGGCAACCAGTGTGCCATGAGCGGCCATTAGCCGTTGTGTCGGCATCAAAGGCAAACGCCTCCCCTGCGGGAGGAGACCTGGCGGTCCGTCTGGTGTGGTACCCCCAGATCGTAGGCACCCCTGACGCGGGGCTGCATCTCGGACGGGTTCGAGCCTCAGGCGTCCCGGTGGTAGAAGCGCCGGTGCAGGGCGCGCACCTCCCCGGCCAGCTCCGGTACCGGCCCGTCCACCGTTACACCCGGTGCCACTTCGTTGACGGACAGTGTGCGCACCGGCGGCGCGGGCACGCCCAACTCCTTCAGCCAGCCGACGAGTTGCTCCGAGGAGGCGACGTACACGATGCGGCCGAGGCCCACCCCGATGTGCGCGGCCGCGCACCTCGGGCAGTGCTCGCCCGAGGTGTATACCGTGGCGGACGCCCGCTCCTCGGGGGGAGCCGGGCCGTCGACCAGCGGGCCAGTTCGAACTCGGGGTGCCGGGTGCGGCCGCCGGAGGCCACCCGGTCGTGGTCCTCGGCGAGCACGGTGCCGTCCGCTCCCACCAGCACCGACCTGAACGGCTCGTCCCCGGCCTCCAGCGCCTCTTCCGCCAGCTCGACACATCGGCGCCGATACGGCAGTTCGGCGTCCCCCACGACCATGACGTACGGCTCTCCTCCTGCGGCGATCTTCGCGGACAGCCCAGGCGCGACGCGGCGGGCCTGGAAAGTCCGCCCGGTGCGGCGGCGTAGCTGGGTGCGTAAAGCGGTTGCCGGGCGCGCGCCCCGGTGCTGGAGTGATCACATGGATCACGCAGCGGTGCTCGCCCTCTTCGACCGGGACATGCGCGAGGGGGCGCAGCCGGACAGCCCCGACGCGAGAGTGGAACGGGTGGGCGGCGTGGTCCGCCAGGTCTCCTCGGCGCGCGGCTGGAACGGCGTCGTGTGGTCCGACCTGGAGGAGACGAACGCAGACGAGGTGATCGCCGGACAGATCGCCTACTTCTCCGGGCTGGGCCGCCGGTTCGAGTGGAAGCTGTACGGGCACGACCTGCCGGTGGACCTGGGGGAGCGGCTGCGGGGCGCGGGGTTCACGGCCGAGCCCGAGGAGACGCTGATGATCGCCGAGGTCGCCGCCCTCGACCTCGACGCCCGGCCGCCCGAGGGCGTGCGCCTGCTGCCGGTCACCGACGCGGCCGGCGTCGACCTGGTGGCGGACGTGCACGAGAAGGCCTTCGGTACCGACGGCTCCCGGCTGCGGCACCAGCTGCTGGCCCGGCTGACGGGGGAGCCGGACACGATCGTCGCCGTCGTCGCGCTGGCCGGGGACGAACCGGTGAGCGCGGCCCGGATGGAGCTGGTGCCCGGCACCCGGTTCGCCGGGCTGTGGGGCGGCGGCACCGTGGAGGGCTGGCGCGGCCGGGGTGTCTACCGGGCCCTGGTCGCCCACCGCGCCCGCGCCGCCGTGGAACGCGGCTACCGCTACCTCCAGGTCGACGCCTCCAGCCAGAGCCGCCCCATCCTGGAACGCCTCGGCTTCGAGCCCCTGACCACGACGACGCCATACACCTACATGCCCTAGGACGGCCCGGGGACCGGATGTCACATCCGCGGCGGTGCGATCCGTCGCAGGGGCATGACGACGAACCAGAAGAGCCAGAGCATCCTCCTCGCGGGCGCCAGCGGTGTCCTCGGCGGTCACATCACGCGCGCGCTGACCGAGGCGGGCCACAAGGTCACCGGCCTCGGGCGCGGGCCTGCGAACGGCATACGGGCCGACCTGATGGACCGCGACGCGCTGCTGCGCGCCGTCGACGGGCAGCACTTCGACACCGTCATCCATGCCGCGACCGCCCTGCGCAAGGCGCCCATGCGCCACCGCGACATGTACGCCACCGACGCGCTGCGCACCGAGGGCACCGCCCATCTCGTCGAGGCCGCACAGGCCACCGGCGCCCGGCGCCTGATCGGCGAGTCGATGGTCTTCGGCTACGGCTACGGGGATTTCGGCGACCACGTCATCACCGAGGACGACGTGTTCGGTCCGCGCGGCACCACCCCGGAGCTTCAGCGGCATGTCGAGGGCATGCGCGTCAAGGAACAACTGACCTTCGAGGCCGCCGGGTTGGCGGGCATCTCGCTGCGCTTCGGCTTGTTCTACGGTCCCGGTGGCACCGACGCGATCCTGCCCATGCTGCGCAAGCGGCAGTTGCCCGTTCCCGCCGACCACGGACGGTTGCTGCCGTGGATCGAGCTCACCGACGCGGCCCGCGCGGTCGTCGCCGCCGTCGAGCACGGCCGGGCCGGTCAGGCGTACAACATCACCGACCGGACCCCGTTCGGCTTCCGCGCCCATGTCCGGTGCGTGGCCGAGGAGTTCGGCCTGCCCAGGCCGATGACCGTGCCGCGGTGGCTGACCCGACCGATGTCCTACGCGCACACCATGTTCGCGACGAACATGCGCGTGTCCTCGGCGAAGGCGGAGCGGGAGCTGGGCTGGACGCCCGTGCACCCGTCCTGCCGGGACGGTCTGGCAGCGCTGGCCGCACAGCGGTGACCCGCCGACCGGGGCCGTTCGGACCGGAGTCGGAGGCCGAACGGCCCCCCGCCACGCAAGGCCGCGGCTGGGAACCTGACACGGGGGAGAGCCTCCCGGCGCCCGACTCTCCCGCTCGGGGCGCACGGTCGAGGCGGTGGGCCCGCCGATCGTCGAGGGGAGCCGCATCGGCGG
>NZ_JBEXXQ010000038.1:0-109339 GCF_040630525.1 Streptomyces sp. NPDC005799
CGCGCCCGTCTCGCCAGAGCGCAGCGGGAGTTGTCGCGCAAGGCGAAGGGCTCGGCGAACCGGGCCAAGGCCCGCAGGAAGGTTGCCTGCATCCATGCGCGGATCGCCGATCGGCGCCGGGACTTCCCTGGGCCGCCGTCCTTGACCAGCGCGGCCTGTCTTGCTCACTGACCGCCTACCTCTTCCGCATCGGAGAGAACCAAATGAGAGCCCTGATCAAACAGGTCCGCCCCCTCCTCGAGGACCACGGCCATCACTCCGAGCCGATCCACGCCCGCCTGATCGACCCCAGCGACCTCGCCAACTACGTCATGCACGCGACATCCCAGGCCGACGAGCGCGACACGCTCCAGTAATTCATCGACAGGCCCGTTCGACCCTATCGGGACCCGGTGCCCCAGAGCCGATCATGTGGCTGGCATATGTCAAGAAAGCTGGAAGGACATGGCCTCCACCACCCGATGGCAGTTTGGGCCCTCTTCCCCCGCCTGTAGTCCCCCGTGGTGCCGGACGTTCATGGTCGGCTACAACGGTAGGCAGTCGGATGCTACCTGCCGTTGACCGCTACGACAGCGAGTGGAGCCGAAGCTGAAGCATGGCCGCGAACCTGGCTTCCGGGTCGGCCAGGTCAATGCCGCCGACCTCACCTACCCGACGCAGGCGGTAGCGGAAGGTGTTGGGATGGACGTGGATGGAGGCAGAGGCGGCGATGACGTCGCCGAAGGCGTCCAGCCAGGCGTTCAGGGTCTGCACCAGGCTGGCGTGGTGCCGCTCGTCGTAGGCGAGAAGCCGTGCCACGGTGCCGCTGGGGCGGTCGCCCCGGGCGGCCGCCATGTCCCGCAGTTCGAGCATCAGCGACTGCACGTGCACGTCGGGCAGCCGAGCGACCCGGGGGTTCCCGGGCTGGGACCGCAGGACACGCAGGGCCCGGTCGGCGCAGCTGCGTGCGTGTGCGAGATCGGCTACGGCGTCGGCGACGGCGCCCACACCGATCACTGCAGGGAGGCGGTCGCCAACACGGTCGACGAAATCGGAGGCGATCCGCAGCGCGCGCTCCTCGCCGTCCTCGACATCCCGCCCCGCGGGGACGAGTGCGTAGGCCACATTACCGACAAGGGCAGCAGTGCTACGCGGATGAACGGCGCTCACATGCATCGCGAAGGCATCGGCGACCCGATGGCGTTCAGCAGTCAGTACGGCGTCGGCGCCGATGGACGGCTCGTCGGCCGAATCGGACAGGGCGAGCGCGAGGACGACGACAGGCTGGTCGGCCAGGCCGAGCCGGTTCAGTGCGTCGCGGGCGCCGGGGCCTCCTTCCAGTGCGGTGCCGACCAGTTCGGCACGCAGCCTGCCTTCGACGTCGGCGCCGGCGCGGACGCGGAGCATGTGCAGAGCGACGAGTTTGGCCGCGTCCCGCAGGGCATGTGCACGTTCCGCCTCCAGCGGTTCCTTGACTGCGGCCCAGATCGAGCCGAGGATCTCGCCGCCCGCCCGCACGGCCATGGCCACCCGAGGCACTGAGAAGCCAGCCGCCTCAGCCGCACCGGTGGACGGGCTGATGAAGACAGGATCGTCACCGCGGTAGATCTGCTGGAACACACCGCGTTCGGCCAGCTCGCGTGAGTAGGGCTCGGGAACCTGCCGGCCGAGGATGGCCTCGACCCGCGCCCTGTCGGCCTCGTCCTGTCTGCCGGAAAAGGCCAGGACGCGGGAGCTCCGATCCTCGATGGTCACTGGAGCATCCAACAGCGCGGCGATCGCGTTGGCGAGCGTGAACAGGTCGCCGGACGGCACCCCCCCAAGCGTCGCCGGTTCGGGGTCTGCGACGTCGTCCTCAGCGAGCAGGGACCGCAGCATAGCCGACAGTTGAGTCCAAGAGGCGCCGGGGGTGAGGCCGAGCACCGCGACGCCGGAGCGTTCGGCCGCCGCCCGTATCCCGCCGTCGACGGGTACGGGCGCGCGGAGCACCAGTCCGGCGGCGCCTTGACCGCCAAGGTCGTCCAGGAGTGCGACGATGTCATCGGTCCGGTGCACGCCGATCCCCAGCACCAGCGCCCGGGGCGGCAGCACGGGAGGGTCCACCGAATCGTGGATAGCCAGGCCACCGAGGTGCTCGCCGGGGTCGGGGCCGCCATGGACGAGGTGGAGCAGCGTGGTACCGAGGTCGTCCAGCAGACGGCCGAGGCTGGTGCGGGGCTGCCTTTTCATGGGAGGGAATACCACCTGACTGACGTTAGCCGTCGGAACAGCGGCGCGATTCGTCGGGATGAACGACCACCACCGCAGATTTCGTTGTGGGCGACAAGTCAGGCGGTGACCGGTCGGGACTCAGGCAGGCAGCCACTCCGTCGAGGCGGTGACCTCCTCAAGCCGCTCGGGCAGCGGCTCCACGCCGATTCCAGGAGTGGTCGGCACGGCCAAGTGCCCGCCGTCGAGCAGGAACGGGTCAGTGACATCGGCCGCATAGTAGCGGTCGGATGCCGAGGTGTCTCCTGGCAGGGTGAAGCCGGGCAGAGCGGCGAGCGCGACGTTAGCGGCCCGGCCGATGCCCGTTTCGAGCATGCCGCCACACCACACCGGTACGCCGTGTGCGACGCAGACGTCGTGGACGCGACGTGCCTCCAGGTAGCCGCCGACCCGTCCGGGCTTGATGTTCACGATGGAGCAGGCGCCGAGCGCGATGGCGTCGGCGGCCGCCTGCGCGGAGACGATCGACTCGTCCAGGCAGATCGGCGTGGCCACGGCCTTGGCCAGGTCGGCGTGGCCCAGGACGTCCTCCTCCGGAAGAGGTTGTTCGATCAGGAGGAGGTCGAATGGGTCGAGGCGAGCCAGATGGCGCGCGTCGGCCCGGGTGTAGGCCGTGTTCGCGTCGACCTGCAGCAGGACGTCGTGTCCGAACCGCTCACGAACAGCCCGGACGGGTTCGATGTCCCAGCCATGCTGGATCTTCAGCTTGATCCGAACGTAGCCGTCGGCGAGATAGCCCCCGACGGTGTCCAGCAGTTCGGGGACGGAATCCATGATGCCGACCGAGACGCCGCACGGGACACGGTCACGCACGGCCCCCAGCTCCCGGGCGAACGATCGGCCCGCAACACGCAGCTCGGCGTCGAGGACACCCATTTCCAGCGCGCCCTTCGCCATCCGGTGCCCACGGAAGGGCTCCAGGGCGGGGGCGACCGCCACGGCGTCGAGGTGATCAAGGCGTGCGAGGGCGGGCACCAGGTATCGGCGCAGCACATCGACCGCCCCGTCCACGTATTCGGAGGAGTACGTCGGCTGCTGGAGCGCCACGCACTCTCCCCAGCCCTCGGCGTCGGTGGTCACCACGCGCAGCAACAGGATGTCGCGGAGCGACTGGGTACCGAACGAGGTGCGCAGCGGCGCGACGAGCGGTATCCGAATACGGCGCAGTTCCACGCCCTTGAGTCTCATCGGTCAACCTCCTGATGCTTGTGCTGGTCGTGGTCGCGGGTCAGTAGGTACCAGCCCGCGCGGTCGAAGCCGGTGACGCGTGCTCCGCCGTCGAGAAGTCCGCCAAGCACCTCACGCACCGCCAGCCGCCAGTCCTTGGCCGTCCGCCGGTCGCTGACGCGAAGGGCTTCGATGTCGCGCGGGACGGCCACGAGCAGGGTCCCGGCGTCCTGCCGTCCAGGCACCGGGCGGCCATCCTCGGAAATGTCGAGGGCGACGAGCGCGCCGGCGGCGCGTGCGGCAGCCACGTCGAAGAGTGCTCCGTGACCGGCTGATGCCGTGATGACCTTCGGCTCCTGCAGGTGCCACCGGATGAGCAGCCGGTCGCTCTCGTCGCCACCATTGATCGCGTCGTTCATCCCACCGTAGAAGTCAGGCAGGTACTCGGCCGGTGAGGCGGCAAGCTTGGCGAGGTTGAAGTGGGCGTTGCGGCGGATCAGCGGGTCGAAGGTCCACTGGATGGTGGACGCTCCGTGCAGCAGTGCCCAGGCGCGCTGGTGCAGTTTGAGGGCGAAGCCGACGTTGCGGCCGCGCATGCGGTCGGAGACTCCGGCGATGTGGCTGTAGAGCAGGCCGTCGGGGGGTGCGCCGAAGAACGCGACGCTGGCGCCGACCAGTTCTTGTCCGTCGTAGGCCCCGACCACGTAGTTGCCGGACTTCGACAACGCGCGCAGCATCTCCGTCGTCATCAGCGGGTTGGTCGGGTCCGGACGCCAGATGGTGTCGTAGAGCCGGGACACGGCTTCCAGCTCGTCCTGGCCCGCGAGTTCGCGAACGGTCACGCCGGCTGCACATACCGCGGCGTCGGCGCGCAGCGCGGCCTCGGCCTGCCCGGCCACGGCATCAGGTGCTTCCTGAAGATGGGTCATGGTTTCATGCTTTCGGCCAAGGCCGCGCGAGTCATGGTCGTGCGGCACGAGAGGACCACTGCTCATTCGTGAGCTCGTACGGGGAGGTCGGGCGCGGGTGTCGTGGCCAGCAGGTCGGCCAGGAGCGCGGTGAGCAGCGCCGTGCGGCCGGGCAGTTCGTCGACCAGTACGTGCTCGTCGTCGGAGTGGGCGCCGCCGCCTACCGCGCCCAGGCCGTCGAGGGTGGGTGTTCCGACGCCTGCGGTGAAATTCCCGTCCGAGGCGCCGCCCACGGCGGCGCTCGTCAGGGCCTTGAGACCCAGCCGGTCGGCGAGCCGGGCGGCGCGGACGAACAGGTCCGCCGATGCCCCGGCCTCCAGAGGCGGGCGGTTGGGCCCGCCGGTGATCTCCAGGTCGGCACCGGGCAGGACTGGCTGCAGCGCCCGGATCAGGGTGTCGAGTCGCGTCTGCTCGTGCTCCGATCGCACGCGCACGTCGACATCGAACCGGCCGTACGCGGGCACGGTGTTGGCCGTGATTCCGGCCGACAAGGCGGTCGGCACGACCGTCGTCCCACGCGTCGGATCGGTCAACGCGTTTACCGCGAGGACCTGGTGGGCGAGTTCGGCACCGGCGTTCACACCGCGCTCCGGTTCCAGCCCGGCGTGCGCGGCACGCCCCCGCACGTGGACCTCGTACCGTGAGACGCCTTTGCGCTCGGTCTTCAGCGCCCCGCCGTCGGCCGACGCCTCCAGGACCAGTGCAGCGGCGCAGCCGGACGCCTCGGTCTCGATCAGCTCCCGCGAGGTGGGTGAGCCCACCTCCTCGTCTCCCGTGACGAGCAGGGTCACGCCGCCAGGGTCGGGCAGGGCGGCTATGGCGTGCATCGCCATGACGAGACCGGCCTTCATGTCGAAGCAGCCGGGACCGCGTAGGACACCGCCGCTGACGTCGAAGGGGTGGGTGCTGAGGGAGCCGAGCGGCCACACCGTGTCGTGATGGCCGAGCAGCAGCACGCGCGTCGGGCCGGGGCCGAACCGCCAGCGCAGGTGCGTGACGCCGTCGAGAACGATCCGCTCAGGGGCGGCGCCGAGCCGGGCCGCGCCCAGTTCGGCCACACAGTCGGCGCTGCGGGCAACGGCGCCGAGGTCGCTCGACGGGGACTCGCAGGTCACGAGCCGTTTGATGTCGGCAAGGATGCCGGGCAGCGCCGCCCAGGCCCGTGCGGCCGGTACCGAGTGATCCATCTCAGTGCTCCTCCACGGTATGCACGTGCTGACTCATCCAGTCGACGATGCGCCGGTTGAAGTCCAGCCGGTGCGAGGGGCGGCCATCCACGATGAACGTGTGTGACGCGTTCGGATACAGGACGAGCCGGCTGGGCACACCCCGTTCACGCAGGGCCGTGAACCACTGCTGCGCCTGACCGATGGGGCAGCGCAGGTCGGCCGTACCGTGCAGGATCAGCGTGGGCGTGTGCACCTGGCCGACCCGCGCCAGTGGCGACATGGCGGCGAGCCCGTCGCCGCTCAACCATGGTGGGCCACCGAACTCGTGGACGGCGAGGTGGTGCCCCTCGTCGGAGCTGCCGGCCATGCTGACCGGGTCGATGACGGGACCACCCGCGACCGCCGCCGCGAACCGACTGTCCCGGCTGGTCAGATAGCAGGTCATGTAGCCGCCGTAGCTGTAACCGGCGACGGCCAGCCGGCGCGGGTCGGCCACGCCCTCGTTGACCAGGTCGTCGAGCGGTTCGAGGAAGTCGGCCGCATCGGCCGTCCCCCACGCGCCGACCACCGCGGTGTAGAACCGCTCACCGTAGCCGTCACTGCCGCGCGGGTTGAGCAACAGCACCGTCCAGCCGCGCGCGACGAGTTCCTGGTGGTAGAGGTGAACCTCGTCGGCGGCGGCGTTCCATGCATTGTGCGGTCCACCATGGATGTCCAGCAGCAGGGGCTGGGGGCCGCTCGCGCCAGGGTCCCGGATTAGCCAGCCCGCCACCCGGGTGCCGTCGGAGACGGTGAACTCCCGCTCGACGCGTGGGTACGGGGTCACCTCCGCCAGGGGCGCGCCGTGGCCGGTACGAACCCGAACGGGGCCGCCCGCCAGGTCCACGGTGACGATCTCGCCGTACGACGTCTGTGTGGTGAGGGCCACCGCAGCCATGCCAGCGGCTGCGGACAGCCCGAAGACGACGTCCCCCGTGCCGCCCAGTACACGGCGTGGACATCCGCCGGTGACATCCACGGCGTACAGGTGGGTGCAGCCGCGGTCGCGGGCGCAGAACAGTACGGTGCGGCCGTCGTCGGTCAACTGTGGTGCCGCGCCCGGGTATCCGGTGCCTCCTGGCATGACGTTGCGGTCCAGCGGCGCCGCGAGGTCGATCGGTGCGCCACCGTCGAGCGGCACCCGCAGCAGCCCGGCATGCCCGCCCGGGCCGCCAGGCGTGCCGACCGTCAGCAACTGCCTGCCGTCGGCGGTCCAGGTCACCGGGCCGGCGCAGAGGTCGGCCGGGCCGACCTGGCGAATGCTCGCCTGCTCGTCGTCGGCGTCAACGACGTGGAGCGGCACGTGCAGGGTGAGGTCGGCGTCGGGATGGGTCGCGGCAGCGAAGGCGAGGCGGGTGCCGTCGGGCGACCAGGCGGGGACGCCGGCGTGCCAGTCGCCTCCGGTAGCCCGTCGGCATTGCCGGTCCGTGAGGTCAAGGACGTGGATGTGGCTGCGTACGGAGCGGAGGAACCCGCTGCCGTCGGCCTGATAGTCGAGTCGGCCGGCCACGAAGGGCGCCGCTGCCCGCCGGCGCCGGGCGGCGTCGTCCTCGCCCTCGGCCGCGGCGAGGTCCACGCTCGCGGTGAACGCGATACGCGCGCCGTCGGGACTCCACACCGGGGCCCCGGCCCCGAGCGGCAGCCGGGTGAGCTGCTCGGGTTCGCCGCCGTCGGCCGGCAGCAGCCACAACTGCGGCGCTCCAGCCTCGTCGGTGGGCGTGCGCAAGAACGCCAGCCGGGTACCGTCCGGCGACCATGCAGGCGAGGAGTCCTGGTGGCCCGTGGTGAGCCGCTGTGGCGCTCCTCCGTCGCGGACCCGCCACAGGACGCGGTCGGTACGGTCCGCGTCCATGTCCAGCGTCCGCAGGACGTAGACCAGTTCGCCGTGGGCTGACAGGGCCGGTTGCTCGGGAACGGCCAGGCTGTGCAGGTCGTCGATTCGGGGCCGGCGGATCACGGTGCGGTGTCTCCTTGCTCATGGGTGCGCAGGGATGCCCCGGCGGGCGTGGGCAGAGCCACGGGTTCGCCGGGAAAGTGGCAGGCGGCGTGGTGCGGTCGTTGGCGACCGGGGTCGGTGGTGCGGCACACGTCGCGACCGGTCAGGATCAGCGGGCCGACGGGGCAGCGCGGGTGGTAGCGGCACCCGGTGGGCGGATGGTGCGGGTCGGCGGGTTCAGCGTCGTGTGCCGCGCGCACCGTCGGCTCGTCTTCCTCGTCGGCGAGGGTGTGCCGGGCGTCGGGTACGGCAGCGAGCAGGTCGCGGGTGTAGGGGTGCTGCGGGTCGGCGAGCACCTGTTCGGTCGGGCCGTGCTCGACGATCCGGCCCAAGTACATCACTGCGATGCTGCTCGCCACGTACCGCACAGCGGCGAGGTTGTGCGAGATGAACAGCATCGACGTGCCCAGATCGCGTTGCAGGTCGCGTACCAGGTTGAGGACCGTGCCCTGGACGGACACGTCCAGGGCCAAGGTGATCTCGTCGGCGACGATCACCTCGGGCCCGGCGGCCAGCGCGCGGGCGATGGCAACACGCTGACGCTGGCCTCCGGAAAGCTGCGCCGGGTAAATCGCCGCACGGTCGGGGGCGAGCCCCACGCGTTCGAGGAGCGCCGAGACCTCCTGGCGTCGGTCGATCCGCCTCGTCCCACCCGCCCGCCGACGGGGCATCGTCTCGGCGACGGACGCGCCGATCGTCATCCGCGGGTCCAGTGACGCGTACGGGTCCTGGAACACCATCTGCACCGGCCGAGTTCCGCCGGTCCGCTGCCGCAGGGGTTTGCCGCCGAGCAGGATCCGCCCGCCGTGGAGGGGAAGGAGGCCGACCGCCGCGCGGGCCAGGGTCGACTTGCCGGACCCTGACTCGCCGACCAGCCCGACGATTTCGCCGGCGGGAACGGTCAGATGCACGCCGTCCACGGCCGTGAAGCCGCTCCGGCGGCTGCCGTAGCGCACGGTGACGTCCTCGAAGCGTAGTTCGGTCATGGCCGCTCTCCGGTCGGAGCCGCCGGTGCGTCGGCGGCGCTGTGGGTTCTCGCGTCGGTCTTGTGAGCCGATGGCGGAGTCACGTCCGCCCGGGAATCGAAGTCGGATCCACGGCGGGGTTCCGCGTCCGCCTGCCAGCAGGCCACCCTTCTGCCGTCGGTATCCGTCTCGAGGGGCGGTTCGTGCCGGTGACATCGGTCATCGGCCAGGGAACACCGTGGAGCGAAGGCGCACCCCACCGGCAGTTCCGACGGGTCCGGCAGCCGCCCGGGGATGACCGGCAGCGGACGGTGCGGGTCGCTGCGCATGTCGGGCACAGCCGCCACCAGCGCGCGGGTGTACGGGTGCCGTGCCTTGGTGGCCAGCTCGCTGGCGGGGAGTTCCTCGACGATCCGGCCGGCGTACATGACCAGGACCCGGTCGCAGACCTGGCCGACGACCGTGACGTCGTGGCTGATCAGCAGGGTGGCGACGGCGGCGGACCGCCGAACCGAGTCGATCAGTCGCAGGACCTGGCGCTGTACCGTGACATCGAGCGCGGTGGTGGGCTCGTCGGCCACGATGAGGGCCGGGGAGCCCATCATCCCCATCCCGATCATGGCGCGTTGCCGCATACCGCCCGAGAACTCGTGCGGGTACTGATATGCCCGCCGCTCGGCGGCCGGGATGCGCACCGCGCGCAGCCGGTCCACCGCGCGGGCGGCAGCGTCGCGCCGGTTCAGCCCGCCGTGCCGCCGGGACACCTCGGCAAGCTGGGAGCCGACGCGCAGAGCGGGGTTGAAGGAGGTCATCGGGTCCTGGAACACCATCGCGAACGACGAGCCGAGCAGGCGCGCGTGGTCGCGGGGCGAACCGCTGAGCAGGTCGGTACCCAGGAATGTCAGCCGATCCGCGTCGACCTGAAGGCGTTCGTCGAGGAGCCCGGCGACGGCCAGGACCGTCATCGACTTGCCCGACCCGGACTCCCCCACGATGCCGACGGCCTCACCGCGAAGCAGCCGGAAGCCGACGCCTCGGACCGGCCGCACCGGACCGTCGGGACCGGTCAGGGTAACGGTCAGGTCACGGACATCGAGGACGACATCCGTGCTGGCCTCCGCCGAGGTGCGGGCCGTCGGCGCGGCGCCAGGACGTGCCGCCCGGCCGCGGGATGGGGGCTGCCCGGTGCCGGTCAGCCCGATGCGTTTGGCCACCGCCTCGCCGAACAGGTTGAAGGCCAGCCCCGCGACGATGACGGCGACGCCGGGGGCCAAGGCGGCCGCCGGGTGGACGTAGATGCCGTCCAAGCCGTCCCCGAGCAGTCGGCCCCAGTCGTACGACGCGCCCTGCACGCCCAGCCCGAGGAAGGACAGCGCGGCGAACGACAACAGCGCCGAACCGGCACCGATCGTGGCGTTCACCACGAGCGGTTCGGCGATGTTCGGCAGCACATGTCGCGTCAGCAGCCTGATCCGGCCCACCCCCGCGATGCGGGCGGCGGCGACATAATCGCGGGCGACGACTCCGGCGACGAGAGTCTGCGTCAGCCTGGCGAATCCGGGAGCGGTGGCGCAGCCGATCGCCAGCACGGCGCCGGTGGTGCCCACTCCGAAGATCACCGCGAAGAACAGGGCCAGCAGCAGCCCGGGGAAGGCGACCGCGATGTCGACGACGGCTGCGATCAGCCGGGCCGCACGCCGCCCGACGACCACAGCCGCGGTCCCCAGCAGCAGCCCCGCAACGACCGCGATAAGCATGGCCAGCAGCGCGAGTCCCACCGAAAGGCGGGTGGCGACGAGGACGCGGAGGAACAGGTCGCGGCCGAGGTTGTCGGTGCCCGCCCAGTGCGCGGACGATGCGCCTTTCAGCAGGTCGCCGGTGTTGATCGTCGCGGCCTGGTCATGCCACAGGGGCGGAGCGATCACCGCGAGCACGAGGACGGCCCCGAGCAGCAGTCCGGCAGCAGCTCCGACCGGTGTGCGCAGCACCGCGAGCCAGCCGCCTCCACGGCGGGGGGCCGGACGCGTGCGGGCGGGGGCAGGTGTGTTCATGGCCATTGCTCAGTACTCCCGGATCGTCGTCGAATGCGGGTCGAGCAGGGCCACCGCCACGTCGACCATCACGTTCACCAGCAGCACTCCGACGCCGTACACCAGGACGATGCCCTGCACCAGCGGATAGTCCTTGGCCAGAATGGAGTGAACGATGGTGTCGCCCAGTCCCTGCCAGGCGAAGACGTTCTCCACGAGCACGGTGCCGGCGATCATCGCGCTCAGGAGCAGTCCGCCGACGGTGATCGTTGCCGTCAGCGCGTTCGGCAGCGCGTGCCGCAGGTAGAGGACGGCTGCGGGCAGCCGCTTGGCCCGGGCGGTACGCATGTAGTCGGCCTCGATCACCGTCACCATCTGCACGCGCAGGAGCCGGGCCAGGACCGCTGCCGGGCCGATTGCGAGGGACAGCACAGGCAGCACGTACGAAGCGGGTCCCGTGTGCCCGGCCACCGGCAGCCACCCCAGGCTCACCCCGAACACGTAGACAAGGAGCACGCCGAGCAGGAAGTCGGGGATGGTGCCGAGCGCCACACTGGTCCCGGTGAAGCCCAGCTCGATGCGCCGGGCCCGGCCGCCGCGCGTGAGCACGCCCATGAGGACACCTGTCGGCACGGCTATGACCACCGCGACGGCGAACGCCGTCAGCGCGAGTTGCAGTGTGGCGGGCAGCCGGTCGCCGATCACCTGTGAGGTGGGCAGGTTGAAGGTCATCGAGGTGCCCAGGTCGCCGCTGAGGACGTCTCGGAGGTAGTGGACGTACTGCACGGGCAGCGGGTCGTCGAGGCCGAGGTCGGCGCGGCGCGCGGCCACCAGGGAGGCGGCCGCGGTTGGGCCGAGCGCGGCGCGGACCGGGTCACCGGGTATGAGGTGGATCATGAGGAACGCCGCCGTGACCAGCGCCCAGAGCGACAGGACGAGCCGGCCCGCCCGGCGCGCCGCGAAGCGTACCCAGGTGTTTCCGGTCAGTCGGGTCAAGGTGCGTGATGGTGCCTGACTCAAGGTGGTCACGGCCGTCCTCGTCTCTCCGGTCGGCGGGCCGGTGTCTGCTGCGGGGCTGCCGGATGCGCCGTCGTCAACGGGCGAGCATCCGGATACTGGTGGGGATGAGACTGCCGGCGTACTCGAACTTCGCGCCGCTGCCGAACATCCGGGTGGCCTGGTTGGCGAACGGGACCACGTCGGCGTCCTTGGCCAGCGCGCTCTCGGCCGCCAGCCACTTCGGGCAGCCCTTCGTACCGACGGAGTCCGTGGCCTGGGCAATCCCGGCGGAGTAGTCCGCGTTGTCGATATGCGCGAAGTTGGTGCCGGCCGGCGGCACGGGACCCGACAGGAACGGGGCCATCTGATCGGGCGAGCCCGTGTTGAGGGCCTCCCAGACGATGTCCCAGTCGCCGGTGGTGAAGAGCGTCTGTCCTATGCGGGTTTCGTCCTGGGGCCTGCTCGTGATCTGCACTCCCAGCTTCTGCCAGGTCTGCACGGCGAGTTCGGCCGCTGCCGTCCCTCCGGCGCCCAGCGAGGTGTTGTGGACGAAAGTAAGAGAGAGTTTGTGGCCGTCCTTCTCCCGCACTCCTCCAGAAGCGCGCTTCCAGCCGGCGTCGTCGAGTACCCGCTCGGCCGCATCCAGGTCGTGGGCCGGCAGCGCCTTGGTCAGGGAGTCCCCCGGGCAGACGGGAGGTTCGGTGACGGTGAACGTGGTGGGCGCGGTGCCCTTGCCCGTCGTGAGCACCTGGCGCAACTGTGCCAGGTCGAGTGCCTGGGTCAGCGCACGCCGCACGGAGGCGTCCGCCGCCGGGCGGCTCTTGGCCTGGTTGAACCACATCTCCCCCGTGACCAGGGGTGAGGAGGTGGAGAAGAGGTGTTGGCCTTCCAGGCGGGAGGTGTCCGCACCGGTGACGGTGGCGGCGTTCAGAGCGCCGGACATCAGAAGGTTCGCGGCCGTCGTCTGATCGGAGACGACCTTGACGACAATGGTGTCCGGCAGTCCCTTCGTAGCGGTGCCGATGCCATTCGGCCCCCACGTGTAGCCGCGCCGCTTCCGATACGTGTACTCATTTCCGGCCACGGACCTGGTGAGCTGGTACGGTCCGGTGCCAAGCGTCTTGTGCACCAGCGCCGACCGGTTCTGCATGCCCTTCGCGCACACCATCGGCAGACCCGCCAGACCGTAGGTGACGAACGGAGCAGGACCGGCCAGGGTCAGCGTCACCGTGCCGGCAGAGGTGTCGGCCGTGGCGTGAGCGCCCGCCGGGAGGAGTACGCCGAGCAGCGGGCTCTTGTTCTTGGGATCGGCCACGTAGTTGATGTTGGCCGCGACGTCGGCGGCTGTGAACGCCGATCCGTCGGAACAGGTGACCCCCTGGTGCAGGCTCATGACGACCTTCTTGCCCGTCGTCTTCCAACTGGTCGCCAGTCCCGAGACGATCTTGCCGTCGGCGTCCGCGTTGAGCAGGTGATCGTAGGCGAACTGCCCGATCTGGATCGCCGCGTCCGACGGCGACGCCTGCGGATCGAGACTACCGGGGTCCGCGTTCACGGCGAACGTGAACGTCCCGCCGTCGACAACCTTCCCGGCTCCGGAGCCGCTGCCGGTACCGGCAGCACATCCAGTGATCATCATTGCGCCGACACCCACCCAGGCTGCTGCTGCGCTGAGTCTCATGCCTTCCCACCTCCTGACCGCCCTGGCTGGCCGAATCCGGCCGTTCGCGCCATGCTGCCCGATGCCGCAGCCACGGGGTTGGTATCGCCAGACGAGAACGCACGGGCCCACTTGTCGGTGCGGACGAGGGTCAGGCCGAAGGCCACACGGTCAGTGGTCGCTCAAGACCGCGGGCCCCCGCCCGAGGTACCAGGCGTCGGCGGGCGAGCGCTGACGACGCAGGCAGGGTGCGAATGACGGCGCGAGTTTTCGTCGCCGTGCACGAGGCGCCCGAGGCTGTCGGCTCCCTAGCCTCCAGCCTCACAGGCCGGCGGAACAGCGCCGCCGGTGTCGTTCTCAAGGAGCCCGTGTACATGTCTGAGCTGCCCGACAACCCCGCGACGCCGTTCGCGCGCTGGCTGCGCGACACTGACGAATCCGATCAGCGGCGTTTCGAGACCGGCATCCCCGTGCGCGACGGCGCCGAACTCGCCGCCGACATCTACCTTCCGCAGGACGACGCTCCCGCGCCCGCGATCGTGACCATCACCCCGTACGGAAAGGACAGCACCGCCTTCGTCACCGACGAGGCACGTTTCTACCAGCGCCACGGATACGTGTTCGTCGCGGTCGACGTGCGTGGACGCGGCAAATCCGAGGGCACGTGGCTGCCGTTCGCCAACGACCCCGACGACGGCCATGACGTCGTCGAATGGGTCGCCGCACAGCCCTGGTGCACCGGCAAGGTCGGTATGACCGGACTGAGCTACATGGGCTGGACGCAGTGGGCGGCAGCATCGCGCAGGCCCCCGCATCTGACCTGCATGGTCTCCACATCCGCGGCCGGCCGCTGGCAGCAGGAGATCCCCTTCACCAACGGCGCCTTCCAGCTGTACTTCGCCTGGTGGGCGTACGCCACCAGGCGCCGCATCTCCGAGATCCACGGCCTGGCCACCATGGACTGGGACCGCCTCCTGCCCACCCTGCCCTACGACGCCATCAGGACCGAACTCGGCATCCCGCAGGAAAGCTGGCGACTGCTCACCCAGAAGGACCGCCTCGACGACTTCTGGCAGGCGCTGCGCTTCGACGACGTCTACGACAGCATCGACGTTCCATGCCTGCACGTCACCGGCTGGTACGACCTGGAGGACCTGCTCGGCGCGTTCCACCACTACGAGCACATGGCCGCGGCCTCCCCCGCCGCAGACTCGCAGTATCTGCTGGTCGGCCCGTGGAGCCACGTCAAGTCCCGCTACCCCGACCGCTACTATGCCGGCCGCGACCTCGGTCCGGATGCGGCCTGGGACATGGATGCCGAGCATCTGCGGTGGTTCGACCACTGGCTGAAAAAGCAGGGGCCGGGTCTGGACGACGTGGCGAGGATCCGGCTGTTCGAACCCGGCACCGACCAGTGGCGCACCCCGGACACCTGGCCGATGGCGACGTCCGAGCAATCCCTGTTCCTGGGTAGCCAGGACGAAGAGGGTGTCCTGAGCGCCACCGCTCAGCAGCAGGAATCCTCGACCGCCTATCGGTACGACCCTGCCGACCCGGTGCCGACCCAGGTGGACGTGCGGGCCTATCCCGTCGAGGACGTACCGCTGCTGCAGGATGCCAACGAGGCCCGCCCGGACGTCCTGTCCTTCACCGGCCCGGTGCTGGAGACGGAGACCAGGATCTCGGGATGGGGACGCGTCGAACTGTTCGCCTCGTCCGACTGCGACGACACCGAGTGGCACGTCAAGGTCTGCGACGTCCACCCGGATGGCCGGTCCTACAAGGTCACTCAGGGCTGTCTGCGCGCCGCGTGCCGTGACTCGCTGGTCGAACCGGCTCCGCTCACGCCGAACGAGATCACCAGGTTCGTCGTCGAACTCTGGCCGACCCAGCATGTGTTCCTGCCCGGCCACCGGGTGCGGGTCACCGTCACCAGCAGCGACTTCCCGTGGTTCGCCCGCAGCCTGAACCGCTTCGGTGTGGTGGCGGACCAGGCTGAGGCACGCGTCGCCCTCAACACCGTCGTGCACGGCGGCAACCACCCGAGCCGACTGGTCCTGCCGGTGGTGGACGCGGCGGCGCAGTGACATGAGCGGTGCCGCCTCCAGGCGGAGGCGGCACCGCATCGTTGCGTCACCGTGCGAGGCGCCGGTCCGCCCGGCCGGTGTGCAGGTACTGGGCGTGGCCGGCGCCGTCGTCGCCGACGAACGTGTGCGGCACGTGCACGCCCGCCTCGGCCTGGGCGGCGAGGAGGGTGTCGCCGCGCAGGTGGAGCAGCTCGTAACGCTGCGGCGTCATCCCCAGCCCCATGGCGACTGGGGTCGGCTTCTGGTCCACCCAGATGCGGCCCTCGGCGTCCTGGCTGACCGTGCTCTCGGCCATGCGGGAGGCGTACGTGCCGACGTAGCGCGAGGCGTCCACGCGGCGGGGTTCAGCCGACGGCACCGGGTACCTCGGCACGGTCACGCCCGCGAGCTCGCCCAGGATGTGCCCGAAGACGGTCTCGAACACCGGGATCACCTCACCACCGTTGGTGAGCAGCGCCACCGCCACACCCCGCTCAGGCACCGCCCGCAGGAAGGCACGCTGACCGATGGTGCCGCCGTCATGGCCGACCACACGGCCCCCCTGCCAGTCGAACAACTCCCAGCCAAGCCCCCAGGACGTGTCCGTGCCCAGGTACGGCACATCCACCTGGGGTTCCTGCATCGCCCGCACGCTCGCCGCGCTCAGCGCGCGGTGGCCCGGGGCCATGTGCAACCGGGCGAAGGAGATCAGGTCGCGTGGGCTCATGGCCAGCATGGCCCCGGCGGCCACGTTGGACCGGGTGATGGCCCAGACGGGCGCCAGCTGCGGCTCGGCCTCCGGTCCTGCGCTGAGGTGGCCGACGGCGGCACGGTGCAGGATCGCCTCGTAGGGGCTCGCCGCGGCGTGCTCCAGGCCCAGCGGCGCGAAGAGATGGCGGCGCAGGCAGTCGTCGTACGACGCGCCACGCAACACCTCGGCGATGCGGCCCAAGATGCAGTAGCCCGCGTTGTTGTACGAGAACATCTCCCCCGGTGCGAACAGCTGAGGCACATCGGCGAGGGTGGCCACATACTTCTCCACACAGTCGTCGCCGACGCCGGTGTCCGTGAAGATGTCGCCCTCGAATCCCGCGGTGTGGGCCAGCAGTTGGCGTACGGTGATTGCCGTCGCTGCGGCAGAGTCGGCCAGCACGAACTCGGGCAGGTAGCGGCGCACCGGAGCGTCGAGATCGAGTCGGCCTTCGTCGACGAGCTGCATGACCAGGGTGGCTGTCCAGACCTTGGTAATAGAGCCGATCTGGAACACCGAGTCGGCAGTCGCCGCCACGCCGGTCACCCTGTTCAGCACGCCGGCTGCGAAGTCGACCACTTCATCTCCAACGCACACTGCGACGGCCGCGCCCGGAACTCGGTGCTCGGCCAACAGGCCCGGCAGGCTCGACCGGATCCAAGTCTCGATATCCTTCAGGTTCGCCATGAGGGAGCACTCCAAGCAGGAACTCTTACGGGTTACTGGATGCTAGACGTGGCCGCGGCGGCGAGGTTCGTGTCGCCAGACGATTCTGCGCTTACACCTTTGTGCTCGTGGCGTTCTGGCCGACGGATACGATGCGCAGCGATCGGCCGCTGCCCTCACTATCGATCACGCCCACGAGGAACGCGCCCATCCCGTCAGATCGGCCGCCGAGACCGTCGCCTCGCTCACGGCTGGGGCCAGGCCGGAACGCACCGAACTGGTGGCCTCCACATCGGCGCCAGTTTCGACCAGCCAGCCAGGGGCGAGAGGGAGGGCGCCACCAACTGGATCGCCGACGCCCTGCCTTCCGAGCTCCGCCCGTAGCGCGGCGATCTCCTGCACCCGGGCCAGCACCGACCCGCTCGAGGGTGTGGGTGGTGATGCCGGGCACCGCGGTGGTTGCGGTTCCTGGCTGGTCGGCCGGGCCCTGGCCTCGGCTC
This sequence comes from Streptomyces sp. NPDC005799, assembly GCF_040630525.1. Classification (NCBI taxonomy): domain Bacteria; kingdom Bacillati; phylum Actinomycetota; class Actinomycetes; order Kitasatosporales; family Streptomycetaceae; genus Streptomyces; species Streptomyces sp. NPDC005799. The sequence goes on from NZ_JBEXXQ010000038.1 coordinate 17,224, forward strand.
GGTGGGCGTCTTCAGCGCATCAGGAGATCGATGGCGACCTTCAGTCGTTCAAGGTAGAAGTCCCGTGATGTGGCCTGATGCTTGAGGCCGATCGATGTGCTGATCATCGTCTGGGCGACTGGGTGGGCCGCCGCTTGTCCTGCCTCGAGGGCGATCGCGTCTGTGATCAGTTCCTCGAAACGTTGCGGCGTGGTCTCGACGATCTCCCCCAGGAGGGCGGGGTTGCTTTCGATGACCACCGCGACATCGCGCGACAGTGGGCCGATGTAGCGGCCCGCCCACTGGTCGAACGCTTCGAGGAGACGCACTGCAAGGGGGCGGCCGGTGTCGGCCAGGACGTGTTCGACTGCTGTGATGTCGCGCTCCAATGCCTGGGTGACGGCGGCGCGGAACAGGCTCTCTTTCGAGGAGAAGAGGAAGTACAGCCCGGGCCGGGAGATGTCGGCCGCACGCGCCACCTCCTCCATCGAGGTCCTCCGGTAACCGAATCGCGCGAACGTGACCATGGCGGAGTCCAGAACCATGGTCCGGCGGTCGGTGTCGGCGACTGTCGACGGCGGCTGGTCGGCATCGGGGCTGCTCATGGGTCGAGCATACGAGCACGAGTCTCACTATACAACTCAAGACTAGTATGTATAGTCCCTGTCGTGACTACTTGTGAACCCATCTCAACGCCCTTCACCGCCTCCAGCACTGCGGACGAGGTACTGCGGGACGTCGACCTCACCGGCGTCCGTGCGATCGTTACGGGAGCCTCCTCCGGAATCGGGATCGAGACGGCCCGCGCCCTGGCCGCTGCCGGGGCGGAGGTGACGCTCGCCGTCCGGAACACGACGGCGGGGGACGCCGTCGCTGAGTCGATCGAGAAGTCGACCGGAGGGATACGGCCCCGAGCCGTCCAGCTCGACCTTGCCGACAAGAGCACCGTCAGGCGATTCGTTGACGCGTGGTGCGGCCGCCCGCTGCACCTGCTGATCAACAACGCGGGCGTGGTCACTGGCGGCCTCGAGCGCACACGCGAGGGCTGGGAGCTGCAGTTCGCGACGAACCACCTTGGCCATTTCGCCCTCGCCACCGGCCTTCGTGACGCCCTGGCCCTGGGGGCGGCAGAGCGCGACGGAGCCCGTATCGTCTCGGTCAGCTCGACGGCACACATGCGTGCCGGCATCGACTTCGACGACCTCCACTTCGAGCGCCGCCGCTACGATCCGCAGATTGCCTACGCCCAGTCGAAGACAGCGAACTCTCTCTTCGCCGTCGAGGCGACGCGCCGCTGGGCGTCCGACGGCATCACTGCCAATGCGGTGAATCCTGGCGGTGTCGCGACGGGACTGCAGCGGAACTTCACAACGCAACAGAAGGAATCGCTCGACGCGGCCGAAGCCGCTGGCGTCTTCACGTACAAAACGGTCGAGCAGGGGGCTGCCACCAGCATGGTTGCGGCCGTCGCCCCGGAGTTCGCGCACTCCGGGGGCCACTACCTCGACGATGCGCAAGAGGCCTACACCGTCACCAACGACGCCGACCTCACGCAGCATCCCCACGGTGTCAAGGAATGGGCGCTCGATCCGGCCATCGCCAAGCGCCTCTGGACGGTCTCGACGGACCTGCTTCGCGTCTGACCGCTACGGCCGCGAACTGCCCAGTGAGACTGATGGATTCCCGCATATTCGCCGGTTGCTTGGCGACGTCGAAGCTACATCTGCAGGGCCGCGTCGATGTCCTGGGTGATGAGCACCTCGGCGGCCCCGGCGTTCACGAAGCCAGCGGCCCCTACACGCCCGCCACCAGTGATGTGGTGGTGCAGGTCGTGTTGGGCCCGACCCGGCACGCGTTCGTCACCGTGGTCCGGCTGCGCTGACCGGTGACCTTGAGATCGGCAGCCGGGAAACTCTTGGCGGGCGGTGAGGGGTACTTGGCACAATTCGGCGTGTGGGAACAGCGCAGCAGACGTCGCGGCAGCACCTTGTATCCCGGGTCCTGCTCAAAGAGTTCACGGTGCCGGAGCCGAAGGGCGGCAGCCGGCAGTTGCTCCCGTTCGACCTGCACCATCCCGGACGCGTGCACAAGCGGATGCCCACCAGCCGGTGCGGCTGGGTCGAGAACTTCGTCGCCGTCGACTCCTCATCCGTTGAGACGCTCTGGGGTGACGTGGAGAGGCGCGTGCCTGCGGCGCTCGCCGCTGTGCGCGCCGGTACTCCGTTCGCTGACCCGCTTCACGTGGAGGTGCTGCGCGACCTGGTCGTGCTCCACTACGTCCGGTCGCTCCACTACCGCGATGTGCACACCAACTCGGTGGAGCGGGCCCGTACGCGCCTGGTCGCCAAAGTAATCACCCTGTACCCGGAGCATCTGCGTCTCGAGGCGTTGCGCGAGACGGGCCTGTATCTGTCCGGCCCGGCTGCCCTGGGGGCCTTCGCTGAGCGTCTCATCGAACGGTCCACGATCATGCGCGACCGCGAGAGTGGCAAGCTCTTCCGCACCAGCATCGAGGACACCTTCCACAAAATGCGGGACCTGGCGTCGACGCGGCGGCTGGAGGTGGTCACGCCCGAGACGGGCCAGTTCCTGATCGGCGACAACCCGGCCCTGACCGTGTGTGTGAAGGAAAGCCGCACCATCTACGGCATGGCGTTCGGTGACGCCCAGACCCTCCTGCTTCCCATCGGCCCGAAGCACCTGCTGTCCCTGGGCACCGAGGACGTCATGCTCACCGTCCCTCAGACGTTCGTCGACCGCCTCAACGCCGTGCAGGTCCACGCCGCGCACCGCTATGTGTACATGCACCCGGAGAGCGGCCTGGAGCCGTTCGTGGAATGCGCCGCACAGCGCCGACCGGCCGGGGACCACACGGCGTGACAGGCGATGTCATCGCTGTACCTCTGTGAAGACCTGCGGCGGCACGTGGGCCGAATCATCCGAGCCGACCGGCTGCCTCAAGTCCAGGTAGCAGCGCAGCCGCACACCGGGCTCGCCCGCGTCGCGGATCGTGTGCTCCGCTGTCGCCGTCGCCCACCGGTCGGCGAGCAGGTGCTGGAAGGCCGGGGCGGTAGCGTCGTCGGCGGCCGCGACGTCGAGGACGACCAGACCCGGATCACGCACGTGCACCTCGTTGATCGGGTTCATGTACGGCACTACGCCCGGGCGCCCGGGGAGAGTTCCGCCGCTGCGGTGTCTTCACCCGACCGAGCGTCAGGCCGTCAGGGGCTGCCGCCGCCCCAGTTCCACCGGCCAGGCCGCCGGGGCGCGGGTCGTACCAGGGCTCGACTGCCGGGCCGAACCGCCCGAGCTCCTGCTTGGTGACCAGGCGCACCTCCCCCCGCCCCGGGTGCGGCCGGTATCGCTCGCAGCGCCGGCATCACTGCATGCCGCCGAGGGGCGGGAAGTTGGGAGAGCTACCGTCGGGAGGGCCCCCGTCCGGGTGTTGGGCGGGAGCGGGTGCGTGAGGGCCGCATCAGGGGGTGCCGGAAGAGGATTTGCCGGGCCTCGCGTCGGCGAGCACTGTTTCGGTGGGACAAGGCGACGACGACGGTCAGCAGGTGCGTGACGGCGAGAACGAGGCGGGGCAGGCCCCACAGGGCCAGGACGGCAAGACCTCTCCATAGCCCGGCGCCGGCACTTGTCTGGACGGCGAGCGAGATGAGGGACGGGGCAGTGACCACCGCGGAGCACCTCCATGGGCTGCGGCGCCGGACCCGCTGCCCGGCACTGACGCCAGGAAAGCTCCCGCCAGGGTTGGCCTTTCAGCGAAGGTGGGCGGTCTGTAAGACGCCACCCGCCCGGGCGGGTGGCGGGGCTAGCGTGTGAGGGTGCCTTCGCCTGATGCCCTCAGCCCCGCGGACGAGGAGCTGATCGATTACGCGGCGGCCCACGGCGGGATCGTGACGCCCAAGCGGCTGCGCATCTGGCGTGCGCGCGGGCTGGTGGAGCGCAATGTCGTGCGGCGTCTCGGCCGTGGCCGCGGCACTGCCTCCCGGCCCGCCGACGGGGCCAAGGAGATGGTGCTCTGGCTGGCCCGCAACGCCAAGCCGGGCGGCCAGCCGGACGATCTGGCCCTGCGGGCGTTCGCGGACGGGATGCCCGTGCCGGAGGCCGCCGTTCGCGCAGCGTTCCGCGCGGCCGTCGACCGCCTCATGACGCAGGCGGAGCAGTCCGGCGAGCTGGCCGGGATCGGGGATCCCCTCGCCTCCTGGAGGACCGCATGAGCGAGAACCCACAGGTCAAAGCCATCCTGGACCACATCGAGACCCGCGAGCGCGAACTGGCCGACCAGGCTGAGCAGTTGAGGACCAGTATCGAAGAACTCACTCGGCAGCTCGGCGAGATCGATGCGGAGAGCGAGAACCTGCGCATCACCCGCAAGACGCTCCTCACTCTCCCGCTGCCCTCACCCGCCACCGGGCCGGACCGCCCCGACATCCCGGACCACCCCGCCTACCAGCAGATCCTCACCGCCCTGACCGACGCGGGCCGGCCGATGCGCGCCCGCGACCTCTGCCAGGCCCTCGACCTGCCGATCCTCCCGAAGAACACCGAAGGCATCCGCTCCAAACTGAAACGCCTGGTCAGCCGGGGCATCCTCATCGAACCCGAACCCGGCTTGTTCGCCCGCCCCGACGCCTGAGGACCAACCCCTCACCCGCGACCAGCGGTCCTTCCCCAACCTCAACCACGAAACGGACAAGAGCTCACGTTCCGCACTCTCAGGCACATCCCCTGATTCAGCGGTAGGGTTGGCGCTTGCGGTGGGTTCCCGAGCGGCCGATTTCCAGGTCCAGCAGCTTGTTCAGTGGTGTGCCGCTGTGCCAGAAGCCGACGAGATCGACGTCGATCAACGTCAACTGGTGGCGGGCCGCGAAGGCACGGGCATGGCGGGTGAACAGGGAGGTAGCGGCGGCGCTGTTCGTTCATCCCCAGACGGTCCGGTAGCGAATGTCGCAACTGCGGGAGCTGTTCCCGACCTCGCATCGCCACACCAGGTCCTCGAACTGACGCTGGCGGTCGGCCTCCAGGTCGGCTGACGCGCGCTCCGAACGTTCACGACCACATCCACGGCCGGTCCGCACAGCGTGCCGGCCTCGCCCTTGGCCGTCAGCCAGTGCATCACAGCTGATCTCATTTGGTGAGTCTCCGGTCGCAGATCAGAGTGCTGGCGATTCTGGTGAAGGCGAGGAAGTGCTCGGCCTTGCGCTCGAGCGGCGGCGCAGGCGGCGGCATCCGGCGAGCCAGTACATCCCGCTCTGCGGTTCAGCAGTGGCGGCCCAGACGGGTCGAGCACTCGATCCCCTTGCGGGCGATGCGGTGCCCGATGCCCCGGCTACGTGACCATCGCCGCCGGTGGTCGAGTCGTACACCTTGTCGGCGTGGAACTTTCCCGGCCTGCGCCGTCGGCGTCCGCGCCGGGAGCGGATCGGCGGTGTACCCGTTACCAGCGGGTTTGGCGCCTGGCTGTCGTACAGGTTCGCCTCCCGAGATTCCGGAGGACAGGGGCAGACCGGTTCGCTTCGTCATCAAGTGGATCTTCGAGTCACTTGCCACGGTCGACAGGGTTCGGGTCAGTCAGGTACCGCTTTTCAGCGCCCGCATGTTCACCGAGTCGATCGCGCAGCGGGACCAGTCCAGCTCGCCGCGGGCACCGAGCTCGTCGAGGACCAGGCGATGAAGCCTGGCCCACACCCTGGCCTTCGTCCACTCGGCGAAGCGCCGGTGAGCGGTCGGTCCCGACGGACCGAACGACGCGGACGGCAACTGCTGCCACGTGCATCCCGACGTGGCCACGAACACGATCGCCGCCAGCACCTCCCGGTCGCCGTGCCGCCGCCGGCCGCCACCCTGAGGACGAGACGGAGCCTCCGGGACCACCCGCTGAAACAGTTCCCACAACTCATCCGGCACGAGCCGCTCAACGATCGAGACCACGACGGAGAGCCTACCAAATGAGATCGCACATACAAGACAGTGATCTCGAGAAATAAGTACTACTCATCAAGGATGCTCGCTTGCCAGACTCGACGAGTATTGGACCAGTGAGTGATCGGCGATCACACCTCGTAGTCACTCTAGCTGCAGTGATCGTTCTCTGCACGACGAGATCTGACACTTCCCCATGTCGGCAGTGTTGCACCCAGGAAAAATAAGTATGCCTATCACCTTGACGCGTGTGCGCATCCGCCCCGATAAATACAACTCATAAGTACCGGGGTTCGGAGGAGGAGCACCACAGATGAGACCCCTACGCATCAGAGCGGGGGCAGTGAAGGCGCTCGCAGCGGCGGCTGTCGTCTTCGCAGCCGTACTGCCTGCCCAACCTGCCTACGCGGCAACGACGAACTTCTACGTCGACCCGGTCAACGGCAGCGACAGCAACTCGGGAACCAGCACTGCCGCAGCGTTCAGGACCGTACAGGCCGCCCAGGCCGCGGTCCGGGCCGTCAACACGAACATGTCCGACGACATCGTCGTGAACCTGCGCGGCGGCACCTACTCCCTCACGGCCCCCATCACCTTCGGCACCAGCGACTCTGGCACGAACGGCCACACGGTCGTCTACCAGGCCTACAACGGGGAGACGCCCGTCATCACCGGCGGCAAGGCGATCACCGGGTGGACCGCGTCGGCCAACGGCGAGTACAAGGCGTCCGTGGGCAGCCTCAACTTCCGGCAGCTGTACGTCAACGGGGTCCGCGCCACCCGGGCCCGCTTCCCCGACGTCGGCACGGACTTCCAGCTCCAGGGCAGCGACAAGCCCAACAAGCTGCTAAAGGTACTCAGCTCGCAGGTCTCCAACTGGGACCACCTCAGCCAGGTCGAGATGATGCTGGAAACACAGTGGGGCGAGAGCTACCTGCGGCTGAAGTCGTTCACCTCCGCCAACGGCATCGCCAACGTGTCGATCCAGGACCACGAGGCGGGCATCCTCTTCCCGCGCCCCTGGCCCCAGCTCTCCGACGGCTCTCCCCTGCACTTCGAAAACGCCCACGAATTCCTCAACGAACCGGGCGAGTTCTACGTCGACACAGCCGCGCAGACCCTCTACTACAAACCCCGCCCCGGCGAGGACATGTCCACGGCCTCCGTGCAGGCGCCCACGATCAAGACACTCTTCGACATCAAGGGCACCAGCCTCGACAGCCCCGTCCACGACCTGCGCTTCTCCGGGATCACCTTCTCCGGGACCACCTGGATGGAAGCGACCGACAACGGCTACCTCAACGGCCAGGGCGGCAACTACAACATCTCCGCCGACACCTCCAACCACCAGTACGTGGGCCGCCCGTCGGCCGGGGTCCAGGCGGCGGACGCCGACCGTGTCTCCTTCACCGGGAACACCTTCACGCAGATGGGGGCCACGGCCCTCGACCTGTCCCACGGCGTGCACGACAGCACCGTGACCGGGAACCTCATCTACGACATCGCCGGCAACGGGATCATGGTCGGCAAGTTCTCCGACCCGACCGTGGAGATGCACACCATCTACAACCCGCCCACCTCACCGGCAGGTGAGGACGCCCGGGAGGTGGTCAAGAACGTCACGGTGAAGGACAACCTGATCACCCAGATCGGTGAGGACTATCCCGGAACCGCGGGCATCGACGCGGGCTTCGTCAACAGCACCACCATCGACCACAACGACATATCCGACACACCGTGGGCGGGTATCTCGCTCGGCTGGGGCTGGCAGTCGGCGGCCAACGCCGAAGGCAACAACAGCATCAGCTACAACCGGATCGGCAACGTGATGAACCGGCTGTGCGACTCCGCCGCCATCTACCACCTCTCCAACGACCCGGGCACCGTCATCAACGGCAACTATGTCCACGACGTGCTGAGAACGCCGACCGCCTGCGGCAATGCCGTGGCCGGCCTCTACACGGACGAGGGGTCGAACAACATGACCCTCTCGAACAACGTGCTGTCGCAGACGGACGGTCTCGTCAACCAGAACGCCAACGGCTCCAACGTCACCCTCACCAACAACACGACGTCCGGCGACACGGTCATCAAGGCCTCCGGTCTCGAGTCCGCCTACCAGGGACTGGCGACGAAGCTCAACCTCGCCTACAACAAGCCGGCGTCCGCATCGTCGGTCTACGCTTCATACACCCCGCCCTCCAACGCCGTCGACAACAACGGTACGACCGGCTGGTCGCCGACCGGCAGCGACACCTCGGCCTGGTGGCAGGTCGACCTGGGGCAGGCCTACCAGCTCGGACAGTTCTCCCTGACCACCCGCCAGGACCTGGACCAATCCTCGACCCGGGGCAACTTCGAGGTCCGGGTGTCCAACGACCCGTCCTTCGCCACGTACACCGTCGTGGGACGCCAGACCAGCACCCTGCCGCTCGCGGCCACCCTCACCGGTGACATCAACGTCCGCCAGGCCTTCCGCTACGTCCGCGTCGCCAAGACCGACGGGGCCTACTTCTTCATCACGGACTTCTCTGTGCAGCGGGCGGGCGGGGCGCTGGAGGACTCCACCGGCACGCCGAACACCAACCCGTCGACCTACTACTCGATCAAGAACGTCAACAGCGGCCTGGTGATGGACGTCAACGGCGCGTCCACCGCCGACGGCGCGAGCGTCATCCAGTGGCCGAACTCGGGCAATGCCAACCAGCAGTGGACCATCGTTCCGGTCAGCGGACAGCTCAACAAGATCGTGAGCAGGAACAGCGGCAAGGTCCTCGACTTCGGCTGGGCCAGCCACTGGAGGGGCACCGCGCTGCAGCAGAGCACCTACAACGGCAGCAACAACCAGCTGTGGTACTTCGAGCCGACCACCGGTGGATACCTGATCCGCAACTTCGAGAGCAAGCAGATCCTGGAGGTGAGCAACGGCTCGACCGCGAACGGGGCCACCATCGATCAGTACATGCCCCTGAATCAGTCCAACCAGGCTTGGACGATCCAGTGACAGGGTGACCGACACAGGACGGCAGACGGTGGGGCGGGGGGCCAGAACCTCCCGCCCCACCGTCGCCGCGCACCGGCCATACCGTACGGCGGGCGACACCAGGGACCTATCGCGACCCTCTTTTAAGGCGCCCTGAATTCCCGGTGGAGCTGAGAATCGGCCGACGCATAGTTGCGCGACATTCCAATCGCAGCTGTCGGCGTCGCGGTAGGCGTGGGCGTCCCGCATTTCAGACCGGATCCGTCAGGGTGCGTGAGCCAGAACCGGCTGCACGCCTGCCGGCCGGTGGGCGGACAGTGCAGCGGCCATCCAACCGGCCGCACGGTCACGGGGCGCAGGTCGGCGAGTTCGTCTGAGGCGTTCAAGGGGACGAGCCACCACGCCCGGTCGACGACCGGATCGGCGAGCACGGGCCCGCGGTGCGCTTCACTGATCCCGCTGCGTGCCTGCATGCCGGTGACGAGCAGCGTTTCGGCCGCGAGCCACCTTGTACCGGAGGGGATGGGAGCGAGGGCCTCAACATGCCAGGCCTCGCGAACGAAGTCCGGGTGCGTGGAGCAGTCGGCGAGCCACGCCTCCCCGGCCTCGTACACGGCGGTGAACCGCATCCTCGGGTGGGCCATGACCAGCACGTTAGGGAGAGCGGAGAATCAGAGGACGGGGGCCGCTTCCCACAGCAGAATGCGGAAGATCCGGCCGGGCTCGTACAGCAGCGCCTGGCGGGCGATACGGGCGCGAACGGCGTCCTCAACGTCGCGAGGCGACAGTTGAAGTTCGGCGTAGTGCCCGAAGACGTGGCGGGCGTACTGCGGGGTGTGCAGCATGCCGGCCACCATCGACCCCTGCCAGGCCCGCAGTTCGGTGGACCGTTCGTTACTCGATCGTGAGGACGTCCTGCACCGGCCGGTGCCCGGCGCGCAGCTGGCGGCGCCAGGACCGCGTATGCGTCTCGAGGCCCTGCAGGCGGTGGGTGACAGTCGAAGCCATGCCTGCGCCAACGGCCGCTTGCCCTCATTGATGGGGGCGGCCGTCAGAGGGGCGGGGGAGTGAGGCAGCGCAACAGTTCGTCCGCGGCGCGGCGCGCGGTGTCGGCGCTCGCTGCGGGGTGGAAGAGCAGGCTCCTGAGGAAGCCGATGACGAGGGTCGCGGCCGCTTCGGGGTCGAGGTCGGCGCGGAAGTGGCCGCCATCCCGGCCGGCGCGCAGGATCTCCACGAGGTACTCCCGCCACGCGATGTCGCTGGCCGCCAGCGTCTCGCACACCGTCTCGTCGCGCACCGCGCGGGTGTTGAGCTCGTTGAGGACCACGAACTGCTGCCGGTTGTCGTCGAACTGGTCCAGGACGACTCCCATGTGCCGCGACAGGTGCGTACGCGGATCGAGGTTGGCGCTCTCCTGCAGGGGCGGCACCTGGTCGAGACGTCCGACGATCCTGTCCACGACGGCTGCGACGAGCGCCTCCTTGGACGGGAAATGGTAGTGCAGGGTGGCGATGTTGATGCCGACGACGTCGGCGACCTCCCGTACCCGAAAGCCCTCGAAGCCCTTCTGAGCGATCAGATCCTCGGCCACCGCCACGATCTGCAGACGCCGCTGGTCACCGGCGTTTCCTCCTCGCTGCTGCCTGCGCTCGCCCTGCATGATCACCCTTCACTCGGTTGTCCATCAAGTGATTGATGGATACTCTACCCGACACCGTTCTCCAGCATCTGATGGAGAGCCTATTCCGTCCGTGGAGGATCCATGGCTTCCCCGTCCCCCGTTCTCGGCCCGCAGGCCCCGGCCCGTGCCGGCTGGCTGGTCCTGCTGATCATCGGGGCAGCACAGTTCATGGTGGTGCTCGACGGCACCGTCGTGAACGTCGCGCTGCCCGCGATCGAGAAGGACCTCGGCTTCGCCGGCTCCGACCTGCAGTGGGTCATCAACGCCTATGTGCTGGCGTTCGGCGGCCTACTGCTCCTGGGCGGCCGGCTCACCGACGTCATCGCGGGCCGGACGGTGTTCCTGGCCGGCCTGGTCCTGTTCTGCCTCGCCTCCCTGGCCTGCGGCCTGGCGACCTCCCCAGGCATGCTGCTTGCCGCCCGCGCGGTCCAGGGCGTCGGCGGCGCCCTGCTCTCACCCGCCGGACTGTCACTGGTCACCCGCGCCTTCACCGGCGCCCGCCGGGACGTCGCCCTTGGCGTGTGGGGAGCGATCGCCGGCGTCGCCGGAGCGGCCGGAGTACTCCTGGGCGGATTCCTCACCGACGGCCCCGGCTGGCCGTGGATCTTCTACATCAACCTGTTCGTCGGAACCCTGGTATTTCCCGGCGTCGTGCTCCGCATCCCCCGCACGGCCGCGAGCGGCACCGCCCGTCTCGACCTGCCCGGCGCCACACTGATCACCCTCGCCCTGGTGGCCCTCGTCCTGGCCGTCGTGCGCAGCGAGGATGACGGCTGGACCGCACCGACCGTCCTGACCGGGTTCTTCAGCAGCGCCGTACTGCTGGCCGGGTTCGTCCTCCTCGAACGACGCGTGCACCAGCCGCTGGTGCCACTGACCGTCTTCCGCCTGCGCAACCTCGCCATCGGCAATGCCGTCAACCTGCTCCTCGGCGTCGTCATGCTGGCCACCTTCTTCCTGCTGACCCTCTACCTGCAGCAGGTCCACGGCGACAGCGCCCGCGAGGCGGGCGTGGCCTACCTCCCCCTGGCCGTCGCCATCATGCTCACCAGTGCCGTGTGTTCGCAGCTGCTGCCGCGGACTGGTCCGCGCCCGCTGCTGATCGCCGGTGCCCTGCTGCTCAGCGGGAGTCTCTTCTGGTTCGCGCAGCTCGAAGTGGATTCCTCGGTGGGCACCTACTTCATCGCCCCAAGCGTCGTCTGGGGCGCCGGCATGGGCCTGGCCGCCGTAGCCGCGCTGTCGGCGGCCACCCAGGACCTCGGCGGCGAGGGCGAGTCGGGCCTGGCCTCCGGTCTGGTCAACACCACCCTGCAAATCGGCGGCGCGATCGGCCTCGCCGCACTGAGCACCTTCGCCTTCGACCGCCTCGACGACCGCCTCGCCCGGCACCAGCCCTACCCCGTCGCCCTGCTGGACGGACTGACCTTCGCCCTGCGGATCGCCGCCGCCGTCGCCCTCGCCGCCGCAGCACTCGCCCTGGCCGTCACCCGGCCCGGTACGGCCCGCACACCGGTCGAGGCCGCCGCGGTACGCCCCGGCGCCTGACACAAGAAGGCGTATCTGCTCCGCGCGGCAACAGCACCGCCAGTGTGACGTCGCCTGCGCAGGTCCCTCCTCCCCACGAATGAAGGCTCGCCCGTGAAGGGCCATACACCCTTCCATCATCTGCTTGATTGGAAGCGTGGACGTGGCTCTCGCTGCACCTAGAAACGGACTGCTCATGACCTCTACCCCGCCGCTCGATGGCCCGAAGACCTGCGATGCGAGCGCGATGATGGAGATCCACCGCATGCTGCTGCAGTCCTTCGACGAGGCCACCGCGCTTGTCGAAGGCGTGCGGGAAGGTGACACCGTCCATGCCGAAGCCGTTGCCGTGCAGCTGCACTTGATCTCCACCGCGCTGCACGCGCACCATGAGGGCGAGGACTCCCGCCTGTGGGACATGATCGACACGCGGGCGCCCGCGTGCTTCTTGCACGTGGAGCGGATGAAGGTGCAGCACGCCCAGATGCTCGTGCAGCTTGAGGCCTTCGACCGGGCGGTGCCGCCCTGGCGGGCCTCGGCCGGGGCAGCCGAAGCCGAGCCGGTCAAGGCCGCGCTCGCGGGTGTGTGTGCCGCACTCGCCGCGCACTTCCCTGACGAGGAGGTCCACATCGTGCCGGTCATGGAGCACGTGCTGACCCAGCCCGAGGAGAAGTGGTTCAGCAAGCACGGCCGCAGGGCCACACCCCAGGGGCAGGGCTGGAACATGCTCGGCGCCATCCTGGCTGCCCAACCCGACGGGGGCACGGCCTGGCTACGGAAGAACATGCCCGGCCCCGCGGGCCTGGTGTGGCGATACGTCGGCGCGCCCCGATATGCCCGTTTCCGCGCTGCGCTCGCAGGCCGCCGCCCCTGACACAGCCCGCCGATCCGCTGCAGGGCGAGTGGCGTGTCGGCCGACGAGAGATGCCCCGGGCGGCATCTCCGGGGGCGCAACAAGATCTATTAAGTACTTTTCGTCAAGGGAGGGTGATCACGCGGCGCAGCCGTGTCCTAGGCGGCCAGGGGAACCGGACCTCCTAGCGACAACGCGGCGGCCTCTCCCATGACCGGTCTCCATTGTCGGACGATACGGGCGTATCCGCGCGCCCGTCCGACAACGAAGGTTTCAAGTGCTGTGCGGTGCCTCGATGCCCGAGGAACGCTCGAGCCCGCCCGATCGCCGATGCCGGGAGGCGGGATGGCAGAGCCGGTCAGGCTGACGAGGCCGGTACGCCATACGCGGCCAGAAACACTCGAACGCCGTGGTCGGCGAGGCGCTTCGGGCTGCGTCGGCAGTCTCCCGGGACAGCGGCTGGCAGAAGAGCTCACCGCGTGTGTGGCGGTGCGGCGGCCTCGTCGAGCCAGAAGCGTTCCGCGGCCCGCCTCAAGTCCACGACGCGGCGGGCCAGGCCGACGGTGTCAGCTCACGGCACTGCCCTTCTTCCAGGCACCCCAGTCGACGTTCCAGTCCCCGTACCCGTTGTTGGTCGCCACGGTGTCCTTGGACTTGACGACGGTGACCGGGTCGCCGTAATTCACGCGATCAAAGAACCACTTGGCGTCGGCGGTGCTCATCCCGATGCAACCGTGACTGCCGTTGACCCTGCCGAACTTGCCCTCGTTCCAGGGAGCTGCATGCGTGTAGGTACCCGAAGGAGTGAGTTGAACATCCCACTTGACCGAGCCCAGGTCGTACGCCTCGGGTCCAAAGATGCCGACCGTGGACGAGTTCATCCGGATGCTCGGGACCTTGCTCAGCACGACCATGGTGCCGTTCCAGGTCTCAAAGGTCTTCTTGCCGGTGGAGACGGGGATGGTTCGCACCACCTTGCCGTTCTCGCTGAGGCGCAGCGTCTTCTTGACGACGTCGACCGTGGTGAGGACGGACTTGCCGACAGTGAAATCGATCTCGCGCTTCTGCGTGCCGACCAGGTCGCCGTTCTCCACCCCGACCAGGTCCATCCTGAACTTCACCTTGGTACCCGGCTTCCAGTAGTCCCTGGGCCGGTAGTCCACGCGGTCCTTGCCGTCCCGGTCCTTCAACCAGCTCCAAGAGCCCTCGACTTCCGAGGAGGAGGTGACGCTGAGCCTCCGCTCGACCGCCGCCTTGTCGTGAATGGGCTTGTTGAACACCACTGACACCGGGAGGGCGACGCCGACGGTCGAGCCCGGATTCACGTTGTAGGTGCCGACGAAGATGTCCTTCTTGCTCACCGTCGTGAAGCTGCTGCTGCGGGAGACCTTGGTGCCGTCGGAGGCGGTGAGTTCGGCCTTGAGCGTGTAGGTGGTGCCGTACGCCGTGCCGTGGGCCGAGGTCCAGGTGCCGCCGTCGGCGGACACGTTGCCGTCGAGGGTCTTGCCGTCGCGAGTGGCGACGGTGACCGAGGACAGCTTGCCGTCCTGGGCCTTCACGACAAGCGGCTCGTCAGCTATGACCTCGTCGCCCTTCACCACCGGAGAGAGCGAGACGGCCGCTGACCGCGTCGCCTTGCCTGGGGTCGCCCCTCCGTCCCTCGCCTTCGAGTCGTCCGATGCCGAGGCACCCTGACTGCACGCCGCCAGCGTGACAAGTCCGGCTACGGCGAGGGCGACGTACCCGAGCCGCCTGCGTCGGGTTGGTGGGCTTGCGGGTGCCAGGGGGCCGCGTCGGCTGTGCTGCACTGCCGTCCTCCGTTCACATTAGAACTAAGTCAATTAGTAGACGCACAACGGCCCTCACTGGGTTCCCATGAGCTCTACTAAGTGCGTTAATTCACTTGCGGGTATGATGGAGTCGCGGACAGGCCTCCCGCAACGCTCGAACGGGACAGCGATCGACAGACCAACCATGGGCAGGCACATCTAGCCACCGGGCACAGGGCTCGCGGCGACCGAAAAGACTGCTCGGATTGGGGGTGCACTTCATACCAGACACCAAACCCACGTTTCTACGAAGTCAGTTCGCAGACTAAGATGACGGCTCACCGTTGGCACCCGCGCCGCCCGTCCCTCTCACGCACTGGGCCCCGCGGCGGCGGACGGTTGCGCCCTTGGAGGAACAGCACTGTGCGCACATGGCCTCTCCGACGATGGCTGGTGGCCGCCGCGGTCACCGTTCTGGCAGCACTCGTCATCGGCGTGCCCACGGGGGTGGTTTCGACGCCCTTCTACACTCGGATGACTCCGGTGTTGTGGTGGAACTACCCGGTGTGGGCGTTCAGTTCCGTCCTGGAGGGACTCGTGGTCGCGACGTATGTACGCCCCCGCGCCGCGGCGCTTCCCGCGCAGGTCGGCAGCTCTCTGATACCGCTCGGTGAAGCGGCCTGGAATCCCGCGTCCGGGGAGGTCCGATCCCGGGAGGAGCGGGCCGCCGAGCGCCCCCTGACCGCCCGGGCCCTGCTCGGGGGTATCGGGTCGACGCTCGCCGTCGGCTGCCCGATCTGCAACAAGCTGGTGGTGCTGGCCATCGGCGTGAGCGGCGCGCTGTCGTACTGGGCGCCAGTGCAGCCGGTGCTGGCCCTGGCCTCCGTCGCCCTCCTCGGCTACGCGCTCGTGCGCCGCCTGCGGTCGGCCGAGGTCTGCGCACTCCCCTCGTGAAGCCCCGGATCTCCGCCGCCCTGTGCACGCTTGCCCCGGCCGTCGGCGGCGGTGTGCTGCTGCACGCGGCCTCTCCAAGGTGCCCGCCGTCTTGCGGCCAGCATTGACCTCCGTCACCCGCCGCACGCCCATCAGCGCGTTGGCACGTGAACGGAGCATCAGTTTCTGCAGGTTACGGATCCTCTTAAGGTCCCCGGCCTGCGATGCCGCGAGGATCCGCTGCCTCAGACGCCGTACGTCCTTCTCAACCGTTTGCCACTGCACGGCGTCCCAGTCGAGGGGCCCGTGCTCAGGTCCGTTCACCACAGCCGCCTCGGTTTCGACAGCGTCCGTCTCCACCGTGACCGTGGTGTCCAACTCATCCCTCGGTTCCCGCGTCGTTCATCATCGTTCCTCGCAGGCTCACCCGACCCGCGCCGGCACCCTTTCAGACCGGAGCAAAGGCTCCTATCCGGCCAGTTATGCGGGTGCCGCTGACGGAGGAGTCAGCCTCGGGCTCCCGGTTTCCTGCTGCCTTTCGGCCACCGGCATTCGCTTCTCGGGTCGTCCTGCTCCCGCCACGGACATCCCCGTTCCTCACGGTCCGCCTACCAGTCCAGCGCATGCCAGCCTGGGCCATGACGGGGTTGTCACGTTCCGCATGAGTGAGCTACGACCGGGTTGGGCGCCCTCTGTACCCGGGGGCCGGTGGTGCGCTCCCGGCTGACCTAGCTTCCCCAGCCGGCACCCGGCGCCTCGCAGCGGCCGGCCCCTGCTCTCCCGCTGCCACATCCCATCGGCAGAAGTCTGTGTAACGAGGCATCAACGAGGGTTCATGTTCTTCACCCGTCCGGTCTTCCCCAGCCTGTAATCCACGGATGGAACGCGGATCCTTGCCTGTTCCCCGAGCTTCGCATGCCGCAGTTACCCGCAGCGCACGCCGAGGGCAGGGACGGTCCTTGCGCACGGGACCGGGCACTACACCTTCGACATCAGTCGAACCTCCTCCGATGAGTCCCACTCATCTCATGCGACCTCGTGTCGCACCGCCAGCGTCCAGCCGTTCTTCCCCGGCAGCTCCCCCACCAGCCCCTCGGCGAATTGCGTGAAGACCGCATGTGGTGCCGGCCAGTTGAAACTGGGCGTCAGCGACGGCCGCAGCCGGATCCTCGGCTGGGCGGAGCTTCAGTGGAGAGGGCCTTCGTCCGCCTGCACGCGGAAGGGCGCGAGCGGACTCGTAGTGACCCCATTGAGCGCCATGTGCGCCTCCGTCCTGGCGCGGGCTGAGCACGCATGCATCGGAGTCAGCCCGTTCAACAGCCACTTCTCGGTCGGGCGGATTCGACAGATCGCGCAGTGGGCGTACGGGCGTTTCGCGCGGGTCGACTTCTTCGTCCCGGATGGCCCGAGCGCGTACACGTTGCAGGCCCTGGGGTACCCGCCGGAACGAGCGCGGAGTGGAAGGCGCGCAGGCAGGGACAGCACACCCGCAACAGGATCAGCAGCGCGCTGCCCGCCCGGGCGACCGCCGTGTTCCCGGTCACGGGGCCACCGCCGTGAGCTCCGGTTCGGGACGTGCGGTCAGGCGGCCCGAGCGCGCCAGCAGCCCGACGCAGCCGGCGCAGAACGCGCCCGTCGCCGTGAGCACCCACCAGGTCAACTCCGGGCACCCCAGGCGGTCGGCGGCGTCCCAGACGGCGCCGGTGGTCAGGTTGCCCAGGGTGATTCCCAGGCCGGCGATGGTGTTGTACAGCCCGTAGTGGGTGGCGACGAGGCGTCCGCCGGCGAGGGAGACGACGGTGTCCATCTCGAACGGGTAGACCATCGCGGTGCCCAGACCCAGCAGGGCGACCGCCACGAACAGCGGTGCCAACGCCGCCGCCCAGGCCAGTGGGCCGCTGTCCCGGCCGGCCGGTCCGGTGTCGATGAGCAGGGGGAGGAAGGCCGCGCCCATGAGCGCGATGCCGTACACGATGGCGCGCTGGGACGACCAGCGCGCCCGAGCCCATGCGGTGATCTTCAGCTGGCCGGCCACGGCGACCGCGGCCGAGACCGCGAACAGCGCCGTGGTCACCGCATCGCCCCGGTCCGGAGCGGCACGGTGCGCCTGAAACGGCAGCGCCAGGTACACCTGGAAGGACAGGACGTACGAGCCGATCATGGCGAGGGCGAAGAGGAGGAACGGGCGGTTGGCGACGACCGTGCGCCAGTCGGCGAGCACACCGCCACCGCCGGGCTCGGCTCGTGATGTGCCCTTGCTGGCGGGCAGCATGCGCAGCTGAATCACCGTCAGGACAAGGAACAACAGGGCCGCCACGGAACAGATGAGCCTGAAGTCGGCGGTGAGCAGAGCGAGTCCGACCAGCGGGCCGACGAACATCCCCGCCTGGTAGAAGACGTTGAAGGCCGCGAACGCCTCCACGCGCCGCTCCCCCGCCTCCTGCGCGAGATACGCGCGAACCGCCGGATTGAACAGCGCACCCGCGAAGCCGGTCGCCGCCGACGCCACGACGAGCGCGGACAGCGAGCTGACGAAGCCGAGCAGGCCGAAGCCGACGGTCCGCAGCACGAGCCCTGTCACGATCACAGGCTTGTAGCCGAGCCGGTCGGCGAGCGTCCCGCCGACAAGGAACATGCCCTGCTGGGCGAAGTTGCGCACGCCCAGCACCAGGCCGACCGCCCAGGCGGCCAGGCCCAGGCCGTCCGTGAGATGAACTGCCAGGTAGGGCATGAGCATGTAGAAGGCGGTGTTGATGGTGAACTGCTGGATCATCAGCAGACGGATACACCCGTTGAACGAACGGAACTGCGCGGCAAGGGACTTCATCACGCGGCTCCCTCGGGCACAGCAACGTCGGTACAGCGGGTCCAACGCTCCACCGTCCTCTCGCCCGGGTGGAGGATCTCGTCCGGCTCGGACGCCGGGAAGCGTCGGAGAAGGTCGTGCCGACGGCAGTAGTCGTCGCTGTAGACGGTGTTCCAGTAGCGGTGCACGCCGTCGGGAAAGATCGCCGCGATCCGGGTCCGCTCCGGCTCGGTACGCGCCAGCCAGTTCGCCACGAGCGCCACCGCGCCCACGCTCCAGCCACCGCTGGCGTAGTGGCCGCGGGCCAGTTGACGGCAGGTCCACACCGCCTCCCCCGGGGCCACCCAGTGGACCTCGTCGAAGGCCGCGTGGTCGACGTTGGCGGGATGGATGCTGCTGCCGAGGCCGCGCATCAGGCGGGGTCCGGCTGGCTGGCCGAAAACGGTGGAGTTCACCGAGTCGACGCCGACGAGCCTGAGTTCCGGGTTGAACGTCCGCAGGGTGCGAGCGATGCCCGCCGAGTGGCCGCCGGTGCCGACCGCCGCGACCAGGACGTCGATCCGGCCGAGCTGGACGACGAGTTCCAGCGCCAGAGGAGCGTACGCAGCAACGCTGTCCGGGTTGTTGTACTGGTCGGGGCACCAGGCCGACGGCGTACGGGCGAGCAGTTCGCGTACGCGCTCGCGGCGCGCCTCCTGCCAGCCGCCCACCGGATGCGGCTCTGTGACCAGGTCCACGTGCGCTCCGAGCGCGCGCAGCTGGTGCACCATCAGCGGCTCCATGCCGGGGTCGGAGACCAGGGTGACCGGATGACCGTACGTGATCCCGGCCAGGGCGAGGCCGAGGCCGAGGGTGCCGCTGGTGGACTCGATGATCGGGGCGCCCGGGGTGAGGTCGCCCCGTCTGCGGGCCGCGGCGACCATGTGGAGCGCGGGGCGGTCCTTGATGCCGCCGGGGTTGGCGCCCTCCAGCTTCGCCCAGAAGCCGCGGCCCGCCGGGTTGAAGGGCTCTCCGATGAAGAGGACGGGGGTGTTGCCGACCATGCCGGCCGGGGACCGCCGCGGCGCTCCGGCCGGTTCGGGAATTTCGTGTGCTGCGAGGAACGAGGTGATGTCGTGCGACGTGATGCCGCGCAGGGCAGTGCTCATGTGGGGGTCCTCTCGCGGCCCCGCTCGCGCTGGGGCCGCGTGTCTGCCGTACGGGTGAATGTGCCGGATGGCCCAGCGGTTGCTGGGCGGCACGGTCACGTACGGCTGACGCAGACCAGGTTCAGCAGGTGGGAGCCGCCGGGAGGCGGCACGACCGCCGGATTCCCTCCCCCTGGCGGGGCGCCCGACATCACGAGGTCCATCACGCGGTGACGCAGGGAAAGCAGCACGATCAGCGTGAACGCCAGGAGCAGTGTCCCGGCGGGTACACGCGTGTCGGCGGGCCAGTCGGCCGGATCGCAGCACGCGATGCCGTGCTCCGAATGCCCGTCCACCGCGTGGGTAAGGGCGCAGTCCACTGCCTCCCACGCGGACCGCAGGCTGTCCGCTCGGGCCTCCTCGTGCACCGCCGACGCGGACACTGTCGTGGCGTGCGCGTGCCCGCCGGCCGGATGCCCGGCGCACGCGACAGCGTGGGCCAGGAGCATCAGCACCAGACCCACGAGGAGGGCGAGGGCCGGCCTGCGCACCCTCGCGCAGCCGGCAGATTCCTGCGGCATGCGACAGATCGTAAGCAGAACATCACGCTCCGGCAGCTTACGTCCACGTATGGGCGAAGAATTCCGCCTTCGTGTCACCCAACCGGATCTGCCACTAAATTCTTTAGTTACTACGAGGGGTCACAGACGGTTCCGACCTGATGCAGGACGACAGGACGGGACCAGACGGTGAGCCGGGTGAGAGCGCCGAATCCCCGGATCCGCATCACGGCTCGACGCTGGATGACGCAGCGCTGCCCTCCTCCCGCGGCCGTGCGGGCTCCGCCTGGTCGGGTGCGAATCTCGTCGACTCGCCGGGCGCTCTCCCGGCCGCCGTCCAAGGGGACGCGCCCGCGCTCCGGCCCGCGCTGGCCCGTACCGCCAGACACAGCTGCAACCCGGCCGCGGGGGCCGTCCCTGCGCCGGATTCCCTGCAGACAATCCGCTGCTGATCGGCAGCGCCCTCCCGGACTCCGCGTCCCGCACCTCCGCTGCCAACCCACCGCCCAGCGGTGAACACGGGCTGCTCGGGAGGCACTTCGCGCACCATCGCACTCCCCTCACGAAGAGCACGAGGCCGATCATGCCGACCTTCATCGAGCACGCCCGCACCGTTCCCGCCAGGATCTCGCCCCGCAGAGAGCTTTTCGACCGGAAGGACCGACGCGTCAGAATCGGCTCGATCACAGGCGCATCACCCGCCGCATGGTGAGGGCGAGTTCATCGAGCTTCTCGTCCGCCCTCTGCGAGTCCGAACGGGCGGCGTTCAACACACAGTTCCTGGAGTGTTCGTCGAGCAGGCCCAGGGCGACCTCCTGCAGGGCACGGGTGATGGCGCCGATCTGGGTGAGAACATCGATGCAGTACCGGTCCTCGTCGACCATGCGCGTCACCCCGCGCACCTGGCCCTCGATCTTGTGCAGTCGGGACAGATGATCCGCCTTCTGGTCGTGGTAGCCCGGCGGTTCGGACACCGACGGGCGCGGACCGCGACTTGGGGCTGTGGCCATCGCCGTGCGCCTCCTCTCCTTCGCTCCGTACGAACTGGAGGGGTCTGCAGTTCATCCTGGGCCGCGGATACCCCAACCCCGTAGGGGCCTGCCGTCCCGTCCGCAGGGCCGACAGGCCCCTGTGCGCGTCGCCGCCCGCGCCGGGAGGGTGGCGGTACCACGCGCGACGCGCCCTTCGCCCGCCGCCCCTGCGTGCCGGTCCCCGAGGAGATGAGTCCCGTTGACTTCCTCCCCTGCCTAAAGGCGGGGGATTCCAGCGGTCGCCCGCTGGGGTTCCTGCTTCACCGACGACCGCCCCGTCCGGGAGGACTCCCGTTGAGGTCTTACACCGTCTCCACAGGCAGCAGCCGCCAGCCCGGCGGCCAGAAGGTTGCGTGCCGCGTTCACGTCCCGATCGTGCACCACGTCGCAGTGCTCGCACGTCCACTCGCGGACGTTCAGCGGCAGCTTCCCGCGGACCGTGCCGCAGGCCCCGCACAGCTTCGAGCTGGGGAAGAAGCGGTCGATCACGACGAGTTCGCGCCCGTACCAGGCGCACTTGTACTCCAGCATCATGCGCAGGTCCGTCCAGGCCGCATCCGAAATCGCGCGCGCCAGGCGCCCGTTCTTCAGCAGGTTGCGGACGGTCAGGTCCTCGATCACGACCACTTGGTTCTCGTGGACGATGCGCGAGGTCAGTTTGTGCAGGAAGTCCCGGCGCCGGTCGGCGATCCGCGCGTGGATGCAGGCAACCTTCCTGCGGGCCTTGGCCCGGTTCGCGGAGCCCTTCGCCTTGCGCGACAGCTCCCGCTGGGCGCGGGCCAGGCGGGCACGGTCCCCGCGTTCGTGCCGGGGGTTGGAGATCTTCTCCCCGGTGGACAGGGTCACCAGCGAGGTGATCCCGGCGTCCAGACCGACCGTGTTCGCGGTCGCGGGGGCCGGGGGGATGGTGTCCTCGCACAGCAGGGACACAAACCAGCGTCCCGCCGCATCCCGGGACACCGTCACCGTGGTCGGTACCGCACCCTCGGGCAGCGGACGCGACCAGCGGATGTCCAGCGGATCCGTCATCTTCGCCAGCGTCAGCCGCCCCTCGCGCCAGGTGAAGGCACTGCGGGTGTACTCGGCCGACGCCCGGGACTTCTTCCGCGACTTGTAGCGCGGATACTTCGCCCGCTTGGCGAAGAAGTGGGCGAACGCCGTCTGCAGATGCCGCAGCGCCTGCTGCAGCGGAACGGAGGACACCTCGGTCAGGAAGGCCAGTTCCTCGGTCTTCTTCCACTCGGTCAGGGCGGCGGAGGACTGCACGTAGGAGATCCGGCGCTGCTCGCCGTACCAGGCCCGGGTGCGCTCCTCCAGTGCCTTGTTGTACACCAGGCGGACACAGCCGAACGTACGCGACAACTCCGCCGCCTGCCCGTCCGTGGGGTAAAAGCGGTACCTGAACGCCCGCTTGACCTGCTCCGGCATACCTCACACTGTATCAGATTCCGTGTGAGCCCTAGGTATCGGCTGGCTGCCGGCAAACGCCAGTTCGCCCCGGCGGCGAACCGGCTCTTCCTGCCCTGCTCCGCAGGAACTTCGTTTCCTCCCCCGGCTGAAGCCGGGGGTATCCACGAAGGAGAGACCCGATGAGCGCCCTGCGAACCTTCGGCTGGTCCTTCGGCGTCACCGCGCTGGCCCTGGCCGCCGCCCTTTTCCTGTGGGGGCCGGGTGGACTGGCCGCCGTCGCGGTGCTCGGCGTACTGGAGGTGTCGCTGTCCTTCGACAACGCGGTGATCAACGCGACTGTGCTGCGCCGGATGACCGCCTTCTGGCAGCGGATGTTCCTGACTGTGGGCATCCTCATCGCCGTCTTCGGGATGCGGCTGATCCTGCCTCTGCTCGTCGTGTCCGCGACCACACGGCTCAGCCCCTCCGCCGTACTCGATCTGGCGATCAGCAAGCCGGACACATACGCCGAGCACCTGGACCACGCGCACCCCGCCATCGCCGCGTTCGGCGGCATGTTCCTGCTGATGATCGCCCTCGACTTCCTGCTGTCCGAGCGTGACGTGCACTGGCTGGTCCCCCTGGAGCGGGCCGCCGCGCGGGCGGCGGGGCTGGATCGGCTCTCGGTGCTGGTCGCCCTGGGTGTGCTGCTGACGGCGACAGCCACCCTGACCGAGGCAGAGTCCACCACGGTGCTCGTCGCCGGCCTGCTGGGGCTGCTCACCTATCTGTTCGTCAGCGGGTTGTCCCAGCACTTCGAGTCCTCGTACGCCGGCTCCACCGTCGGGAAGGCCGCGTTCTTCCTGTTCCTCTACCTCGAGGTGCTCGACGCGTCGTTCTCCTTCGACGGGGTGGTGGGCGCGTTCGCCATCAGCCAGAACATCTTCCAAATCGCGCTCGGCCTGGGCATCGGTGCCATGTTCATCCGCTCGCTGACCGTGCACCTGGTCCGACGCGGCACTCTGGACGACTACATCTACCTGGAGCACGGCGCGCACTACGCGATCGGCGCCCTGGCCGTCATCCTGTTCCTCACCATCCGCTACGACGTCCCGCAGACCGTCACCAGCGCCGTCGGTGTCGCCCTCATCGGCGCCGCGTTCCTGTCCTCCCTCATGCACAACCGCCGGGAGCGAGCGCGCCGAGCCGAGGGCGTCGTCAGCGTGCCGGGGACTGATACGGAGCAGGGGACGTCCGAGCCCACGACCGTGCGCTGACACGGCTCCCGCGGCAGGGCGGCGGTTGTCGTAGGGCCGTTCGGCCTACTACTAAGGACCTTAGCTCCATAGGACTGGCTGGAGGGGAAGGCCACACTGAGGAGGTCGCCGCAGCCCGCACCGCGCTTGGCGAAGGGAGGCAGCCATGTCGACTCTGATCGGGGCAGCACTGCTGGTGGCGATGGCCTGCGTCAGCGTTCGGCGCGTCCTCGCCGCGCGAGGACCGCTCGGCGTGCTCCTGGCCCGGCTGGGCGGCCGACGCGCGGCGGCGGGCGCCGCCGAGTGCCGGCAGGTGCAGCTCCTGCTGACCGATCGGATCAGCCCCGCCGCCTATCGCGCGGCGACGGCAGGACTCGCCCGCGGCCGGCGTCCGGGCAGCCGTGTGTACACAGTCCGCCGGCTGCTCGGCCCACGCGGTCATGCGACATGAGACCCGGGCCGTCCGGTCCCAGAAGGGACCGGACGGCCCGCGGAGCAGCCCGACTCGACCCATACCCGCCCCGAAGGGGCGGACGCACGATCGAATCAACCACCCATACCGGGTACAGGTATTCCCCACTGAGGTGGGGACTGAGGAGGAAACACCATGAAGTCTGACAAGCTCCCCCTGTACGCCCTGGCCGCGGCGATCGCGATCGTCGGACTGGTGGCGTTGGGCGCGCCCGTGGGAAGCCTGGCGCTGCTGGCTGTGCTGATCGCCTGCCCGCTGATGATGTTCTTCATGATGCGTGGCATGCACGGTGACGACACGCACAGCGGCCATGGCATGCACGGCGGCCACGACACCACGGACCGGGCCGCCGAGGACACCGACGATCCTCTGCGCAAGCAGGATCACAAGCACCCCTACGGCCATGGGCGCGCGTAGGAGGCGTCTCGCCCCGGGCCGCCGGCCAGGCGGACCCGCCGCACCACCGGGAGCCGTGCCATGGCAGCGCTGATCGCTCTGCTGATCGGCTCGTTGCTGGTGGCCGCCGGGGTCTACGACATGGCGCGCCTGCTCACGCCGGCCGAGAGCCGATGGCCGCCGCTGGCCCGCCTCCGGGGCCGCCGCGCGGCCCTCGAGGAAGCCGAGCAATGGCTCGTGGGACTGCGGCTGCACGGCCGGATCGATGCGGCCACCTACCGGACACGGATGCACAGCCTCGCCGACGGTCGGCGCACACCCCGAGGAGAACGTCATGGCTGAGGCGGCATACGGCCTGTGGCCGCTGGTCGTGCTCAACGCGCTGCTGTTCATCGTTTTCGCCGCCAGCTTCTTCCACCCGAAGACGAAGCGGGACTGGCGGGCCATGGGCGCCTACAGCGCGTTCATGGTCGCGCTGTTCACCGAGATGTACGGCACTCCGCTGACCATCTACCTGCTGGGCAGCTGGCTCGGCAGCCGGTTCCCGCTGCTGAAGGACACCCACGCGGGCGGCCACTTGTGGAACGACCTGACGGGCTGGACCGGCGACCCGCACCTGAGCCCCTTCCACCTCGCGAGCTATGTCGGCATCGGTGTCGGCTTCTGGCTGATCGCCGCCGCCTGGAAGGTGCTGCACGAGGCCGCCCAGCGCGACCGATTGGCCACCACCGGCCCGTACGCCCACGTACGGCACCCGCAGTACGAAGGCTTCCTGCTCATCATGATCGGGTTCCTGCTCCAGTGGCCCACCATCCCCACCCTGGTCATGTTCCCAATCCTGGTGTACGTCTACGCGCGCCTCGCCCGCAGCGAAGAGCGCGAGGTCGCCAAGAAGTTCGGTGCCGACTGGGACGCCTACGCCGCCAACACCCCCGCCTTCTGGCCCCACATCGGCCGGCACCACCGCACCCCCACCGCGCCCCCGAAGCACCACGGCACCACATCAGGCCGACCCGGCGGGCGCACGCGTGAACGAGACCGCCTCGGCCGGTCCGGAGGCGGCCGATGACCGCCAGGTCCATCCCTCCGACCCGTGGGGGCGAATCCCATGCCGGCATCCCCGTCGCACTGCTCGTCATGGTCACGGTCGCCGGCCTCGCTGATCTCCTGGCCCTGCCCGCCGCGATCTGGTGGACCGAGCGACGATCGTCGGTCAGCGCCCCTTCGGCGGGGCCGTAGCGCTCCGCCACGCACTCACCTGCTCGTCGGCTGTTCACCCCGGGCCAACGCCCCCAAGACCAGGGCTCCATGACCGGGGTTGTCGAGGACCTGGCCGCACGGCTGGTACGGCCCACACGCTGAGCCCGGGCGCACCCGAGCGGAGAAACCTGCGCCGGGCGGGGAACGGACGGCGTCGGCGACCTCTCCCAACCCCCGCAGTGGCAGACACCGCCTGGGCGGTCTGCTGCCCGGGCGGGCCCCGAGCGGCGGCGGATACCCGTCGGCCGCGAGCCCCTCGCGTGTGGCGTGGTACCACCCTCTGGTCGACGCCCGTCCCGGCGCACGCGCGGGGGCCGCAACCCCTGTTCGCGGTCCGTTCGTCGGGGATTCCGGCGGTGCCTGGACGGAGCAGGTTTCGTCCTTCTCGTGCCGACGTCGTCGGCCGGACCACGTGCTCCCCGCCCACAGGGCGACGGCCAACATCGCCACAACGATCTGCAGCACGTTCTGTCGGACGCCGATCTCCGTGCGGGGCGCCCGCTCAGTGCACCGCGACCTTGAGGAACTCGTCGATGAGGGCGGCGGTCTGGTCGGGCTGGTCCTCGCTGACGAAGGGGCCGGAGTCCTCGATGACGCGCAGGCGCGCGTCGGGGATGAGGCCAGCCAGCCGCTCGCCGTGGGCGAGGGGGAAGAAGTTCTGGCGGGCCCAGGCGATCAGGGCCGGGTGGGGGAAGGTCCGCAGTCCCTCGGCGGCCTCGCGGGTGAAGGCGGGCGAGATGGCCCGCACCAGCTGGGCGAAGTCCCGGCGGACTGCCGGGTGTTCGCGCAGCGGTGCGGTGTAGCTGGCCATGATGTCGGCGGGGATGGGGCGCCGGGTGAGCAGGCCGAATGCGATCGGCAGGCGCTGGACGGCCCGCAGGCGCAGGGTCTCGGCGAGCACCTTCAGCCCGGCGGGCGTGCGGCCGAAGAGCTGCAGGTGCCGGATGGGCAGGGGCAGGAAGTTGTCGAAGGCGTCGCAGGGGGTGAGGACCAGGGGGCCGATGCTTTCGGGGTGGCGGGCGGCGACGGCCTGGCAGATGGCGCCGCCGGTGTCGTTGCCGATGAGGGCGGGCGAGGTCAGGTCCAGGGCGGCGATGGTGCGCTGGACGAGGTCGGCGAGCCCGAACAGGGTGAAGTCGGTGCCCGGGCGCATGGGGTCGGTGTGGCCGCCCAGCGGCCAGTCGGGGGTGATGCAGCGGTGGCGGTCGCGCAGGCGGGGCACGACGCCCCGCCAGACGTCGGCGTTGGCGATGATGCCGTGCACGAACACGATCGGCGGGCCGCTGCCGGTGGCGTGGTAGCGGATGACTCCGTCGGGCAGTTCGACGTGGTGGACAGGACCGAGGGCGGAGACGGCGGTGGCCATGGGTTGCTCCTTACGCGTCGGTGTGGTGCCCGTGAGGGCGGTCAGTCAGCAGCCCGGGGGTGACCAGGCCCAGCAGCGCGTCTGCGGTGCGGGCGGGGGGCCAGCCGTGGCCGGTGCGCATGTGCAGGTAGGTGCGAGTGATCACGTTGAACAGCAGGGTCGCGGTCTGCTGCGCGTCCAGCTCCGCGCGCACGCTGCCGTCCGCCTGCCCATCCTGGATCAGGCGCCGGAACGGGGTGACGTAGACGTCGCGGGTGCGGTGGCCGGTGCCGTCCTCCGCGTCAAGGTGGAAGACTGGGTCCGGCACGGTGGACAGCCCGGCCAGCAATCGCAGGTGTTCCTCAACAACCGCGCATGCCGCGCCGAGCGCCTGCCGCAGCCGGTCCGCGCCGCTGCCCGGGCCGGTGAGGGCCGGCCACAGCGCCGATTGCCAGGCCTGCGCGGCCCCGACGACGATCGCGTCGAACAGCACGTCCTTGGTCACGCCCCGCCGGTACAGGGTCACGCGGGAAACGCCCGCCGCCTGGGCGACGCGTTCGAGGGTGAAGTCGTGCCAGCCCTGCTCGGCCAGTACCTGAGCCGCGGCCGCCAGTACGGTCGCGTCCAGCACCGGGCTGCCGCGATCTGCCATGCGCCTCGCCTCCCACCCTCGCCGCCAGCATGCAACACTAGCGTTGCACGGCTGAACGCACCATGTTTCACGTACTGAGGGAGGGCCCTGGTATGGGTGCCTGGCTACGCGGAGGAGCGGCGGCGCTGTCCGGCCTGGGAGCGGCGGAGCTGCTCGCGGCGGCGCTGGGCGGCCCGTCCCTGATCGACGCGGCAGGCAAGCTGGTGGTGGACACGTCCCCGCTGCCGGTGGTCGAGCAGACGGTGAAACTCCTGCGGGCGGCGGACAAGCCGGTCACCCGAGCGGCGGTCGTGGGCACAGTGGTGGGGGCGGGAGCCCTCCTCGGGCAAGCACGCCGCCCCGTCACGTACGGCCTGGCGGCCGGTGCCGCGGCAGCGGCGGCAGCGGGACTCGCCCTGCGCCGACCGGGCAGTGGCGAAATGCGTGACACTCGCGCCACAGCCGCCGTGCTCTCCTCGGCCGCGACCGGCGCGGCCGCCACGGTGACGGCCCTTTCCGCCCCCACGCCCCGCGTTCGCGCCCTGGCGCTGACGGGCGGGGCCGCCCTGGCGGCCTCCCTGCGCCTGCGCGAGCTGCACCGCCGCCGACATGCAGCCGCACAGTCTGCCCGGCTGCCGCCGGTGGCCTCCCCACTGCCGCCCGCCCGCGACGGAGCGGAGGCATGGAACGGGGTCAGCCCGCTTCTGACCCCGGTGGAGGACTTCTACGTCACCGACGTCACCATGCGGCCGCTCCTGATCGACACCGAAGGGTGGGAACTGGATGTCTCGGGCGCCTGCACCGCGCCCTACCGGCTGTCCTACGACCAGTTGCTCGCCGGCGACCTCGTGGAGTTCGACGCGGTCCTCTCCTGCGTCCACAACCGGCTGGGCTGGGATCGGCTGGGCAACCAGCGGTGGACCGGCATCCCCCTGCACACCCTGCTGGACAAGGCCGCTCCCAACCCCACCGCCCGGTACGTGGTGACCCGTGCCGTCGACGGCTGGGAGTGCAGCCTCCCCCTTCTGCTACTGGAGCGCACCGCCGGCTACCTCGTGGTGGGCATGGCCGGGCGCCCACTGACCGCCGCGCACGGTTTCCCCGCCCGGGTCTTCGTCCCCGGCCTGTACGGGCAGTTCACCGGAGCCAAGTGGCTGACCGGGCTGCGCCTGGCCGAACACCCCAACACCGACTACTGGCTCCCACGCGGCTGGCCCCGGGAACCGGTGCCGGTCCGCCCCCTGGCCCGGATCGACAGCCCGGCCCCCGGCCGCGTGAACGGCTCCACGGTGACGTGCACCGGGGTGGCCTGGGCACCCCCGCACGGCGTCACAGCGGTCGAGGCCCGCGTCGACGGCGGCCCCTGGCAGACGGCCGAACTCGCCGCCGAACTCGCCCCGGCCGCCTGGCGCCGCTGGCGGCTGCACCTCCCCCTCACCCCCGGCAAACGCACCCTCCAGGCCCGCTGCACCAGCCGCGACGGCACCCGCCAGAGCCCCGTCCCCCGCACCCCCTTCCCCACCGGCACCTCCGGCTACCACACCGTCACGATCACGGCCCGGTAGAGGAGCTGCCTCGCGCAGCGGAGAGCAAACCGCACGCCGCGTGTGGGGGCCGAAGCCGCACGCAGCCGCGAGCGGGAGCGGGAAGGTGTGCCGCGACACGGGATCAGGCGGCTTGGCCGTGCGCCGCGCGCAGTGGCCGGGCAGCAGGGCGCACAGCTTGGCGCAGGCCGGTGGCGGCGAAGGAGATGAGGGCGCGGCGGAAGCGAACACGACCAGGGCGCCGATGCCCAGAGGGCGGCGAAGCGGCCGGGCAGGGCGTCCAGCCACGGGTCGGCGATCAGGGCAGCGCCCCGCCCGGAGACGGCCGCGTACACGGCCAGGGCGCCCAGGCGGATGGCGGTGCGGTGGAGGTTGGCGGGCCGGGCGCCGGCGGCGATGCCGAGGATGGCGGCGGCCAGGAAGCCGCCGACCATCCAGCCGATGACCAGGTAGAAGGAGGACAGGCTACGGCTGTCGTTCGCGGGCGGCGGGCGGATGTCGACGACCTTGAGCTGTCGCTGCTGGGCCGCCGCGTCTTCTCTGCGACGGTGGTGACCGCCTGTGAGACGGCTGGCCCTCCCTTGACAATGGCACCGAAGCCAACGGGTGAGGCGTACGGCTCCGTCGGGAAAGGACCACCGGACCGGGGCACGGCCAGCGGCCCATGGCCGCCGGTGCCGCGCGGGCGCACGCCGGGGAGGCCGGCAGCGCCGCGCTGACCCGCAGCTCCGGGAAGACGACCCTGTCGGTGTACTCCCCGGACTCCTGGCGATCGAAGACCACCTCGGCAGGAACCCCTTGCCGCAGCCGGATCACGTCGGGGCTGTGGCCGCCACGCACGGTCACCTCCACCCGCTGCACCCCATGGGAGAACTCTGCCGCGCGCCCGGCGCGGGCCGAAGAAGAACCAGCCCAAAGCGGCGATGGCGACAGCGGAGACGGTGATGACGACCAGGTCGGCCAGGTTCATGGCGGACTCCTCACCCCACGGATGGCGGTACGGAATCCACCGTCGTCACCCCTATCCCCACCGAGTAGGGGACCCACCGACCCCGGCACTGGGCCACCCGGCCCATGTACTAATTCCCTTAGTGAGAGGACGGTGGCTGTAAGCCCCCCTACCGGCGCGCTCTACATGTACGCCCCTTCGATCCTGGAAGTGATCACCATGATGTTCTGGTACGACCACAACGTGAGCGGCTGGGGATGGTTCGGCATGTCCCTCGGCATGATCGTCTTCTGGGGCCTGATCATCACGGCCTTCGTCCTCCTCTTCCGCTCCCTCAGCCGACCCGCACCCGGCGGCTCACCCGACGCCACTCACTGGACGCCGCCTGCGCAGACCTCCCCGGAGCAGTTGCTCGCCGAGCGGTTCGCCCGCGGCGAGATCGACGAGGAGGAGTACCAGCGCCGTCTGCGGGTGCTGCATTCCACCGGCGCCGATCTCACCAAGCACTGAACCGAGCGGGCACGTCCCGCTCCAGCCGCAGGCACCTGCGAGGCAGGGCCGCGGGCCGTCATTCCTCAGCGAGCCCAGGAGAGCGCCTTGACTTCTCCCCCAGCTGAAGCAGGGAGCTTCACTCGCGGGTTGAGTTTTCTGCTTCTCAGACAGCAGCTGCCCCGAACCAACGGCAAGGGACGTGGGTACGCCCAGCAGTCTTACGCCAGCTCCACAGACCTGACATCCCGCCAGCCCGGCGGTAGGCCCGGCCAGCCTGGCTATCGCCGACCGGACGCCACGCAAACTGCCCCTTACCTGCGGGCGGTTGGCGGTGAACGCCGATCCGCCCTGGCGGCGCATCGGCTTTCCCTGCCCTGCTCCGCAGGAGTCCGTTTCCTCCCCCGCCTGAAGGCGGGGGTATCCACGGAGGAATCCCGATGAACGAGGCTGACCGTCATGCGTAGAAACCTGGCCCTCGGGCGAGGGCCAGGTCTGATCATGTCCGGAGCGGTCGCCGCGGCCGCCCTGCTGCTCCCCGTCGCCGGGTCGGGCACCGCCTGGGCGCACGGCGAGGAGAGCGACGAGTCGGCGATCCTTCTCGAGCAGGCCCTCGCGCTGATCGCCAACAACGCCTACGAGAGTCAGGTCGCCGAGCGCATCGACGACGCCCTGATGGCCCCGCACAAGGAAGACGTCGACCTGTCCAGGGTCCGCCAGGCGCAGGACTTGATCGAACGGCCGGGCTACAGCGCGGCCGTCAGTCGTCAGGTCAAGGTGCTGCTGCTGGACTCGCTCGGCGGCAAGCTGCCCTCCGCCCCCAGGAACGGCAAGCCCGCGACCGGTGACGAGACCGGCACCAGTGTCGTCCTCGACGAGTTCCGGCCCGCGCGCGGCATCTCCGACGGCGGCGACGCCGTCCTGGCCGGCCTGGGCGTCGCGGTCATCGGCGGGGGGCTGTGGCTCTCGCGGCGGCTGCGCCCGCCGCACACCCTCCGCGAACTGGAACACCGCGAGCGCAGGCACCGGGAGGCGTCATGACCACCCACCGTCCCGGGTCCGCAGCTGGCGCCGGACCCGAGGCCGCCGCGGCCGAGCCCCCTCGCCGCGGACGCTTCCGGCGAGCCGTAGACGTCATCGACGACCGGATGGGCATCAAGGCCCTGGCCTACCCGGTGCCCGAGCACGCCAACAACCTGAGCTGGAGCCTGGGCGGCCTGACCATCGTTTCCTTCGTGACGCTGCTGGTCACCGGCGTCTACATGGCCCAGTTCTACTCGCCGAGGCCGGAGGACGCCAACCAGTCGGTGCGCGACCTCGTCTCGAACGTCTGGCTGGGCGGCTTCGCCCGCGGCCTGCACTACTGGGCGGCACAGGCGATGTTCGTCTTCGCCCTGGGACCAGGAGGGATACGAGGCCCTGGCCCACAACCTCGACGTCGCCAAACTCCTCGGCGGTTTCGGCATCTGGTTCACCCCGAAACTCACCAACCGCGTACCGATCGTGGAACGCCTGTACACCGCGCACGCCGTGATCATCCCCGGCCTGATCCTGCTGCTGTTCGTCTGGCACGCACTGCTCGTCAAGCGGCACAAGATCTCACCGCACCCTGCCATCCCGAAGCCGGAGGAGGAGATACCCGAGCCCTTCACCGCGCACCTCAAGCGCGTGGCCGCCTTCGGCCTCGTACTCCTCGGCATGCTGTCCCTGCTGGCGGTGCTGCTGCCGCCGGTCCTCGGGCCGACACCGGTCGAGGGCATCGAGATCACCCGGCCGCTGTGGATGTTCTGGTGGTTCTTCCCCATGGAGGAGTGGTTCGGGGTCGCCTCGATCGCCTACGTCATCGCGGGCGTCTTCGGACTGATCTTCCTGGTGCCCGTCCTCGACCGCAGCCCACGGCGGCTGTGGCGCGAACGCAAGATCGCCATGACGTCTGCCACAGTGTTGCTACTAAGCCTCATAGCTGTCACTGTCGAGGTGTGGATCAACAACCCGAAGGGGCACTGATGAACGCCTCTGACCGCACCCCCCGCACGGACGGCCTCGACGTCCGCCGCGCGCAGCGGTGGTTCTGGGCGCTGACCCTAATGGCCGTGCTCGCGATGGGCACGCTCTACCAGGAGCTGCGCTCGACACCCGGCCCCAGTACGGGAGTCCTGGTCCTCATCAGCGGGCTGATCCTGGCCGCGTCCGTCGTCCTGGCGGCCCGCATCCTGACCGTGCTCGCCGGACCGCCGCGCCTGCCCCGGCGTCTCGGCCTCCACCCGCCCCAGCGACGCACCACCACGGCGCACGCCTCCACCGCCCCCTCACCGAAGGAGAAATGACGGTGCCCGACCACTCGGCTCACGAGGCACACCCCGGCCACGCGCACCCGCCCAAGGAGCGCAGCACCGCTGTGCTCGACGTGCGCGGGCTGGGGTGGGCCTCCCAACAGAACACCATCACAGCCGTGCTGGGCCGCCGGCCGGGCGTCCTCGACGTGGAGGCCAACCCGGTGGCGCAGACGGCGACGGTGGTCTTCGACCCGCGGCGCACGTCCCTGGCCGAACTGCGTCGCTGGGTCGAGGACTGCGGCTACCACTGCGCAGGCCAGTCCGTGCCGACCCACGTCTGCGACCCGATGACCGAGCCTGATCCACCCGCCCTGGCGACGGCCCCGCCCGAACACGCTCCCGAACCGCACGTACACGAGGCACACGTCCACGAACCGGGTCCTCCCGCCGAGCACGCCGCCCACGAGCACGAGGAGGGCATGCCCTCACCGCACGACATGATGGGCCACGGCGGGCACGGGGGCATGTCGATGACGGCCATGGTCGCCGACATGCGCAACCGCTTCCTCGTCGCCGCACTCTTCTCCATCCCCATCGTGATCTGGTCACCGATCGGGAGGGACGTCTTCAACCTGGACGTACCCGTCCCCTTCGGGCTGCGCGAGGACGTGTGGGCGCTGCTGCTGAGCCTGCCGGTGATCCTCTACTCCTGCACCATCTTCTTCGACGGCGCCTGGCGAGCCCTGCGCGCCCGCACCCTGGACATGATGGTGCTGGTGGCGGTCGCCGTCGGCTCCGGCTGGCTGTACTCCCTGATCGTCACCCTCACCGGCGGCGGCGATGTCTTCTACGAGGCGGCCACCGTGCTGGCCTCCTTCGTGCTGCTGGGCCACTGGTTCGAGATGCGCGCCCGTGGCGGCGCCAACGACGCCATCCGCACCCTCCTCGACCTCGCCCCGCCCAAGGCCCTCGTGCTGCGCGACGGCGAACCCGTAGAGGTGCCCACCGCCGAGGTGGTGGTCGGGGACCTGCTGCTGGTCCGCCCCGGAGCGAAGATCGCCGTAGACGGCATGGTCGAGTCGGGCACCAGCGAGGTCGACGAGTCGATGGTCACCGGCGAGAGCCTGCCGGTGCACAAGGAACCGGGCTCGCAGGTCGTCGGCGCCACCATCAACGCCAACGGCACCTTGCGCGTGCGCGCCACCAAGGTAGGTTCAGACACCGCGCTGGCCCAGATCGTCAAGCTCGTCCAGCAGGCCCAGAACTCCAAGGCTCCCGG
Organism: Streptomyces sp. NPDC005799; assembly: GCF_040630525.1. Taxonomy (NCBI): domain Bacteria; kingdom Bacillati; phylum Actinomycetota; class Actinomycetes; order Kitasatosporales; family Streptomycetaceae; genus Streptomyces; species Streptomyces sp. NPDC005799. The sequence goes on from NZ_JBEXXQ010000038.1 coordinate 51,687, forward strand.
GCAGCGGCTGGCCGACCGTGCCGCCTTCTGGCTGGTCTTCGTCGCGCTGCTCGGCGGCGCCGCGACCCTGGCCGTCTGGCTGCTGGCCACCGACCGCTCCTTCGGTGCCGCGATGCTGTTCGCCATCACCGTCGTGGTGATCACCTGCCCGGACGCGCTCGGCCTGGCCACCCCCACCGCGATCATGGTCGGGACGGGACTCGGCGCGAAACGGGGCGTGCTGTTCAAGAACGCCGTGGGCCTGGAGACCTCCGCCCGTATCCAGACCGTCGTCATGGACAAGACCGGCACCCTCACCAAGGGCGAGCCAGAGGTCACCGACGTCGTCACGGCCCCTGATGTGCTCGGGGAGTGGCTGCTGCGCCTGGTCGCCGCGGTCGAGCGGGAGTCCGAACACCCCCTCGCGGAAGCCGTCGTACGGCATGCCGAGGCCAAGGGGCTCGCCTTCGAACGCGCGGAGGATTTCGAGAACGTACCCGGTCATGGGGCCATCGCCCAGGTGTCGGGCCACCGGGTCGTGGTCGGCAACCGCCGCCTGGCGGAGCGCGAAGCCATCGATCTCGCGGAACTCGCAGAAGCGCGGGACGAGCTGGCCGCCACCGGGCGTACCGTCGTGATCGCCGCCGTCGACGGGCGCGCGGTCGGCCTGATCGGCATCGCGGACGCACCCCGCGAGACCTCTGCCACCGCCGTGCGCGAACTGCACGCCCTCGGCGTCGAGGTCGTCATGCTCACCGGCGACAACCAGGCCACCGCCGACCGCATCGCCGAGCATCTCGGCATCGACACGGTCATCGCCGAAGTCCTGCCCGGCGACAAAGCGGCCAAGGTCGCCGAACTCCAGGCCAGCGGCCGCAAGGTGGCGATGGTCGGCGACGGCGTCAACGACGCGCCCGCCCTGGCCCAGGCCGATCTCGGCATCGCGATCGGCGCCGGCACCGACGTCGCCATCGAGACCGCCGACGTGGTCCTGATGCGCTCCGACCCCCTGGACGTGCCCACCGCCCTGCGCATCGGCCGCGGCACTCTGCGCAAGATGCGCCAGAACCTGGGCTGGGCCATCGGCTACAACGCGATCGCCCTGCCCATCGCCGCCGGTGTCTTCGAACCGGCCTTCGGCCTGGTGCTCCGCCCGGAGATCGCCGCGCTGTCCATGTCCGGCTCCAGCTTCATCGTCGCCGTCAACGCGTTGTCCCTCAAGGGACTTCGGCTGCCCGGTGCGGCCCCCTCCCCCACCCACACCCCGCGGGAAACGGTCGCCCCCAGCGCCGACGAGCCCGCCCGGCGCGCCGCCTGACCCACCGACGAGGAACCGCTCTCATGCCGTCCACTCCGCAGCGTCGACGCACCGCTCCCCTGGTGCCGGCGGCGGCCGCGACCCTGCTGTCGGCGACCGCCTGCTCCAGCGGGAACGACAACTCCTCCTCAGCGACATCCACCGCCACGGCCCCCAGTCCCGCCTCGCCCTCGGCGACCACCGGCGGGGCGGAGATCACGCTAACGAACTTCGCCTTCACGCCGACACCCTGACCGTCACGGCGGGCCATAAGGTCACCGTCTTCCTTGGCTTCCTCCCCCGCCTAAAGGCGGGGGATTCCAGCGGTCGCCCTCTGGGGTTCCTGCTTCACCGACGACCGCCCCGTCCGGGAGGACTCCCGTTGAGGTCTTACACCGTCTCCACAGGCAGCAGCCGCCAGCCCGGCGGCCAGGATGTTGCGTGCCGCGTTCACGTCGCGGTCATGCACCGCACCGCAGTGCGCGCATGTCCACTCGCGGATGTTCAGCGGCAGCTTCCCGCGGACCGTGCCGCAGCTTCCGCACAGCTTCGAGCTGGGGAAGAAGCGGTCGATCACGACGAGTTCGCGCCCGTACCAGGCGCACTTGTACTCCAGCATCATGCGCAGGTCCCTCCAGGCCGCATCCGAGACGGCGCGCCCCAGGCGCCCGTTCCTCAGCAGGTTGCGGACGGTCAGGTCCTCGATCACGACCACTTGGTTCTCGTGGACGATGCGCGAGGTCAGCTTGTGCAGGAAGTCCCGGCGCCGATCGGCGATCCGCGCGTGGATGCGGGCAACCTTCCTGCGGGCCTTAGCCCGGTTCACGGAGCCCTTCACCTTGCGCGACAGCTCCCGCTGAGCGCGGGTCAGGCGGGCACGGTCCCCGCGTTCGTGCCGGGGGTTGGTGATCTTCTCCCCGGTGGACAGGGTCACCAGCGAGGTGATCGCGGCATCCAGACCGACCGTGTTCGCGGTCGCGGGGGCCGGGGCGATGCTGTGCTCGCACAGCAGGGACACGAACCAGCGTCCCGCCGCATCACGGGACACGGTCACCGTGGTCGGCACCGCACCCTCGGGCAGCGGACGCGACCAGCCGATGTCCAGCGGCTCGGCCATCTTCGCCAGCGTCAGCCGCCCCTCGCGCCACGTGAAGGCGCTGCGGGTGTACTCGGCCGACGACCGGGACTTCTTCCGCGACTTGTAGCGCGGATACTTCGCCCGCTTGGCAAAGAAGTTCCCGAACGCCGTCTGCAGATGCCGCAGCGCCTGCTGCAGCGGAACGGAAGACACCTCGGTCAGGAAGGCCAGCTCCCCGGTCTTCTTCCACTGCGTCAGCGCTGCGGAGGACTGCACATAGGAGATCCGGCGCTGCTCGCCGTACCAGGCCCGGGTCCGCTCCTCCAGCGCCTTGTTGTACACCAGGCGGACACAGCCGAACGTACGCGACAACTCCGCCGCCTGCTCGTTGGTGGGGTAGAAGCGGTACCTGAACGCCCGCTTGACCTGCCGCATCACACCTCACACGTTATCAACTCCCGCGTGAGCCACGGCGGTCGGCCGCCAGCCGGCGAACGCCGCTCCGCCCCGGCGGCGAACCGGCTCTTCCTGCCCTGCTCCGCAGGAACTTCGTTTCCTCCCCCGGCTGAAGCCGGGGGTATCCACGAAGGAGAGACCCGATGAGGTGTTGTCTCCCGCTGTGGAGGCCGGGGTGCGGAATTCGGCCGGTAGGGCCTGGTTGACGGTCGCGGCGGCCTCCGGTGCGCAGGTGAGCAGGCCCTGGCGGGTGACCAGGAGCAGGGACAGGGTGGTGCCGCTCTCGTCGTCGATGGGGAAGCGGGCGTCGGGGTAGCGCCGGGCGAAGGCGACGACCCCGTCGGCGTCCCGCTGGAGCTGGGCCTGGTCGCTGATGGTGGCGGCCTTTCGGCCGCATCGGGCGTCGATGTCGTGCAGGGCGTTGTGCACGGGCTGTATCTGGTCGGCCGGGGGACGGACGGGGGAGGCGCTCGGCGTGGTGGTGGCTGGCCGACTCGTGTCGGAGGCATCGAAAGCGGCGAGCGTAGCGACCGCAGCGAACCCGATCGTCGCCACCGCGGCGACGGTGATCACCACGGCATCAAGGCGGCGGGTGCGCCGCCCTCCGTCAGCGGGCGGGGTGGTGGTGCCCTGCATGCTGGTCACGCCGTGGCTTTCCAGGTGGCGCCGCCATTGGTGCTGCGGTAGACGCGGGCCTGCCGGCCGTCCAGCACGCCGGCGTAGAGAGTGCGTCCGCGCGCGTCGTAGGCCAGCGCGCTGGCTCCCTGCGGGACCTCGGTCCGCTTCCAGGTGGCGCCGCCATCGGTGCTCAGCTCGGCGCCGCCCATGCCGACCGCGACGATCCGCTTGGTGTCCTTGGGGTCCCAGGCGGCGACCATGGCGCCGGACGGCCCGCCGAGCGGCTTCCATGAGCGACCGCCGTCGCTGCTGGTCATCAGGCCGCTGGACATGTCGGGGGCGATCAGGCGGTCGGGCTTGGCCGGGTCGACCAGGATGGTGCCCATGAAGGTGCGTCCCGCCTGGGCGTTGCGCACCTGCCAGCTGTTGCCGCCGTCGGTGGAGGCGAGCAGCCCGGCCTGCGGCGAGCCGAGGTACAGCGTCTTGCCGCTGCCGCCGAGGGCGTGGGCGTCGTCCACCGCGCTCTTGCCGGTGACCTTGGCGAAGGTGGCGCCGCCGTCGGTGGAGCGGTACACCCCGGGGTGACCGCCGACGAGTACGGCGTCGGGGGTCACCGCCCAGCCCATCGGGTCCGCGCCCTCGAGGGAGGGAACCTGCCGCCAGGTGCGGCCGTCGTTGCGCGAGACCGCGGCCTCCGCGTGGCCGCCGACGAACAGCCGGTCGCCGACCACGGTGACCGTGTGCAGGTCGCCGCCCACGACCGGTTCCGAGACGGCGGATGCGTTCGACGGGCCTGCGCTGTCGCCGCCACGCGTGGCGAGGAACACTCCGCCTCCGGCCAGAGCCAGAGCGACCACGGCCGCGCCGGCGATCCGCGCACGACGTCGGCGCACTTCGACACGGCGCTGCTCGGCGGCACGCTGCGTCGCTGCCGCACGGCGCTTCTCGGACTTGGTCTGCGCCTTGCTGTCCTGGCCAGTGCCGGGCTGGGACTTGCCGGAGGAGCGGGTGGGGCTTGCCATGGGGAACGATTCCTTGGCTGGTGAGGTGTGGGAGGTGAGTCGGCGGTGGATCGAAGTCAGGACCGCGGCGCGGGCGGGCCAGGCTTGTCCAGGCCGTCGGAGCCGGAACCGCCGTACGACGTCCCGGTCTCCTCCGCCTCCGCGCGGCGGGCCTGTTCGGCCTTCAGCTCGCGCAGCTCCGCCTGCAGCTCGCGGATCCGCCTGTCTATCGCCTGGTCGGAGAGCCTGTCGGCGTCGGAAGTCTGCCGCGCGGTTCTAGCGTCGCCGTCGCCGGCCTCGCTGCCCTGTTCACGCATTATCACCAGCACGGTCAGGGGGCAGACCAGCATGAGCAAGAAGGGAACGGCCGCAAGATCCCAGGAGGGCGGCAGCACAATCAGCCCTGCTGCGATGACGGCCACTGGGATGAACGTCTTCCTGTTCAGGCACACGTGAGGCTCCTGACGGGCAAAGGGGGGAGCGGCGGCATCGCGATCAGCGGGCAAGCCGTGTCGGGTGGGGTCCGGTGCCAGGTCAAGCCTGAGCACCCCAAGGCGAAACCACTAAGTAGGATAGGGCATGCTGGGTGAGCCTCGCTCGGCCCCCCGTGAATCAGCATGCAGGCAGACAAAAGGCCTGCTCACGACCTTTCCGTTGCCTCCGACAGGCCAGATGACCGTGGCTGTCGGCCGGTCGGCAGGTGTCCCAACCCGGCCGATCCGCGGTCGGCGTGATGGAGATGGTGGCCGTGCAGGGAGACTCCCTTTTCCCGGGGCGGGCCGCACAGTCGGTGTCCCGCCGGCAGGGAGAGGCGGGAGCCCGGAACACAGGGCGACGGCATCAAAGCCCGCCTCGGCAGCTTGCCGAGCCACGGGTCAGGATTCATGTGCGCAGCAGCCGCCCGATGGCGTGCGAAGCCTCGGTGACCTTGTCCCGGGCCACATCGCCGCCGGCCACCATGGCCTCACGGACACAGTGCTCCAGATGACCTTCCAGCAGTTGCATGGCCACCGCCTGGAGGCCCTTGGTAGTTGCCGCGACCTGGGTGAGGACATCGATGCAGTACTGGTCTTCCTGGACCATGCGCTGCAGGCCGCGGATCTGCCCCTCTATGAGCCGTAGCCGCTTGAGGACGGCTTCCTTGTCGTCGTGGTAGCCCGGTGCTTCCTGCCCGGCCTCGACCTGCTCCAGTTGCTCCATACCCCCCAAGGGTATTACGGAGGAGCGTCGAGCGGAAGGAGAAACCTGCGGCCCGCCCGCGCAGCCAGCCCTCTCGCCTCCCCACCTCTCACACGGTGACCGCCCCGCACAGGGCAAGGCCGGCAGCGCCTTCCCCAACGGCCCTGACGCCACCGCAGCCGCGGACGAGACACCCGGTCGAGTGATCACAGGCGTCGTCATATGGAGGCGGCGGAGAGCAGCCTGCAGTCCCCCATCAGTGTGGCCGGAGCGGTCACCGCGTCCGGGTTGTCGGGCAGCCCGAACCGTGCGGCGAGCGCAGCCAACACCACGGCCGCGATGGTGAGTTGACGCAATGGCGCCGCATGGTCGCGCTGGGCCGGCCAGGTGTGCAGCCGCCAGGCCAGGACGACGATCACACCAATGGCCGTGGCCGCGAGCAAGGCGTTGGCCCGGGTGTCGAGCGTCCCTGGTCGCCGACACCGGGCGGGTTCGCGGGACAGCGGAGGAAGGACAGCAGCCACACGCCGGTGAGCCCGGCACCTGCGAGCGTCAGCGAACGCGTCCAGGGCGTACGCGCCGCCTCCCGGCGGAACAGGACCGGGAGGACGACGGGTCAGTGTCTGAGTCCCGGGCCACCCCGGTCACGGCGGGACCGTCCCGGATTCCCACCGGGTTCCTGCTCACCGTCGCCTCGATGTGAAGTTGTCGTCGCAGGTCGCGACCGCTGCGAAGCACCTTAGTGGCACGAAGACGGCAGGGATGGGCCGGGGTGGGCGGCGACACAGGTAGCAGAATACCCCGAGGGGGTATAGTGTTGGCGTCGCCGGGAGGGTCGGAGAGCGGCCGCTCCCACGGATCGACCCACGCATCCAGACCTTGAGGAAGCAGCCATGACCACAGAGACGAACACCAGCTCCTGCTGCGGCACCGGTTCCTGCGGCTCCGGCACCGCGACCGACGTCCAGATCCACGGCACCGACGTCACCACCGTCTACAAGGTCTCCGGCATGACCTGCGGCCACTGCGAGGGCGCGGTCTCGCAGGAGATCTCCGCGCTGGACGGCGTCACCGCGGTCACGGCCGTCGCCAAGACCGGCGAAGTGACCGTCAGCTCCACCGCCCCGCTCGACGAGGAGGCCGTCCGCGCCGCCATCGACGAGGCCGGCTACGAGCTCGTCGGCCAGGCCTGACAGCTCCCTCGGGCCTCTAGCGGCCCTCGCCACGCGAATTCCTCCCCGCGCCGGGACGTACCGCTCCGCTGATACGGACGCCGTACGTCCCGGCCTCCCCTTGGAGATACGCATGACCAGCACGGCTCCCGAGAAGGCGGCCCCCGACACGGAACCGGCACCCGCCTCCGTGGTTGAGCTCTCCATCGGCGGCATGACCTGCGCCTCGTGCGCCGCCCGCGTCGAGAAGAAGCTCAACCGCATGGATGGCGTCACGGCGACGGTCAACTTCGCCACCGAGAAGGCGAAGGTTTCGTACCCGGAAGGCGTCGAGGTCACCGACCTCATCGCGACCGTCGTGAAGACCGGCTATACCGCCGAGGAACCACCCCCGCCCGCAGTCGCCACTCCCGAGATCGAGAGCGAGGCCGCCTCGGCCGCGGACGGTGAGCTGGTGTCCTTGCGGCAGCGCCTGTACGTGTCACTGGTGCTCTCCGTGCCAGTCGTGCTGATGGCGATGGTCCCGGCCCTGCAGTTCGACAACTGGCAGTGGCTGTCGCTGACCCTGGCCGCGCCGGTCGTGGTCTGGGGCGCTCTCCCCTTCCACAAGGCCGCCTGGACGAACGCCCGCCACGGCGCCGCCACCATGGACACCCTGGTCTCCATCGGCACGCTCGCCGCATTCGGCTGGTCTCTGTGGGCGCTGTTCTTCGGGATGGCCGGCATGACGGGCATGCGGCACGCCTTCGAGTTCACCGTCTCCCGCACCGACGGCTCCTCCTCGATCTACCTGGAGGCCGCAGCCGGCGTGACCACCTTCATCCTCGCCGGGCGCTACCTGGAGGCGAAGTCCAAGCGCAAGGCGGGCGCGGCACTGCGGGCGCTGCTGGAGCTGGGTGCCAAGGACGTCGCGGTGCTGCGGCGCGGCAGGGAAGTACGCATACCCGTCGCCCAGTTGACGGTCGGGGACCGCTTCGTCGTACGGCCCGGGGAGAAGGTCGCCACCGACGGGACCGTCGTCGAGGGCGCCTCCGCGGTCGACGCCTCGATGCTGACCGGCGAGTCGGTACCGGTGGACGTGACGGTCGGCGACGCCATCACCGGCGCCACCGTGAACGCTGGGGGCCGACTGGTCGTCGAAGCTACCCGCATCGGCGCCGACACCCAGCTCGCCCGGATGGCGAGGCTGGTCGAGGACGCACAGAACGGCAAGGCCGCGGTGCAGCGCCTCGCCGACCGGATCTCGTCGGTGTTCGTGCCCACGGTCATCCTGATCGCCCTGGGCACCCTGCTGACCTGGCTGTTCGTCACCAGGGACGCCACCGCCGCGTTCACCGCAGCCGTGGCCGTGCTGATCATCGCCTGCCCGTGCGCCCTCGGCCTCGCCACCCCGACCGCGCTCATGGTGGGCACCGGGCGCGGCGCCCAGCTCGGCATCCTCATCAAGGGGCCCGAGGTCCTGGAGTCCACTCGGCGGGTCGACACCGTCGTCCTGGACAAGACCGGCACCGTCACCACCGGCCGCATGACCCTCCAGGAGGTCTATGCCGCCGAGGGCGTCGGCAAAGACGAACTCCTGCGGCTGGCGGGCGCGTTGGAGCACGCCTCCGAGCACCCCATCGCCCAGGCGATCGCAGCGGGCGCCGCCGAGCGGACCGGCGGCCTGCCGGTCCCGGAGAACTTCGAGAACGTCGCCGGCCTGGGCGTCCAGGGCGTCGTCGACGGACATGCGGTGCTCGTCGGGCGCGAGAAGCTCCTCAAGGAGCGGGTCATCGAGCTGTCCCGGGAACTCGCCGAGGCCATGGCCGCCGCGGAGGCGGAAGGCCGTACGGCCGTCGCCGTCGCCTGGGACGGCGCGGCACGCGGCGTCCTCACCGTCGCCGACGCGGTCAAGGAGACCAGCGCCGAAGCGGTGGCCGAGCTGCGGAGCCTGGGTCTCAAGCCGGTCCTGCTGACCGGCGACAACCAGCTCGTCGCCGAGTCCGTCGCACGCAGCGTCGGCATCGACGAGGTGATCGCCGAAGTCCTGCCCCAGGACAAGGTCGACGTCGTCAAGCGACTGCAGAGCGAAGGCCGTACGGTCGCCATGGTCGGCGACGGCGTCAACGACGCAGCCGCACTTGCCACCGCCGACCTGGGCCTGGCCATGGGCACCGGCACGGACGCAGCGATCGAGGCGGGCGACCTCACCCTCGTCCGCGGCGACCTGCGCGTGGCAGCGGACGCGATCCGTCTCTCCCGCAAGACCCTGGCCACCATCAAGGGCAACCTCTTCTGGGCCTTCGGCTACAACGTCGCAGCCCTGCCCCTGGCAGCCTTCGGCATGCTCAACCCGATGATCGCGGGAGCCGCGATGGCCTTCTCGTCCGTCTTCGTCGTGACCAACAGCCTGCGGCTGCGGTCCTTCAAGTAGCCACGTCGGCACCACGGTTGACGAGAGGCGCCCTGTCGCAAGGCCGGGCCCCTTTCGTCGTCCCTGGGCTCAATCGCCGAGCGCGTCCACAAAGCGGCCCGCCTCGGCGTTGACCGCGTCCGGCCGCTCCAGCATCGGCGTTCTGCGGTGGTGCGGGCGAACTAATCGGCAAGGGACGCGTGGGGCGCGGACGGGCTGCCAGGCACGGTGCGCCGTCGGCGGCGATGGATGGCGCGCATGCCGAAACGACCCAGGACCACATGGCCGGCCATGAACAGGAGCTTGATGAGGATGATCACCAAGATGGCGTTGACACCCCAGCTGGTCCACGGAGAAGCCGCCCGTGCAGCTCCGCCCAGCCCCAGGTGCGCGGCGACGACCACGACGCCGACTGCGCCCAGTCCTATCGCCTTGCCGAGCCCTCGGCGCTTGACGACTCCTGCGCCAGGCGCGTCGGCCGCACCGGCAGCCTCACCTGGTGAGCCTTCGGACGCCTGGATCTGACTCCAGGTCACCGTCAACCCGTCACGACGGCCAATCTTCTCGATACGTCCGGCGATGCCGTTTTGAAGCCGCTGCAGGGCGTCCTCGTCGTCGGCAGCGACGCGCAGCGTCAGCGTGCCCGAAGTGGCCCGCAGCGTGCACAGCCCCTTGTCGAAGCGGATGGTCCCGTCGGTGTCGGAGTAGTCGACACGCTGCACTTCGGGTGGCATCTGACCACCGCCGTGACCGACAGGCGGCCGGTGGCGCATCCGGCCCATCTGGCTGAGATGACGGCACAGTTGGACGAGGTACCGGCTCGCCCGGTCGGTTCGGATGTGGGCTTCGGCGGTCGGCATGTCATTCCTTTCCGGACCGCAGGGCGCGGCGCGTTCGGCACGGATATCGGCGGGCTTTTCGGCCGGTGCGAGGGCCTGGTCCTGCGGGCGTTCAGATCCTGGTGGCGGCGACGAGCCAGGCCCGGATGCCGTCCCGGTCGATGGTGATGTCGATCGTGGCCGGTTCGATGGAGTCGATGTGCCACCCGGCGGCGAAGGCGGTTTCGATCTCGCCCCGGGACACTCTCCGGGGCCCCTGGTCGCCCGGCTGCCGGTCGCTGAAGCAGCATGAAGTAGCGGCCGCCGCGCTTGACCACGGACCGCAGGCTGTCGACGAAGGCGGACCGGTCGTCGTCGCTGAAGATGTGGAACAGCCCGCAGTCCAGCACGGTGTCGAAGGACTCCCCGAGATCGGCGAGGCAGCGGGCGTCGTGGAGGAGGAAGCGCGCAGTGAGGCCGCGCGCCTCCGCCTTCTTCATGGCGGCGTCGATCGCTCTGGGGGCGAGGTCGACACCGGTCGCATCGAGACCGCGGCCGACGGCCATCAGAACGTGCTCGCCAGTGCCACAGCCGGCGTCCAGCACCCGGCCCTGGATGGCGCCGCCTTCGGCGAGGGCGAGGAAGGCCGGCTGAGGACGGTCAATGTCCCACGGTGGCCTGCTGGCGTAAAGATCATCGGGCTTGTGCCACGGATTCCCGGCGCCGGGATGGTGGTAAGGGGGCGTGTCGGACATCAGGGGCCTCCTGGCAGGTTGATCGGCCGGGGCTGTGGCTCCGGGTTCCATCACCGAGCCTTATCGATACATACTGTCTCTGTCAATCCATAGTGTCACGATCCCGGCGTCACGTATCCTGACAGGGTGCCGAAGCTGTGGAACGACACGATCGAGGAACACCGCCGTACGGTGCGCGAGGCGATCCTGGACACCACCTGGGAGCTGGTGGCCGAGCACGGGCTGCTGTCGGTGACGATGTCGCAGATCGCGGAGAAGACCGGCATCGGGCGGGCAACGCTGTACAAGTACTTCCCGGACGTCGAGGCGATCCTTCTCGCCCACCACGACCGGCACGTCACCGGCCACCTGCAGCAGCTCGCCGACCTGCGCGACCGGCCCGGTGACGCGAGCGAGCGGCTGGCAGCGGTGCTTGAGCGGTACGCGCTCATCTGTCACCGCCGCGGACGCCACGGCACCGAAGAGCTCGCGGCGCTGGTCCACCGCCCCGAGCACATAGCCCCGGCGCAGCGGCAGCTCGTCGACTTGTTCCAAGGCATGCTGGCCGAGGCGGTCGAAGCCGGCGAACTCCGCGACGACGTCGCCCCAGGGGAACTGGCGAGCTACTGCCTGCACGCCCTTGCCGCGGCCGGGAGCCTGCCCTCCGAAGCCGCAGTCCACCGGCTCGTCGCGGTCACCCTGGCGGGTTTGCGCCCTGCGGGCTGAACCGAGGCGCTGAGGCGGATTCCGCTGGTGATCGACGGGCCGTCAGGCCATCGGCACTGTGCGCGCCGCCGGTTACCTGGTGGATGGGGAAGGCGACGGATGGCGGAAGTCGCCCATGCCTCGCTCGAAGTCGTCGAGGACATCCCCGTGTGAGCGCGAGGCGAGGCGCCATTGCCTCCATCGAGATCGCGAGCCAGGGCCTCGATGGGGTGCAGCCCCTTGCCGAGGCGCATAGTCGCCTCTTTGTTGGCGCGCAGTTCGCCGTACGGCAGATACCGCACCCTCAGATCGGCGACCCGGCTGAAGGCGGGCCGCCTGATCTGGGCTCGGACCTCGCCCTCTCGGGCGTCGGGCGCGACCGGATACATGCCGTGCGCGGCGTCGGGGTCGCCGCTCGGCGCCAGGTCGAGCATGCGCACGTTGCCGGAGTGGATCGAGGTCGTGTGCTCCACCTCGAACGCCGCAGCCACTTTCCCCTCGGGCTCCAGCCACAGGACGTCGATGAGGCTGATCGCCTCGGCGGCCGGTCTTCGGCGAGCGCGGCCGGCAGCTTGATCAGACAGTCGTCCGCGAGCCGCGCGCCCTGATACTGGCGGCTGCGGTCGTTGGCCGCGATCCACACCTGGAAGCCCAGCGCCCGCCCCAGGTCACGCAGCCGGCCCTGGACCTCGGTGTGCGTGACGTCCTCGTGTTCGGCCTGGGCGCGCGTTCTCTGCCTTGGCATCGGCCCGGACCTGCGCGAGGTCGGCCTCCCACGCGGCACGTGCCTCTGCCCTCACCCTGGTGCTCAGCGGCGGCGGGGCGTAACGACCGGACCCCAGGTCGAACAACAACCCTGCGACAGCTCCTGCTTTGGTGCGACACCTCAAGGAACGCCGGAAGTCCCCGCTTGGTGTGCTGAGCCCCAATCTGCGTCTCAGGAAGGCGGACAGGGCTACCGGTGAGGTGTTCCTGCTGTGCAGAAATGCACAACGGTTGGGGAAGTGCGGGTCCTGTGGGAGTCAGGGCCCGCATGCCACCAGCAAGGGCAGCAGCGGAGCCGCGACCGTCGCCACCACGATGCCCAGCCGCGCCGCACGGTGCGGCCGGGGCTGCGGGGTGAGGACGCGCCGCAGCCGGACGAGAACGCCCGATCCACCCGCGCCCAGGGCCGCTTCCGGCGAACGTCCGGCCGCGACCTCGTACATCGCCGTCGCCAGGGCGTCCCTGGAGTGGTGCCGCAGGGCGCTGTCGTCCGCGATCATCTCCAGCAGCAGGTTCGTCTGTTCCTTGGCGTGCCGGGCGAGCGGCAGACCGCGGAAAGCACGCGAGAACGCGTCGACCAGGATCTTCAGCATGTGGTGCCTGCCCGCGATATGGGCACGCTCGTGCTCCAGTACGGCCAGCAACTGCTCCTCGGAGAGGATGTCCAGTGCGCCGCGGGTGACGACCACGCGAGAAGAGCGTCCCCCCAGGCAGTACACGGAGGGGACGCCGTAGTCGACGATCGTGGCGCCGTACTCGGGCGCCGGTTCGCCTACGAGGGTGAGCATGTCCAGCTGGTGGGCGCGAGCGCGTCGAGCGCGCCAGGCGCACCGGACCAGCCAGCCGACCGGCAGCAGTACGACCACGACGGGGGCCGCGATCACCAGCACGTCACCGAAGGTGGGCGGCGCATTGCCGGGCGGGGCGTCGGCGGCCAGTCCGCACGCGGTGAGCAGCCCGACCAGGCCGTCGTGCACATGCTGCTCGGTCATCACCAGGTGGTACACCGCGAGAGGAGCGGCGACGACGAACGTGACCATGAGGCCCTGCCACGCCAGTACCGCGGCGGCCGGTGCGCGGTGCGCCCACCGGGCCCGGGCCAGCAGGGGAGGCACCGCGGCACCCACCAGGACCGCGTATACGGCCAGCCCCACAGCTGTGATCATGCGCTGCTCCGCCTCTTCACCGCCCGGAGCGCCGAGCGTAGCGCGTCCACTTCTGCCGTACCCATCCGTTCCACGAAACTGGTCAGCGCACCCATCGGGTCCGGATTGTCCTTAAGGGCGTCCTGCATCAGTGCCGCCGTGTACTGCTGACGCGTACAGGTGGGCGTGTAGACCCGGGCCCGGCCCTCCTTGTGCCGCGTGAGCATGCCCTTGCGGTGGAGGATGTCGGCGACGGTCTTGACCGTGCTGTAGGCGAGGGGCCGCTGCTTGTTGATGTCCGTCAGCACATCGCGCGCGGTGGCCGGACGCCCCCAGGTCTACAGGCGGTACATGATCTCCGTCTCCGGCTCACCCAACTGACGCACGACCGCTCCCTTCACCCGCAGGCTGCGACGCGTCCGGGACCAGTGCGCGTTCATCGTGAGCTTCAGGGCTCTGAGGCTCTCCGAGGCCGAACGGGGAAGGCCTACTTGGCACCGGGCAGGCGTCAGCCGTGCGCAGGCGCCGGACGAGCGCGTGCACGAGCAGCGCCAGCGAGGCGAGGGCCAGGAAGGACTGCGCCGGTGCCCAGTACGAGCGGGCGCCGCTGACCCCGATGGCCAGGACTACGAGCTTGTTGCAGATCGGACAGCCGACGGCGAAGGCTGGACAGTACCCCGGCGAAGATCGCGCGGCGCGAACGCGGACCGCTGCTCCTCGCGGCCGGGGGCAACGCGCCCGTCGGGCCCGACGGCCAAACCCGGGCGAGCACTCCGGCGGCCGGGCGGTGGGAATGGTCGCCTCGGGCATGGCCGCCGTGCCGGCCGCGCTCCTGCTTGCCTGGGGGCCCTCGGGCTGGCTGCTTCGGCTGCCCGCCGTGCGCGGCTGAACGCCGGAGCAGAGAGGACCGCGCAGGCGGAGCGGCCATGTCCCGAACAGGCAACGCGTGATGTCCCGCAGGGGAAAGACGCGTCCCCGGACCTGGGGTTCACTGTCGGCCACCGCGACGAACGGAGCCCAGACATGTCCGAGGAAGCCACGTCCGAGTTCTGGAAGGGCCTCAAGCCGATCCAGAACTCGTTCAAGCCGGACGCCCTGCCGGAGGTCTATCTCTCCCAGGTGGCCACCGACGACGACCGGTACTACGCGCCGTTGAGCGAAACCGTCGGATCCCGTCCGCTGTGGATCAATGTCAAGGACAACTCCTGGGCCGACATCCTGCGCGCCAAGGAGGCCGGTCTCGTCAACCGGCACTACCACCCGCACGAAGTGTTCGCCTACACGCTCTCCGGGAAGTGGGGCTACCTGGAGCGGCCGTGGACCGCACACGCCGGTGACTTCGTCTACGAGGCGCCGGGCGAGGGACACACGCTGGTGGCCTACGAGAGCGACGAGCCGATGAAGGCCTTCTTCATCGTCAAGGGCCCGTTGATCTGGCTGGACGAGAACGGCGAACCCGACGGCTACTTCGACGTACACGACTACATCGAGTTGTGCCGCACGCACTACGAGAAGGTCGGCATCGGCGCTGACTACGTCAACTCACTGTTCCGGTGACTGGGGTCCTACCGCTCCGGACGAGTGCCAGCGACCCCGTCCGCGGCCCCCGTATGAAAGCCGCTGTCCGGTAGGGGGCCCGGGACGTCCGCATCTGTGAGGTGGACATCCCGGGAGCCCGGTCCGGCGAGGTGCTCGTCGAGGTGGCCTACTGCGGTATCTGCGGAAGCGACCTGCACGAGTATGCCGACGGATCGCATGCGATCCCGGTCGCAGGTGCGGGACATGCCCGCGGTGCAGGGCCGGCGAGTACAACATCTGCCGTCACTTCGGGTTCGCCGGGGTGATGGGGGACGGCGGCATGGCCGAGTACGCCGCCGTCCCCGCCGACATGGCCCATCGCTTCCCCGGGACCGTTTCGCTGGAGCAGGCCGCGCTGTTCGAGCCGGCCTCGGTCGCCCTGCACGCGCTGCGGCGTGCCGGGACCTCACCCGCGGCGGTGGCCGTCGTCGGCCTGGGACCGGTGGGACTGTTCACCGCCCGGCTCGCCGCCCAGCGGAACGTACGCCGGATCACCGCCGTCGCCGTGTCCGCCGCCCGCCTGGAACTCGCGGCCGCTCTCGGCACCACCGGCCTGGTCGACGCCGACCGGCAGGAGGACACCGGGGCGCGCATCCGGGAGTTGACCGGCGGGGAGGGTGTCGATGCCACGTTCGAGGCGGTCGGCTCCGAAGCCACCCTGCGCAGCTGCCTGACCGCGACCCGGCGTGGCGGCCGGGTGGTCCTGGTCGGGCTGGCCCGCGAGGTGTCCCTGGACGCCTTCGCGCTGGTCAACGACGAGCAGTCGATCCTCGCCGGCGTCGGCTACCGCGACACCTATCCGGAACTCATCCGATTGGTCTCGGAGCAGGGTCTGGACCTGACGCAGGTCGTCACCTCGACCATCGCCCTCGACGAACTCGTCTCCCACGGCTTCGAGGCACTGTTGGACGGGCTGGGGCGATCAGGTCAAGGTCCTGGTCGCCCCGGCGCCGCACCGTAATGGGCCACCCCACCCGCCGGCCGAACGGAACCGCGCACATGATCACCGGGCTTTCCCCCGATCTGTTCTCCGGCCAGGTCTCCCTGGTGACCGGGGGCACCTCCGGCATCGGCGCGGCGACCGCCGACCTGCTCGCCGGTCTGGGAGCGGAGGTGTACGCCCTTGGTCTGCGGCCGGCCGACGCCCGCGAGTCAGCCCGCCACAAGCGAGTCCACGTCGTGGAATAGGACGTCACGGACCGGGACGCCCTCGTTGCCAGGATCGACGGGTACGACAGCGTCGACCACCTCGTCACCTGCGCCGGCGTCAGCCGGGACCACGACGAGGACGACCTCGCACGGTGGGAGGACGTGCTCGGGGTCAATCTCACCTCGGCGATGGTCGCCTGCCAGGCGGCCCGCCCACTCCTCGCCCGCCAGGGCGGCAGCATCGTCACGGTCTCGTTCATGTTCGGCTTCTTCGGCAGCCGGGACCGCCGCCCGGCGTACAGTGCCAGCAAGGGCGGTGTCTCCCAGCTGACCAGGTCGCTCGCGGCCGAGTATGCCGCGGACGGCGTCCGGGTGAACGCGGTGACACCGGGCTTCGTCACCACACCGCTCGCCCGCGGAATGCTCGACGATCCACAAGCCGCGTGTGGGGTGCTGGTACGGGTCCCGCTCGGACGGTTTGGCCGGCCTTACGAGATCGCGGCGGTGATCGCCTTCCTGTGCTCCCCCGCAGCCGCCTATGTCAACGGGGCCGTCCTGCCGGTGGACGGCGGCTACCTCACCGTGTGACATCACGTGAGCCGGGTGCGCCTCCTGCGCTCAGACCCGTGACGCGGCCTGCGGCGCCGGGGTAGGCTCGTCGCCCCTATGGCAGCCGCAGCGCCGCCCTCCGCGCACACGGCGCCGAAACCCGCCACGCCAACAGCTCACTCGCCCGGCGGCGTTGCACGGCAAAAGGAGACCCGGTTGAGCCGACCCATCGTCTCCAGCGTGTCGACACAGTCGGTTAACCCAGCAGACCGGATCGACTTCTGGGAGGAGCACAACCGACGGGCGCTGGTGGGCCTGTCCTGCTCCTCCTACTCCCGGCAGGGCCTGCTGGCCACCCAGCAAAACATCGAGATGGGCGGCCTGCGCCTGGCCGACATCGCCGGCAACGAGCACGTCATCGAAAGGACACCGCGCACCTGCCGGACCCTGCCCAAGGACTCGGTCTTCGTCTCATTGCTGACGGCGGGCCAGGCGGTGTTCTTCCATGAGGGAGGCTGCCACACCCTGCAGACGGGCGACCTGGTCCTCTACGACACGCGCAGGCCCTACCTGTTCGGGTTCCCCTCCCCCATGCGCCAACTGCTGGTCGACATCCCCCGCGAGATGTTCGCCACCCGGTGCGCCCCCGGCGCGCTGGTGGCGCCCATACTGTTTGGCCGTTCCTCCGCGACCGAGGGGGCACTGGTCTCGGCACTGGGGACGGTGCTGCGCGGCTGGGCCACGGGGGACGGCTGCGATAATGATGTCAGCAGCACCGAGGACACCGTGCTGGACCTCGTCCGCACGCTGGCCGCGCCCAGAATGAACGGCGATCCCATGCCGCCCGCCACCCTCTCCCAGCTGGCCGTGGCCAAGGACTACGTAGAGCGGCATCTGACGGATCCCGGGTTGAGCGCCGAACGGGTCGCCGAAGCCATCGGGGTCTCAGCCCGCCACCTCAGCCGCGTCTTCCGGCCGACCGGGGTCAGCCCCGCCCGCCACATCCTCCAACGACGCCTGGACAGTGCCTGCGCGGACCTCGCCGATCCCCGCCTGCTCCACCTGACCATCGCCGACGTGGCCCACCGCTGGGGCTTCGCCAGCCAGCCGCACTTCACCCGAAGCTTCAAAAACCGCTTCGGCCACACCCCGGGTGAATCCCGCCCCACCAACACCAGCCAGCGCCCCGCGGGGAAGTGACCGGGTGAGCAAGCCGGCCCGCCCGGGGCGACAACCGCCGGACAGCGCGGCGCGGCGTGCGAAAACTCCAGTCCGCCGTGGCCACGTCGCACGCCTCCGAGATCAGGGTGTTGCGACGACCAGTTGAATTCACTTTGCGACCCCCTGTCGCTGTGGTGAATGAGGCCGGAGTCCTTCTTGATCCTCCGGCGCCATAGCGCCATCTCCAGGGCGTCCAGGGGCAGTTCGGTCCGCATGTGGTCGGCGACCTGCCAGCCGACGATCAT
Source organism: Streptomyces sp. NPDC005799 (assembly GCF_040630525.1). Lineage (NCBI taxonomy): Bacteria > Bacillati > Actinomycetota > Actinomycetes > Kitasatosporales > Streptomycetaceae > Streptomyces > Streptomyces sp. NPDC005799. The sequence goes on from NZ_JBEXXQ010000038.1 coordinate 69,768, forward strand.
CCGCGAGTACACGTCCAGCACGAACGCCACATATACCCAGCCCGACCACGTGCGGACATACGTCATTCAGCCAGGCACAGAAGCTGGGGAGCGTCTCATCGGATTCCGTCAAGACAGCGAATCCGTTTTCTGCATCATTGCGGTCGATGTGTTCCACCACCACAACAAGGCGTCCATAGTGTCCACAGTGTTTGCGGAGTCGGCCGATCCCATGGCTGATGTCATGACACACGACATGGCACGGGGCACCGACAGGGCCGGCTCCGCTCGCTGCGACCCTCAACTGCCCTGGCACGGCCTGGGCGTTACGGATCAAGTGGCCAGCAGGCCGCCGTCGACGTACAGGTCATGGGCGTTGATGCCGGTGTTGCGGAGCAGGAAATCGGTGGCGTCGGCGATCTCGGCCATCGTCACCAGCCTCCCGATCGGCGTCTGGGCCGAATGCGGGGGGTCGGGGACGTCGCGCCACCTGGGGCTGTCGCCGATCAGTCCCGGGTGCAGGGCGTTGACGCGGTGCGGGGCGATCTCCACCGCGAGGGTCTTCACCAGCCCGGTGATGCCAGCGTTGAACGTGGTGACGACGGTCGAGCCCGGGTACGGGCGTTCCTTGGCGAGGCCTCCGAAGAGCACGACGGAGGCACCGGAAGCGAACCGGTCGCGCAGCACCCGGACGGTCTCGGCGTAACCGACGAGTTTCATGGTCACGGCCGTCACGGCATCAGTGATGTCGAACCGCGCCAGTGTGTTCGCCGCCTGGCCCACCGCGGTGATGACGAGGTTGTCGACCTCGGTCACATCGGCCAACGAGGCGCCGATCGTTTCGGGTTGGGCAAGGTCGATGGCCAACCCCTGGGAGCGGGGGCCGATCTGAGCGGCGATGTGCTCCGCCTTGGCCTTGTCCCTGCTGGTGATGATCACATCGTCGCCGCGGTCTGCGAAGTGCTGAGCTATCACACGGCCCAGGCCACCGCTGCCGCCGACGATGAGTGTGCTGGTCATGCGGTGACCGTCCGTCCGTGATCGGTTGACTGAAGGCTGTACAGGGTGGCTCGCGCCTGCTCGCCCATCGCCGGGACGAACTGCAGCGCGGCCGGCGGCAAATTCGCCGTCACCACCGCGAGTTCGGCGGGCGTGCCCACCTGCTCGAAGAAGCCAATGTTGAGGTGGGTGGCCACGGGCGGGGCCGAGGCGATCACTGCGCGCGAGAACTCGGACCAGGCGCGGTCGGGCATATGTGCGGCGAGCGCGGGGAACAGTAACGGCTCCTCGCGCTCCAGGTGCTTGTGCACCAGGTCGCGTACGTCCGCTGCCGCAGCGGCCAGCTCTGCCCGATCCCCGTCGTGCTGCAGCGGAGCCGCAGCCAGGGCGTCCAGGGCCACGTCCAATGCGTCGTGTTCCGTGCTGAGTTCGGCCAGCCCGGTTCCGAAGGCGGGATCGGCGGCGATCAACTGCGGCCAGAGCGTCTGGTCTTCGCTCTCGTGGTGATGCCGCAGCGCCGCCACCAGAAAGTCGCGCAGTTCCGCCAGGGCGTCGGTCGGTGCGGTGTCGCGCTGTGCGGCGTCGGCCAGCAGGGACGTCGCGGCTCGGTGCATCTTGTGCAGCAGGCGTGTCTCGGTGATCGCCGCGGGATCCGGTGGTGTGGTGCTCACAATGGACTCCATCTCTTAATGGCCACTTGGCCATTAAGGGTGAGACTAACCCAACCCGGCGTCGGCGACCAGCAGTACAGTGATCACGTGAAGGAGTCGCCATGAATGATCAGGAACCGGCCGGGGAGCCACAGCGCAGGCATCGGCGGGACCCCGACGGACACCGGGCCGCGATCCTGGAAGCGGCCCGCCACACCTTCACCGAGCGTGGTTACGCCCGCACCACCCTCCGGGAAATCGCACGCCGGGCCGGCGTCACCCACGGTCTGATCTCGCGTCAGTTCTCCTCCAAGGAGCGGCTATTTCTCGCCGCGGTGCCCGGGAACCGCGACCTGGAGGGCGTGGCCGCCGGGGATCCGGCGACGCTGCCCGACCGCATCGCGCACGGCTTCGTACAACGGATGGAGACCGATGCCGTGGGCGACCCGCTCGTCGCTGTCGTCCGCAGTGCCGCGTCCGACGAGGGTGCCGCCACCCACCTGCTGGCCGCAATGCATGAGCACAGCGTCGCCGTCTATCGATCAGTGCTCGCGCCCGACACACCGGCAGCACCCGGCGATGACATGGAGACCCGCGTGGCGCTCGTGGGGTCGTATTTGATCGGAGTCACCTTCACCAGGTACATCGCGCGCACCGAACCGCTCGCCTCGATGCCGCCCGAGCAGTTCACCGAACATGTCACCCGCACCCTGCGCCACCTCCTCTTCGACTGACGCCCCTCGCCATGTCGACGCGCCACGCACTCCTAGGAAGCCCACCGTGCCGGGAGCCAGATCGGGACGTCACAGTCTCTTCCTCACAAGGTAGTGACAGACACCTTCGGCAAGTTCCGAGCCGGCGACGAGTTCCGCGTTCGGGTGCGAGTCATAGCCGCGGACCGACTGGAGAGTGACTCACGTTCGTGGCGCCTGCCTCGTGAAGGCAGCAGGCCCCGCCGTCGGCCCGGTGTACGCCAACACCCCACTGCTCCGCTCCTCCACCCCCGCCGACCGGATCCTCACCGCGATCGACGTCGGCTCGTAGCGTGAGTCTGCGAGGGCCGTGACGCTGGAACACGAGGGCCGGAAACGGAAAGGGCTGGCCGTACCACGTCGGTGGTACGGCCACCCCACCGTGCGGTGCTCACACGCTGAAGACAACGGCTTCGATCACCTTTGTCGTCGTGTCGGCCAAGCCGCAGAAGAGGTAACTGCGAACCGTACTGAGCGACAGCCCAGTTCATCGGCGTAGATCTGCCACGAGAGGCTGACACCGAACGGCACTTGACCACGGCTCCGTTCGGCTCACACCCGTTGCCTGTCTCATGCTTCATGCGCACTGCCCACGGTTGGTACACAAAGGAAGGCGCGGGTGTCCTTCCGTGCCTCTCATGCTCTGCGGTCCACCTTGGACCGCAGGCCCTCCCTACTGTGGTTAATGGAGCCGCCCACGCATCGCTCCCGCAGTGCGCCTGGACACCCCGCTTTGCAGGAAGACGACACGATGAGCATGATCGACAAGTCCCGCGGGGCGGGCTCGAACACGCGCTCGACAGACATGCCGCCGCGGACGCGCAACGGTTTCGGAGTCCGGATGCAATCGGTCCCGAGTGCCGCCGCCCGGATCATCTCGACTGGTGGACGAGGTGGCCCGGGACCGGCTGTTGAGCACCTACGGCGGGAGATACCGTCAGGCCATGGCGGCCGTCGCGGCACAGGTGGCGCTGGCCCAAGACCGTGGGGACAGCAGGATCCGGAGCGACCGTGTCGCGGTTCTCGCCGACCTGGCTGCGGTCGGTTTTTACCTGACCGAGGAATGGCCATCCTCCCCCCTGCTATCCGCCGTGGCGCACAACGTGAGGAGAACCATGTTAGTGAAGAGGCACATAGGGGCGGTCGTTGCCGCCGGGCTGCTGGCCGTCGGTACAGGCGTGGTGGGGGCCCTTCTCGCATCGGGGGCCACATCGCTGCCGGTGACCGCCTACCAGGAGGAGGGCGACGCCACCTCGCTGATCGACGCGAGCGCCGCCGCCCTCAGCCGTGTCGGCGTGGACGGCGTTAACATGAATTCCCAAGGTACGAAGGTGACTTCGCCGAGCTCCGACGCCCGCGCGCAGCTCGCCCGCGCTCACTCCCTCGGTCTGAAAGCCGACCTGCTGATCGGCAACTTCAGCGAGTCCCTGGGGGACTTCGACGAGGCCGCGGCCAACCGGATGCTGTCCAGCACTGCCAACATCAACGCGGTCGTCTCCACGCTGAGCAGCGCGGTCGGTGCGCAGGGGTGGGACGCGGTCACCATCGACCTGGAGTCCCTCCAGGCGCGCGACACCGCGGGGCTGACGCAGTTCGCCACGGCGCTGAAGAAGGCGCTGCCAGCCGGGAAGACGGTTGGCATCGATGTCACCACCTTCACCTCGCTCAACGAGTTCGCACAGAACGGCTACGACCTGACCGCTCTGGGCAAGGCCGTCGACACCGTGGCGCTCATGGCGTACGACGAGCACGGCTTCGGCGACTCCGGCCCCGGGCCGGTCGGTGAGCTGTCCTGGCAGAAGCGGGGACTCGACCTGCTGCTCAGCAAGGTGCCGGCTAACAAGGTCGACCTGGGGGTAGCCGGTTACGGCTACGCCTGGTCACCCAACGGCGATGTCAAGCAGGTCGGCGACAAGCAGGCCCGCGACACGGTCAGCGAGAACGGCGCCACGGCCCGCTACGACACCACCGCGGGAGAGTGGACGGCCATCCTCGGCGACGGCACCGTGCTGTGGTGGTCGGACACGCGCTCGTTTGCCGCCCGGCGCACGCTCGCCGCGAACGAGGGCGTCCACGGCCTGGCCGTCTGGGACCTGGGGCTGTCGGACACCATCACGGCCTGACCGCGAGCCCTGCCGCGTGACCTACGGCCCCCGGCCGTAGGTCCACATTCGCCGTGGAGACCAATCCCGCGCGGGGCGTGTTGCGGCCCTCGAGCGGGCTGGGTCTCCGCGGCGCGGCCTGGACGCGCGTCGGAGATCACCCCCTGCCGGCACGACAAACTCACCGTTCACCTGCGGGCGGCCGGTCTCGGCGCGATCGCCGACCTGGGGTTCGTCGGCCTCGACGACGGTCGGTCCTCCTGACGCCGACCCGACAGTGATCACCGGCTACACGGCCGCCCGAAATCGGCCCCTGGTCAGAAACTGTCCAACAAGGCATTGGCCGCAGTGCGGGCCCCGGTCGAGCACGGCTTCGCCCATCTCAAGAACTGGCGTGTCCTCGGCAAGGTCCGCACGGATCCGAGGTTGGCGACTGCGCTGGCGCGGGCCCTGCTGGTGCTGACGAACCAGGAAGCCGACCGCTGACGGACGACCTTGTCGGCGGACTGCCGCCCCGGACCTGTCCGAGCCTCCCGGCACCTACGCATACCAGGCCATCTGACGTGCAGCTTTCACGATGCACCGTGCTCAATGAACCCAGCTACGACTACGACCGCCTGCGACGTTGGCTCCGCTTACGCGGAATCACCCACCGGATCGCCCGCAAAGGCATCGAGTCTTCCCAGCGGCTCGGCCGGCACCGCTGGACGATCGAACGCACCATGGCCTGGCTTGCAGGCTGCCGTCGACTGCACCGCCGCTACGAACGCAAAGCCGAGCACTTCCTGGCCTTCACCAGCATCGCCTGCACCCTGATCTGCTACCGCAGACTCGCCAAATGAGACGACCTCTCAGCGTCGACGCGCTCACGGCGGCCGCCCGCGCCGCCTGCGCCCCTGACAGACCCAAGTCCTCGCTCAGCCGGCGCCGTACCTCCGGGCCCGGCAATGGGACACGCCCGATGGTTGGAGTGACTTGGGCAGCCTCCGGCAGACCGCTGTACGGCCGGTGTGGGACCCAATGGCCGCCCACGGCTTCGTACCGGACCAACGAGGACGGTGCGAAGCCGTGGGCGGCGGTGCACGATCAGGCGCTTGATCAACTCACCGCATGCTGCGGCGACCCCTTGAATCCGCCCCATGTAGGGGCCTTCCGTCAGGCTGTCGGCCAGTTCGGGTCAAGCAACTTGGAACGATCGCTTGGACAGCCCGAACCGGTAGCCTTCGACCGTGGTCTGGACAGTCATTTCGGTGTCAGTGGAGGCCCCGAGGGTGACGAACAGTGGCAAGTAGTGCTCAACAGTGGGGTGCGCGAAGCGCACTCCGGGGGCGAGCCTGCGGTAGTTCGCCAAGGTCTCGACGTCACCGCGTGCGAGTGCGTCGGCAGCCCAGGCGTCGAAATCGGAGGACCATGTCGGCACCACGTTGTGCATGAACTGTTCCCGGGTGAGAAAGGGAACCCCGTGCGTCATGTAACCCGACCCGACCAGGAGCACACCTTCTTCGCGCAGGCTCCGCAGCCGACGTCCGATGTCCATCAGCCGGGCAGGGTCGTAAGTGGGCAAGGACATCTGTAGTCCCGGAACATCGGCGTAGGGATACATGGTCTTCAAAGGCACCCACGCGCCATGGTCCAGGCCTCGGCTGGCGTGCTGGTGGACTGGTTCGTTGTCCGACATCAAGGCCGCGACCCGGGCGGCCAGTGCACTGGCATCCGGTGTTTCGTAAGCCATCTGGAAATACCGCTCGGCGAAGCCGCCGAAGTCGTACACCAACGGCGTGCTCGGGGCTGAAGCCGACAGACTGAGCGGCGCCGATTCCCAGTGCGCGCTGACGATCAGGATCGCCGTCGGTTTGGGCAGCGCCTGGGACCACCCGAACAGCTCGCTCATCCACACCGCGTCCTCGAACAGCGCCGGAGAGCCATGGCTGAGGTAGAGCGCTGGCATCGGGCCATCGGCCGGAGCCCAGCGACGCTGATCGCGACTGGCGGGAGCCTGCTCGCTCATGAACCGGTCGTACACAGCCGCGGGATCCGCAGCAGTAGGCATGATTGACCTCATCAGGTTGTCGCGGGTAGGAACGTCGTTTTGAGCGAGACAGTTCGGTACGTAGTCAAAAGGTGACTATCCTTCAAGCGCGAGGCGCAGGACGAAGTCGTAGGTGAGGGTGCGATACGGCTGATCGAGCCCGTGGGCGTGATGGTCGTGGTGGAGCGTGGTCGTCCTGACCGCCTCAGCGGGCACGGCGCCTTCGATGGTGCTCTCGACCAGCGGGTCGCCATCGAAGTAGATCTGCGTGGTCAGTGGCAGGCATCCGTCGGCGGAGACAATCGCGTGGATGTGCAGCGGGCGCACTCCCTCGAGCTGCAACGCCCGGGTCAGCCTGGCGAGCGGGCTGTCCGTGGCCAGTCCGAATGTTTCGGTACCGGGCATTACCGTGCGGAACTCGTAACGGCCATCGGGATCGGTGATGATCCTGGCGCGGAGGTTGTCCGCGGGGATGCCGGTGGAGTCGTTGGGGATGTTCAGTGGCTCGAAGTCGCTGGTGTCCATGCCGGAATAGACGTTGTTGGCATCGATCTGCCAGATCTCGAGGGCTGCGCCGGGCAGCGGGACGCCGGTGGTGGTGCGCACGGTCCCGGACACGATGAGGGGTTCACCAGGTTCGTCGGGGCGCATCGGCAGCACGGCGGGACTGTGCATAACGGGAGCGCCGGGACGATGGGCGGGGCCTTCCATCTCCCAGTGGCTCGCGCCGTCCTTCCAGGGTCCACCGCAGGTACTTGTGGCTGGAGATGCCGCCCGGAGTGATGAAGATGTTCGTGCGGAAGTACTCGGCGATCGGGCGCCGGAGCGCCGTGAGGCTGTCCATGGCCGCGATTCGGTCGAGGTAGAACAGCACGACCTCCCCCCAGTGCCCCAAGATCAACTGCAGCTCGGGGAATCGGTCCAAGACGCCGGCGATGATCATCCGGAGCACGGTCAGCCCGGCGTCGTAGTGCCAGCCGAACGCGCCAGTGGCCAGCATGCTGTTCACGGGCTCGCCGAAGCCGCTGTAGTAGGCCTCGTTGACGACCGGGAACGGAACACTCGGGTGCAGGTATACCGGTGCCCGCAGGTCCTCGGCGGCCTCGTAGATGTCCCAGAATTCGGGAGCGTCCAGGGCGCGGCCGCGGGAGTTGGCGTTGACCAGCGTGCCGTTGAGTCCGAGCTCGGTGACCGCGCGCCGCAGTTCGTCGGCTGCGGCCGACGGCGCGGAGGTGGCGAGTGTCGCGAACCCCTGGAAACGCCCGGGGTGGTGGCGCACGGCGTGGGCGATCTCGTCGTTCGTGGACACCTGCAGGGTGACAGCCTCCGCCGCGTCGAGGTTCTGCAAACCCGGCGTCGTGAGGGACAGCACCGCCGTGTCGATCCCGGCGTCATCCATGGCGGCAACGCGTCCGTCGCCGATGTCCAACAGCGTCGGCGTGATGTCACTGGCGATGGCCCACTTCATCATGGGCTCGGCCAGCTGAGGGTCGTGCCGCTTCCACGCCTCGACCACGTCGGCGGTGACGAAGTGCTCTTCGAGTCCGTAGAGCTTCATCAATGATCAGCTTCGCACGGACTTGAGAGCGCCGGCCCAGGACTCGAGCTGGTCGAACAGGACAGAAGCAGCCTTGTCGTGTGCCGCAGAGGGATTGAACACCGCGAAGTTCTCGAAGTCGGTCAGCAACGAAAACGACAGCTGCTGGCGCACGTGGGCCAGCTGCAGCTCGCTCGAGATCGCCCGCAGGTGCTCGATCGCCCGGGTACCGCCGAGTGAGCCGTAGGAGACGAAGGCGGCGGCCTTGTTGTTCCACTCGGTGTAGACGTAGTCGATGGCGTTCTTCAGCGCCGCCGAGGTGGAGTGGTTGTACTCCGGGGTGACGAAGATGTAACCGTCGTACTCCTTGATCTTGGCGGCCCAAGCCTTCGTGTGCTCACTCGCGTACACGCCACGGCTCGCCGGCACGGCCTCGTCCAGGAGCGGCAGCGGGTAGTCCAGCAGGTCGATCAGCTCGTAGTCGGCGTCAGTCCGTTCCTTGGCCTTGGCCAGCACCCAGTTCGCCACGGCTTCGCCGTTGCGGCCGGGGCGGGTGCTGCCGAGGATGATGGCAAGCTTCAGGTTGCTCATGGATAGTCCTTCCGATCCGGACCCACTCACGCTTGAATGTTCAAGTGTGACAGTAGACGGCCTTACGTGAAGATTCAAGTCAAGTTCATGGCGACGCCGCTACGCTTCACGCATCTCCGCATCGGGAGACGCGAACGACTCCGAGCCGCGCCGGCCAGCAAGTTGACGAAGGCGACAGCGGCAGAAGACCGCAGGCACACGGATGCGGTTCCGAGGGTGACGATGGCACCCCGAGCGTCACGAAAAGCGGCACGCCGTGCTCGACAGTGGTCCGTCGGGGCGCATTGGCAGGACGGCCGGGGTGTGCAAGAGGGGGGCACCCGGCCGACGGGCGGGGCCTGCCATCTCCCAGAGGCTCGCGCCGCTGGGAAGAAGGGGCACGGAATACTCCTTCGGGACATCCGGTTCAATGCCGGATGCCGGCAACGAGTTCTTCCCCGTTGTGGACGACGATGCGTTAGCGGGTGGCCTTGTCGACCCCCAAACTTGAACCTTCAAGCGAGGAGAGGGGGGTGTCAGTACAATGCGCACATGCCTGCCTCAGGAGGGTCGAACGTGTCCGAGCCACGGTGGCTCAGCGGTGAACAGCTCGCGGCGTGGCGCGGGTTCATGAAGCTCCTCCATACGCTGCCCGCCGCTCTGGAGTCGCAGCTCCAGCAGGACGCGAAGCTCAGTTTCATCGAGTACTACGTGTTGGCCCACCTGTCCGACCAGCCCGAGTACCGTATGCGGATGAGCGAGCTGGCGGTCCTGGCCAATACAGAGCTCTCCCGGTTGTCCCACATGATCGGCCGCCTGGAGAAGCGTGCCTTCGTGCGTCGCGAACCCGATCCGCGCAATGGGCGGTACACGCAGGCCATCTTGACCGAGACCGGTTTCGCGTACCTGGCGAAGGCGGCTCCTGGACACGTCGGCCGCGTGCTCGACCTGTTCGTCGACGCCCTGACCCCGGAAGAACTGAGGACGCTGAACCAGATCACCGGCAAGGTGCTCGCCCGTATCGAGCGCCCACCGAGCGGAACAGCGGACAACGAGAACTCCCGCGCACAGCGGAAGTAGACGATCACGTGCCCCGGACACGTCACACCAGACGCAACTGAATCACACCTGCGCCATCTGTGTGTCACCTGCAGGGTTCGGATCCCCGGCTCGCATTCGTACGACCCCGCCGTCGGTGTCTGGTCACCTTGCTACGGCCGAAGGCCCCGACCGCCGACCACCTCGCCGCCCATCCGGGGCTCGGCTCCGGAGCTCGGGCTCCTCGATCCGCGGCGACCAACTCTCCCGGCAGAGAAACAAGCAGCTTATGGGCTCGTAACACGATCTTGCTGAGCGTGACTGGGTGGACGAGTCGGCCGTTCGTAGTGGTGTGAGTACCCGGCCCTGGATCGGGGACGACGACTTGTGGGCACAGGTCGAGCTGTTGCTGCCGGCCTCGGCCCGAGCGGTCGCCCAACCGAGGCCGGTGGCGTCCTCCACAACGACATAGCCCGGCAACTCCTGCCCCTGGAGCTGGGGTCCGGCTCCGGACGGACTTGCCGACGCCGCCTGGAGCGGCGGCAACAGGCCGAGGTCTTCGACCAGCTGCACCGCATCCTGCTCGCGAAGGTGAGACGATCACGCATACCTGAGGTACTTCTGATTATTGTGCGTCTCACTGACCGGCTCTTACGGTCGGACCATGCAGACCTTCACGCTAGGGGATTTCGAGATCGCCCGCGTCACGGAGTGGCACGGTGCTTTCGCACCGGTCAGCGTGCTCTTCCCCTCTGTTCCCGCAAGCCTCTGGCAAGAGAACCGAGCCTGGCTGGACCCGCACTTCTGGGACGCCGAGACCGGCGACTACCAGGCGCACATGCAGACCTGGGTGATACGGGGGCAGGGTCGCACGATTCTGGTGGACACAGGACTGGGCAACGACAAGCCACGCGTGCACGGCCTGCTGGCCAATCGCGACGGCGACTTCCTGCACCAGCTCGCCGCGATCGGCGTACAACCCGACGAGGTGGACACGGTCGTCAACACCCATCTGCACACCGACCACGTCGGGTGGAACACCCGGTGGGAGAACGGGGAGTGGGTGCCGACCTTCCCCAACGCCCGGTATCTGATGCACAAGGCGGATTTCGACTACTGGAACCCCGCCAACGGCCTCCCCCACATCTCGGACTTCGCCGACCCCGCCGACAGCATGGCGGGCTTCAACGACAGCGTGCTGCCCGTCCACCGAGCCGGCCAGGCATTGTTGTGGGAAGGCGCCGAGCACTCCGTCGCCGCCGGTCTCTCGCTGCACCTCGCTCCTGGACACACTCCCGGTTCCACGGTGCTCAAGCTGCACTCCGGCACGGACCGTGCCTTCTTCGTCGGAGACCTCGTCCACACGCCACTGCAGTTCCTCACGCCCGACCACGACACCTGCCTGAGCGAAGACCAGCACCAGGCCGCCAGGAGTCGCCGGCGCGTGCTGGAAGAAGCCGCGGACACCAACGCGCTCGTTGTTCCAGCCCACCTGGGCGGTGCCGGAGCGGCCGAAATCGTCCGGGAAGGAAGGGACTTCGCCATCAAACAGTGGGCCCCCTGACCGCGCGGTCGGCCCAGGGCTGACCCGAGCAGCCGTCGGCCCTCGCACATCCGCCCCGCCACCGCTTCCACCGCTTCCGGCGAACGAGACCATGAACACTTCTGCAAACCTAACTCCCCGTCGACCGCATGCCTGGGCGGATGTGGACGTGCTCAGTGACGTCATCACATCCCTCCGCTCGGGCCGCCCCTTCGCCAACCGGGAGGACCGCGCGGGCACGTGGCGTACTCCCTTCGCAGCGTTCGCCGGAGCGGGATTCCACATCGTGCTGAGCGGATCGTGCAGACTGCTGACGCCCGACGGCCTGCCCTTGACCCTGGACACCGGTGACGTGGTGCTCACCCCGCACGGCACACAGCACACGCTGGAGGACCCCGGCCGCACCGACACGGACTTCGACGGGCCCACCTCCCTGCTGTGCGGGGCCTACCGGCTCGATCGGACGCGGTCCCACCCCCTCCTGTCCGCCCTGCCGGACGTCATCCACCTGCGCTCAGAGTTCGGGCGTCATCCCGCGCTGCACTCCGCCATCTCCCTGCTGGGCAACGAACTGGAGAACCCGCAACAGGGGTCCATCTCCGCCCTGTCCACGCTCCTCGACCTCCTGCTGGTCTACATACTTCGGGCCTGGCTTGGGGACGAGGCTGACCGCGGCGCGCCCGGCTGGTCCGCAGCGCTGGCCGACCCCGCGGTCAGCGCCGCTCTCAGCGCCATGCACGAGGCTCCGGCCCGTGCCTGGACCGTCGAGGAACTGGGCAGGCAGGCCCGCCTGTCCCGTGCAGCCTTCGCACGCCGATTCACGGCTCTGGTGGGAGAGCCGCCCCTGACCTATCTGACCTGGTGGCGACTGAGTGTCGCCGCCCGCCTGCTCAAAGAAAGCGACGCGTCCCTCGAGTCCATCGCACAGCACGTCGGGTACGGCTCGCGATACGCCTTCGCCAGCGCCTTCAAACGCGCGCACGGCATCTCCCCCGGCCGCTACCGACTCACGCACACCGGCAACCAGCATCCGACACAATGGCACCCCGAGTCCGGAATGACGCCATGACATCGTCCCGGACAGCCACGGCCAGGGCCTCGTCTCCGACTCTGCGACCGCCTCGCAGGTCCATGGTCCGGCCCACGAGGAACTTCGCCATCAGGTTCTGTCTGCCCTGGGTGACGTGACCGACTTCGAAGGGCAGCTACCTGCCATGACCACGAACGTTCACGGCGCCGGCGGCCATGCCGTTGGCCTGCCGGTGCGGCGGTGGGAGTTCAGCTGACCTCGTTGCGGACGGCGGTGCCGAGGTCGGTGGCAGACAGGCGGAAGGTGCCCTGTCCGCCCTGCCGCTGTTGGCGGGCTTCGAGGCGGGTGAGCTGTCGACGCACCAGCTACGGTTTCGGCTCTGCAGCCGTCTCCCCAGCGAAATCCTGCCGACGGTCACCCCTTGTGCAGCTGGCCGACGAGCTGCTCGATGGCGTGCTCTGGAGAGTTCATCGTGCTGATCGCCCTTGCGGCGGTGGTGGCTGCCGTTCGGTGGGCGTCTGAGTTCACGATGCGGCGTGCCGCTTCGCCGGCGTCGGCCGGGTCGTCGATGACAATTGCGGCCCCCTGAGCTGCAACTCGCGCGGCGTTCCACGGATGGTCGGCAAAAAAGGGCCGGAGAACAAGTGGCAGGCCCGCAGTGAGCGAAGCCAAAACCGTGCCGGTGCCACCGGCGGACACCACGAGGTCTACTTCGGGAAGCAGCTTCGCGAGAGGCACGAAGCCGAGGGCGTGCACGCCCTGCACACCGGATGCGGCAGGCAGGTCGTCCGCGTCCGCGGTGGCCAGCACATCGAACCCGGCGGCGTCCACGGCGGACACCATGGTCGCGAGCGCGTCCTTGTCATCCACCGTCGTGCCGAGTGTGACCAGCGCGCGCGGCCGGGAGGATCGCTCGGGGAGGGACACTGCCATTCCTTCGCCGTGCTCATTCAGCATTGGCCGTAAGGAAATTCGGTCGGCAGCACGGCGTTCATCCGGGCTGAGCAGGAAATCAGGGTAGGCATCGACCAGGGCGATGCGTTCTGACGGGCGCAGTGAGCGCGCAGTGAAATTTTTCGCCGAACGATCGCGCAACGCAGCCGTGAAGTCCTCTGGCAGCGGTGCGCCTACCCTGTGTTCGACCCACGGTATCTTCAGCATCGTCGCGGCGAGCGGACCGAGATAGTCGAGCTCCTCGGTCACCAGAAGGTCCGGTTCCAGTTTGGTCAGCTGATCCACAGTCTCTTCGACAGCCAGATCGACACGCACCCCGGCGAAGTACTCGATCGTTCCGGGGCCCGGGTGCGCCGGGTGGAAGCCCGTGCGACGCAGAGTTTCCTCGACATTCGTGGTCACTCCTGGGCCGGCCGGCCAGACAGTGGCCGGAGCCAGTCGAGGCTCCATCTCTTGCGCTGTGACGACAACTGCTTCATGCCCGGCGGCGCGAGCGGCGTCGAGCAACGGCATCATCGGCAGGAGATGACCGGTCATCGGGTTCCCGGTGAAAGCGATACGCATTATTCCCCTATATGGAACGGACGTGCTCGCGATGGAACGCGAGCCTGAGTTGCTCTCGACGTCGAGGCCGCCGCCTTGTTGGCCCACGCGGCGTACAGATGAACGCATTTGGTGGCACGGCCTCGCTCAGGTGCGGCAGCGAGTAGCGTTCTTCAGGTCGCTTATGCTGCCAACATCCCCCGGCTCGTCTCTTGACGTCACTCTAAAACACAACACTTGAAGGTTCAAGTGAACAGTGAACACCGGCCCGCGTTCAATCGTGGATGACGGCACCTGAGCGCGGGCAGCCTGCCGCTCACGATGGCTGCCGAGCCGAAGAAGCTCCGTTACCGGTTGCTGCACGTCGCCGCACGCCTCACCCCAGGCGGCCGCCGTCTGCACTTGCGGATATCAGCCACCTGGCCCTGTAGAGACGAACTCGCCACGGCCTCCTGTCGCCTCGCCACGCTGGCCCGCCCGGCCGGCTGACCGGCAACATCACCTGACCGCCCACGACTCGAAGGACCTGGAGAACCCGACCACCGCGCTTCGCCGCCGTACCCGGCGGGGCGGTCCTCGTCCCGGAAGAAGGTCCGGCACGCGGACACGGAGGATACCGAGGGCGTCGGCTTCATCGGGCGCCGTCCAGGCCGCGGGCGTTGGCGGTGCGCCTCTCGGACGGCCCGACGGCGCTGTCCCAGCGCCTGGGTGCGCCCCTGGCAGCGCCGGCTGCCGTGTACCTGACGGTGGCGCCGAAGGACGGGCGGAATGGGCCGACGGCGGGTGACGCGTACGTGGCGGTTGAGCTGGGCCTGACCGTCGAGGTCCTGCGGGTACGACGCGACACGCGGTCGTGACAGTTCCGCGCCTGCACTGACCAGCCCCTGCCGTCCTCACGGCGGGCATTAATCCGGCAGTGCCGCTGTTCCACCAATGGACGCCTGCCACAGCAGCCCCGAGCGGCGTCTTTCAGGAACAGACGAGAACGGAACGGGCGGCATGAGCGACACACTGACCGGCAACCTCATACGGGCCGCCGCACCGACTGTGGACAGCGATCTGCTTGACCGGGCACGCCGGCACCGGCGGCACACCCTGGAACTGCTGACCGTCTGCGCCGTCGCTCTCGTCCCCTGGACCGTGCTGCTGGCGGCGACGCTGCCCTCCGGATACCAGGTCCATCACTGGAGCGTCACCTGGGTGGGGTTCGACGTCCTGCTCGTGGTCGCGATGGCGTCCACCGCGCTTCTCGGGTGGCTGCGGCACCGCGCCGTCATCGTGGCGGCGCTCGCAACGGCCCTGCTGTTGATCTGCGACGCGTGGTTCGACGTGTCTCTCGCCTTCGGTACCCCGGAGATCTGGCAGTCGGCGGCACTGGCCGTGTTCGCCGAACTGCCATTGGCCTTCTACCTGATCCGCCGGGTGACGGGGATGATCTCGTTGGTGCAGTGGCCCTCCGCCAAGGCCGAGGCGTGCAGTGACGAGCAGGCCACCGACCGGGACACCTGAAGGATCCGCGGCACGGCGGCCGTCTGCTCCGCCGAGGTCAGCTCGTGCGCCGCTGCGCCGCGGGCGTCACCGACTCCGGGTGCGCATACGACGGCGCCACCCGCAGCAGGCGGGCCGCCCAGCCGGGCAGATACCAGTTCCACGGGCCGAACAGCGAAACGAGCGACGGAACCAGCAACATCCGCACGATGGTCGCATCCAGGAGGATGCCGATACCAAGGCCCGTCGCCAGCGTCTTCAGATCGGTACCCGGGCCGGAGGCGAGCGCGGCGAAGGCGAGGAAGAGGATCAGCGCGGCGCTGGTGACCAGCCGGCCGGTGCGGCCCAGGCCCTCGATCACGGCGGCGTCGGTGGAGCGGCCGGTGTCGTACTCCTCTCGGATGCGGGAGAGGATGAACACCTCGTAGTCCATGGACAGTCCGAACAAAAACGCGAAGACCATCAGCGGGATCCAGAAGGTGACCGCGCCGGTGGCCGCGATGCCGAAGATCGCGTCGGAGCCGTGCCCGTCCTGCCAGAAGATCACCATCAGGCCGAGGGTCGCCGCAAGGGAGAGCAGGTTCAGCAGGACCGCTTTGAGCGGCAGCAGCAGGGAGCGGAATGCGCGCACCAGCAGGACGTACGTCAGCAGGGCGATGATGGTGAGCATAAGCGGGAAGTTGCCGTAGACGGCATGCATGAAGTCGATCTGTGCCGCGCCGATGCCCGCGACACCGAGGACGCCGGGCAGACCGTCCGCGGCGGTCTTGACCCGTTTGACCACGCCGACGCTCTTGGAGTTCACGGTCTCGTGGTCGGGGACGACCACGACGATGCTCTGCCCGGCGCGGTTGCCGGCCGGTCCGGACGGCACGAACACGCTGCTGACACCGTCGATGCCGGCGAGCTTGTCGGCGGCCGTGCGGGCCCGGTCGGTGCGGACCAGGACCTCCATGGGGGTCAGGGCGCCAGTCGGCACACCGCCGCGCTCCAGCGTCTGCAGGGTCTCGTAGGCCGGGCCGCTCTTGGCCAGTGACTCGGACGAGGCGAGACCGATCTTGATGCCGAGGAAGACTCCGGTCAGAGCGAAGAGTGCGGCCAGCGCGGTGGCGGCGGCGATCCAGCGGCGTCGTACCACAGCAGTGGTCCACCGGCTCCAGAAGCGGCTGGCCCGGTTCTCGTGCCGGATCTTCGGCCAGTCGACTCTCGGTCCGATGCCGCCCAGGATCGCCGGGGTGAGCGTGAGCGTCGTCAGCACGCTCGCCAGGGGGATGAGGGCCCCGCCGTAGCCCATGCTCCGCATGAACGGGACCGGCAGGACCACCAGCGCCAGCAGACCGATCGCGACGGTGACGCCGCTGAACAGCACGGCGTGCCCGGCGCGTTCCATCGCGACGACGACCGCATCGTGATTGTCCCGGCCGTGGTCGCGCTCCTCACGCCAGCGTGTGACGAACAGCAGCGAGTAGTCGATCGCCACGCCCAGGCCGATGAGGGCGACCAGGAACTGCACGATGAACGACACATCAGTCGCATAGGTGAGCGGCAACAGCATCACAAAGGTCGCGAGGATCGACACCGCGGCCACCACCAGCGGCAGCAGGGCCAAGAAGGATGCGAACACGAAGGCGAGTACGGCCAGAGCGCCGACGGCGCCGAGAAGTGTCTCCCCGAGCACGCCCGGCCCACCCCCGTTGTTGCCACCGGAGGCCAGCACGTCCTCCCCCGTCACGCCGACCGCAGACCCCGCCGGCACGGCGTGCCGCGCCGCCGACCGGATCGGATCGGTGAGCAGCTTCTGGCTGGGTGACGGGTTGAAGCGGTAGAACACCAGGGCGTAGGCCGTGCGGTCGTCCTTCGTCCGGAACGCCTTGTCCCCGGTGTTCGCCTCGTCGATCACCCGTAGGCCCGGGACGGCTGTCCCGGCGGCTGCGAACGCCCGCCCGACGTCCTGCTCGTGACCGGTGACCGTCTGCCCCGCGGGGAATGTGACCGAGACCAGATAGGGGTTCGTGTCACCGCCGCTGCCGAAGGCGCGCTCGATGCGGTGGGCCGTCACCGTGCCGGGCTGACCGGGCAGGGAGAAGTCGATCGTCAGCCGGTTCGTCGTCCGGCCGGCCAGGAGGATGCCGGCGACGAGCACCAGTCCCCAGAACCCCACTACCGCCTTGCGATGCCTCAGAACAAACTCGGCCCACCGCCGCATGCTCGGGCCCTCCCCACGTTGTAGGTTGCGGGAGTTTAGCGCTATGCACCCTTCCTTCACTATCAGGTAAATCGATAACTTTTGATGCGATCCAGTGCCGTGTCGTCCAGGGCCCATCGGGGACGACTGCCGTTCTCCGGCCAGTGCGGCTCGGGCTCGACGACCAGGTCCAGGCGGTCGGTGCAGTCGGCGCACTTCCGGGACTTCACCCACATGCCCGGGTGGTTGCGGTGCTCGCTGGTGACCTCCCAGGCGAGATGCGCCCACTCGGATTCCCCGTCGACCTGGTCGAGGGAGGCGATGGCCTCGCGCCGCCCGTCGCCGCACATCTGCGCGAAGCGCATGCCCGGCCAGCAGGTGCCGCACTGCCTGTCGAGGCAGCACCCCCACTTGGCGTCGGCCGCTAACCACCGATTGTGGCGCGAGGTCATACGCAATCTGCCCACCAGAGGGGCCCAACAGCCGGGCGCCGTCCCGTGGTTGTCAGCCCGGTCAGCTGAACGTGTTGCAGGCGGCAACGCGGCCGGAGCTGTAGCCGGTGGAGAACCATTGCTGGCGCTGGCTCGCGGAGCCGTGGGTCCAGGTGTCGGGTGTGACCTTGCCCTGGTAGCGCTGCTGGATACGGTCGTCACCGACGGCGGCGGCCGCATCCAGCCCGCGGTTGATGTCGTCCTTCGTCAAGTCGGTGATTAGTGGCTTACCGCTCTTGGGATCGGGGGTGGTGGTCGCGTGGTGAGCCCACACTCCGGCGTAGCAGTCCGCCTGCAACTCGAGTTTCACCGAGCCGCTGTTCTGGCCCTTTCCACTGCCGCGGGAGATCGTTCCGCTGAGGTCCTGGAAGTGGTGGCCGTATTCGTGCGCGATGACGTAGGCCTCGGCGAACGGGCCGCCCTTGGCGCCGAACTTGCTGCTCAGGTCGTTGAAGAAGCCGAGGTCGAGATAGACCTTGTCATCGGCTGAGCAGTAGAAGGGGCCGACGTCGGACGTCGCCCTCCCGCAACCGGTGTTCACACTGCCCGTGAAGAGGAACGTCGGGGCCTGCTGATAGGGCTTGCCGGCGGCTGTCTCCGTCTGCTTCCAAAATGCTTGCACGCTGTCGACCACGGCGACGATCCGGCACTCCTCCTTGCGGTTGGCGTCGGCACCGGTCCGGCAGTTCGCCGCGAGGTCCGCGGCCGACTCGCCGGACGAGGACGTGTCGCTGCTGCCAGAGCTGAAGATGCCGGGGTCGACACCCAAGAGTACGGACGCGACCAGCACCACGAGCCAGACGAGTCCTCCGCCGACGGTCTTCCCGCCGCCCGGGATCCCGCTCAGCGCACCCCCTCGACCGTCCTCGACCTCGGACGTGTCCAAAGCAGCATCGTTGTCGAATTGCATACGTTGGCCCTCTCTCAAGCAGCGCGCCGGACCGCCCCGCGTCGTCCCGCTCGACTACCCCGTACGAGGACATCCCCATCCCGTCCCCTTCCTCCTTCGCCTTCCGAAGGAGGAAGGGGACCGCGAGCAGCCCGTGCCGCGTCTCCGTCAAGGTCAGCTAGGACTCGTGTGTTGGGCTTGTCCCAATCTGTGGGACGCCGGGACACGGCTCGCCGAGATGGACGCCGACGGTGTCGAGGCGCGGGTCATGTCGCCGACACCGGTCTTCTTCTCCTACGACCGGGACCCCAAGGGGTCGGCGGCGATCGCGCGGATCTTCAACGACCTGGCCTTGGAGTTCGTCGTCTCCGGTGCGGCTCACCCTGCCCGCACCAACCGGTCCGCACCCGCTTGGCACACTCTCGTTGCACCTGGTCGACCGCACGCGCGCCGATCCCTGGCAGGATTCCCGACCGGCTGGGGAACTCATGATCCAGCTCTGGTACCCGGCACGCGCCCCCCATGAGCCCCCGCCCGTGCCGTGGATGTCGCCAGGGCGTCGACCTTCGAAGCCTTGGCATGCCCAGCGCCTGTATGGCCTTCTCGGCGTGCCCGCACAGCACTTGCGGCCGAACCGGGTTCCCGGTGACCACGGCGATGCTGCGGGAGGCCTCCGGCAGCAGCTCAAGCGTCGGCTCCGAGGAGACCGCGATCCTGGTAGCCGAATCGGTCAGCTTGCGGTTGGCCAGACCCAGGCGCACCGTCTGCTCGTGCAGCACCAGCGGCCGCCGGCACATCCGGGCCGCCAGACAGGCAGGAACGGCCACTTGACTTCTCCCCCAGCTGAAGCAGGGAGATTCTTCCCTCGCGGGTTGAGCTTTCTGCTTCTCAGACAGCAGCTGCCCCGAACCAACGGCAAGGGACGTGGGTACGCCCAGCAGTCTTACGCCAGCTCCACAGACCTGACATCCCGCCAGCCCGACGGTAGGCCCGGCCAGCCTGGTTATCGCCGACCTGACGCCAAACAGACCACCACCTACCTGCGGCTGGTTGGCGGTGAACGCCGATCCGCCCTGGCGGCGCATCGGCTGTCCCTGCCATGCTCCGCAGGAGACCGTCTCCTCCCCCGCCCCAAGGCGGGGGTATCCACGCAGGAATCCCGATGAAGATTCACCCCGACGAGCTGAAGTCAGTAACGCCCGCCGCAGGGCCGACAAACTGAGCCCGGGCCGGCGCGCGGCGCTGGATGCGGTGGGCATGAGGGGCTCGACACTGGGCTTCGACGCGGGCGTTTCCACCCGACGCCGCCAGTCTGCTACCGGGCCTCCTGGCAGCTACCCGAACCGGACTTCCACCGGCAGGCGGCAACGAGCTTACGACCGAAGATCACTTACAACATCAAGACCTCCAGTCTGCTGGGCGCGCGAAAGATCGGGGCTAGACCGTTCAGGCCCGTCCTTCCTGTGATCGTTGCGGTGGCCGAATATGGGAGATACCACTGCTGCGCCAGTGACCCACGAGACACGGGCACTTGATAGGCGCAGGTCGCGTTGCTGCGTCAACCAGACCATCGACTCCGGGGATACAGGGACTGGTCACAAAGGCGCCAACCTCGAATCACTATATTGACATTCTCACCGAAGGTCGACAAAATTCCCGCAGGTTCCATCCATGATGGAGTGATTTAGTCAGACTTGCCGTTCCCTTCGAGGCTGCAAGGGCGAATAATTCTCTCCGTCTTAGCGTTGGGGGAATACATGAAATTCCGCTTCAGACTGGCTTCGCTAGCGGGGGCAGTGGCGCTCGCCGGGGCTTCTCTGCTCGCTACCGGGGGACAGGCGAACGCGGCCTACTCCGAATGCCCGGCCGGGGCCCTGTGTGCCTACGTTGGCGCCAATGGGGCCGGCTCCCCGGGGCCGGTTTACGACGACAACACCAACCTCCAGCAGTACACCAAGTTCGCGAACGTGGTATCGCTGTACAACCACGGCAACAACTGCAACGTCCGTATTTACTACGGGCTCAGCTACACGGGTGCCAACTACGTCCTTGCTCGGGGATATGCCAACGACGACCTCACAGGCTACGTGTGGTACCACCACGTCTACTCCAACGACTGGTGCGTGTGATACGGCCCTGCCGCGGGAGGCGGTGGCTGTGCGCGATTGCAGTCACCGCCTTGCTGGGTGGCACCGGGTGCGCCTGGACCGGTGGCGCGAACGGGCGTCCTCACGGGCCGGCCCTACCCAGGCCCATGGCCGGCGTAACGCAATTCACCGCTAGTGAGGCATTTGCATTCCACAACGCCACGGAGCGGGAAATCGCCGCTTGCATGCGCGAGCGACACCAGGTCTACAGACCGGTCCCGGGTTTGGAGAACAAGCGCCTGGCGGCAGCGAACCCCTACGGCCTGCTAACCGAGGAACAGGCCCGCACGGACGGCTACGGGATAACGGGAGAAGCTTTCGAAAAAAATAGCCAAGGCGTCCCTTCGGATCCCAACAAGGGAATTGTGCAAAGACTGAGCAAGGGCAAAGTAAGGGCGTGGGAAAAGGACCTTTCAGGATCACGGACTAGTTACACCAAGGTGACCGCGCCCAGCGGCTCCGTCCTGCAGATCCCCAAGAGCGGATGCGTACGTCTGGCTAATTCACAATTCTACGGTGAAAAATGGGACGCGCTGTACTTCGTAGTTCAGGACCTGGCGAACCAGGTTATCGCCAAGACGGAAGAGAGCAGGAGCGTCAGGGCCGCTGTACAAAGATGGTCGAAGTGCATGAGAGCGCACGGTCACCCGGGATTGACTTCGCTACAGGATCCGCGCCGTCAGATCACGAACGATCTCAAGGCGGCAGGAGACGACACGACCAAGTGGAAAACCCTCGGCAGCCACGAGATCAGCCTCGCCCAGCAGGACTACACATGCGAGCGGGCCAGCAAGGTGCACGAAACAGTGAACATCGCCCAGAGCGTGGCCGAACACCAAATCCTTACGCCCCGCTGGGCGGCGGCGGTGGAGCAGTTCCGAGAGCTGAGGAAGAAGGCGGACCGGAGGGTGTCCCTCGATAGGGACGGGGAAGCTGTTGTCGGGTCGCCCGGGGAATCGAACCCCGGGTCTCCCATAGAGTGAAGTAGGCCGCGACGCGTTCATCGCCGAGCAGCAGGAGGCCGCCGACATCTTCGCCGCATACGGCTACATCGCTACAGCGGTCAACGGGGCGGATGCCCGGCTCACGCCGCTGGAGCCGCTGGTAGCAGGCGCGCTGGCCGCGCCCCGCACAACAGTCTGACGACCCCGTAGCGCCGTGATGCCGGTGGCGGAGGCAGCTGTCGGCACTCCGGCGCGTCGCCCCACCCGAGTCGCCGACGCAGTGCACTGGTTCATGCGCGCTCAGGTCGCCTCAGCCCGGTCCACCAGCGCCGATCCGCACTGCCGCTTCGTCCAGCAGCACATCGCAGTCGCCGACGCTCCTGCGCGACCGTCTCTTCGACAGCTCCAAACGGCCCGTCGGTCAGTCAGGTCTTTCAGGGGGGCGCCGATCAGGTGACAGGCACCATGGCCACAACGCACAAGGCTCCCGAGCCGTTGAGTCAGCGTTCGAAGTTTCAACCCATCGGCGCTGGAGGATCCTGCCGCACTCGACCTGCCCCATACGCTCATCGAATCGGCCCTGTTCCTCCATCTGCACGGCCGCCGCATGGCCCAGTGCCCGCACGGCAAGGAGATCTCCCTCACCGACCGGGACAACCTCCGCCTCCACAAGCAGCCGCAGGAGTAGCCCGCCGCCGTTCCCCCCACCGTGAGAGGAACCGCCCATGTCCACCACCGACACCCTCACGTGGCCAAGCCGTGCGGTGGGGCGGGCGGTGGTGGCGAGCTCGAGTAGTGCCGGGCGTATGCCATGGGCGGGCCCTGCCGAATGGGCGAGCCCCGTTCGCGTCACGGCCTCGTCTCCGTCCTGAGGAACTCGGCGAGGCGCTCCACCCCGGTGTCGATCTACTGTGGGCTCAAGTAACTGCAGGACAGGCGCAGTTGGCGGTCACCAGCGCCGTCCAGATAGAACGGGGACATCGGCGTCCACAGCACCCCGTATTTCCGCGCCGAAACCTCCAGTAGGTCCACGTCCGCCGCCACCGGCAGGGTCATACGAACGAAGAAGCCACCCCGGGGAGGGTCCAGTGCACCCCCGAAGGCGGGTCGAGGCCCAAGTGACGGTCCAGGGCCCCAGCGAGGTGCGTGAGGTTGCGCCCCGCAGAGCAGCCCCGATCACGTCTGTCCGCCAGTCACCGCTCATGGACCGAGCCTGCCCATGACTGATCAAGACGTGCTCCTCGCCCCCCCACCGTCCTCACTCGCTTCAAGCACCAACCAAGTGCGGCGACCAGCGGCCCCGGCCGATTTCAAGAATCGCCATCAACGCCGCAGACTACGCAATCGTCGCTACCTCATAAACCGATTCCAGCCACTCACCAGCCGCTTCGATTTTCTACAAGACGCCGAAGGAGCACGGCTTGGATGCTCTCCCGGTCGCAGGAAAGCACCGATGCGGCAGGAGGAGAAGTAGGGAGCCCAGCGTGGCAAGACTGAATGCTAAATGCCGAGCGGGAGTTGCTGGAGCCCTGGTTGCCGCATGGGTGGTGGGGCGTCCCCGGCTGGACGTTCGGCTTGTGCAGCCACGGAGACCGACCTCCGGATGTCGCGACTCGGAGGCAGTCCCAGTGAACTGCCCGATGCTTGCCGGGAGTCGGTCGAGCCAGTCCTGGCCGGCCGGCGTTGCGACACTACGGCCCGGTGCAGGGCTTCGGGTGCCCGCCGGAGCATGACTTCCACAGGATCAGGAATGAGCGTCCCGAGCTCCTCATGAACACCCTCCCCTGGTGCGGCACGCTCGACCAGCAGATCCAACGTTCGCCGACGGTCGGCCGCCCATCGTTGCCCAGGAAGGAAATATCATGTTCCAAACATGTCTTCCCTCTCATTCAGGGCATGTCCGGGTTCCCTGGGGCGACGACGGCACAGGCGGCGTCCACCGCGACCTGCTGGGGCACGATCGTCGAGAACAACTCCAGCCTGACGACCAAGCTGAAGGCCACGTACAACCTCAAGGACGGAATCGGCTCGGTCGGCGGCAACATCCAATCCGTGAGCAAGGACACCACTTTCTCCGTGGGGTGCGGAGCCACAAACCCGGACTCGGGCGTGCTGTGGTTCTACGGCCGGATCAAGGGCACCGAAACCAAGGGCTGGATGTCCTCGGACAACCAGAACTACGTTCAGCGGCACCTGGAACTACTGCTGAGCCGACTCCTGGGCGGGCTGCGCGACGGTGTCGTGCGCCCGCACCGGATTCCAACGCCTCGGCAGCAGCACGGAGGATCCGTCAGCAAGAGGCAGTCGTCACCGTCACTCGTCGCTTCAAAGTCCCTCCGATCAGCGTACCTTTGAGTGCCGCAATCGCCGTCGCCGTCGCCGCGGTCGTCGCATGGTGTTACGGCGGCGGCAGGGCGTGGGACGCGGCACCGGACGTCCTCCGGCCCGCCATCCCGGCCAAAACGCCTCAGTGCGGCCACGGCGTACTCGAACGTTACGCAGCTGCGCCCAGGAGCCTTGAACAGCTAGGGAAACTTCTGTCTGACCGTCGGCGCCCTCGCGGGCCGGCCGGCCGATCAAGGGGGCCATCATGCCGATCCAGGAGGGCGCCACCGTCCCCCGTCACACCACGACCGGCGTTCCCGACGCCCAAGTCAGCGTCCACCCCGTCACCACGGAGGACGGGCTCGGTCTGCAACTGACCCGTTTTCGCCGGGCGGAGTGCGACGACGTCGTACTCCTCGTCCATGGACTGACCGCGTCCAGCGACCTGTTCATCATGCCCGAGCACCGGAATCTTGCGACCTGCCTTCTCGACAACGGTTTCGCGGACGTGTGGACGCTCGACCTGCGGATGAGCAACCGCTTCCCGTACAACACGGAACCGCACGCACACACCCTCGACGACATCGCCCTGTACGACTACCCGGCCGCACTGGCCGAACTGCGCCGGCACGCCGGCAACCGGCGGGTGCACGTCGTGGCGCACTGTCTCGGGTCGATGACCTTCCTCATGAGCCTGTACGCCGGCGCCGTACGGGACATCACGAGCGTCGTCGTCAACGCGGTCGGCCTGCTGATGCGCGTACCAGCCTGGTCGCGCTGGAAGCTGGCGTACGGTCCCGCGCTCATCGAGGGCGCTCTCGGGCTGTCCCGGCTCGACCCGCGCGGCGGCGACGCGGCCTGGTTCAGCCGGAGCGGGTTGTTCGCCCGCCTGGTTTCACTGGCGCACCCGGAGTGCGACAACGCGGCCTGCCACATGGTGAGTTTCATGTGGGGCACCGGCTGGCCCGCGCTCTACAGCCACGAAAATCTCGACCCGGTCACCCACGACCGCATCGCGGACCTGCTCGGCCCCGTCGGGCTGGGCTACCACCGGCACATCGACAAAATCGTACGAGCGGGTCGTGCCGTGAAGTACGACCCCGCCGAGCCGCGTCACGCACGTCTCCCGCAGGACTACCTCGTGGCGGCGGCCAAGGGCGGCCCGCCGGTGCTGTTCCTGACCGGAGAGCACAACCGCGTCTTCGGGGACTCCGTCGTACAGGAGCACGAGGAGATGTCGCGGGCGACCGCCGACCCCGACCGCTACGAACTGCTCGTCGCCCCCCGCTACGGCTACGTGGACATGTTCATCGGCCGCGACGCGCACCGGGACGTGTTCCCGCACCTCATCGACTTCCTCCGCCGAAGGGCGATATGAGATGGCGCAGTCGCACGCCGAACACGTCCACACCGTCATCGTCGGCTCGGGATTCGGCGGCTCCGTGGCCGCGTACCGGCTGGCCGCGGCCGGGCAGCAGGTGGTCCTGCTGGAACGCGGACGCACCTACCCGCCCGGCGGCTTCGCCCGTTCCCCGGCCGAGATCGGCCGCGCGTTCTGGGACCCGAAGGCAGGGCTGCACGGCCTGTTCGACGTGTGGAGCTTCCGCGCCTTCGACTCCGTCGTCGCCAGCGGACTGGGCGGCGGATCGCTCATCTACGCGAGCGTGCTGCTGCGCAAGGACGAGCGCTGGTTCGTCGAGGAACAGCCGCTGCCCGGCGGCGGCTACGAGGCCTGGCCCGTCGGCCGCGCCGAACTCGACCCGCACTACGACGAGGTGGAGCGGATGCTCCGCCCGGTCCCGTACCCGCTCGACCGCCCCGGCTACACGGACACACCCCGGGCGCACGCACTGCGTGAAGCGGCCGAACGGCTGGGCCTGACGGCGGAACGGCCGCCGCTCGCGATCAGCTTCGCCCCGGAACCGGGCGCCGACCCCGGGCCCGGACTGCCGCTCGCCGACATCGACGGGGGCAACCTGCACGGTGTCGGCCGCCGTACCTGCCGGCTGTGCGGCGAGTGCAACCTCGGCTGCAACGACGGAGCCAAAAACAGTCTCGACCACACCTACCTATCGGCGGCACGGCGGCACGGCGCGGACCTGCGCACCGGGCACGAGGTGCGCGCGGTCCGGGCACTCGCGCGTGGCGGATACGCGGTCGACCACGTCAGACATGGACCGGACGACGAAGAGAAATCGGAGTCCCGAACGCTCCACACCATCAGCTGCGACCGTCTCGTCCTCGCCGCCGGCACCTACAACACGGTCTCGCTGCTACTGCGTTCCCGCCGGAACCTGCCCGGCCTGAGCCCGGCGATCGGCAGCCGGTTCTCGACGAACGGCGACCACCTCGCATTCGTGCTCCGGGCCAGGCAGGGCACCACGCCCCGGCCGATGCGGCCCAGCCGCGGTCCGGTCATCACCAGCTCCATCCGGCTGTCCGACGAACTGGACGGCGTACCGGACGCGGGACGCGGAGGGTACATCCAGGACGCCGGATATCCGGGGTTCGTGGAGTGGCTCGTCGAAGGCGCCCACGCACCGCAGGGAGTCTCCCGGGCGGCCCGCTTCCTGACCGGAAGGCTTCTCGACCGGATCTCCCACGCCCCGGACCCCAGCCTCTCGGGCGCGTTCGCCGAGCTCCTCGGGGACGGCGCGTTCACCGGTACGTCCCTGCCGCTGCTCGCGATGGGCCGAGACGTGCCGGACGGCGAACTGCGCATGCGCGGCGGCCGCTTGGACAGTACCTGGACGGTACGGGACGGCAGCGCGGCCCAGTTCGAGCGGACGCGCGGCATCATGCGGCAGATCGCCGGCGCCCTCGGCGGCGGATATGCCGACCATCCACTCTGGCACCGGCATCGCGTCCTCACCGTGCACCCCCTCGGCGGCGCCCCCATCGGCCGCCACCCCGGCACCGGGGTCTGCGATCCGTATGGCGAGGTCTTCGGCCACCCGGGTCTGTACGTCGCCGACGGGGCTGCGATGCCCGGCCCGGTGGGCCCCAACCCGGCCCTCACTATCGCGGCCCTGGCCGACCGTATGTGCACCCGCCTGCTGGAGCACGGTCCCGCCGCTCCACCGGCAGTCGCGCATCGCACGTATCCCCACCGCACCTCTCTGCAGTTCACGGAGGAACTGCGGGGACGCTACGCGCCCGGTGCCGAGGAGTCCCGGACCGAACCGTTCGCGTTCCGGCTCACCATCACGGCCGACGACGTGGACGCCTTTCTGGAGGAACCGGACCACGAGGCGCGCGCGGACGGCTGGATCGAGAGCCCCTCCTTCGGAGGACGCCGCCCCGTCCTGCACGGCAGCGTCCGCCTGTTCGCGGACGGTTGCCGCACGATGCGCTACCGGCTCCACTTCACCGACGCCGACGGTCTCCCCCGCACCTTCACCGGCCGCAAGGACCTGGCGCCCGGCGCCCCGGTCCGCCTGTGGACCGACACCACCAGACTGACCTTCCGCGTCCTGCACGGACACGTCCATGAACCGGGCGGGACCGACGCCGGCCTCCTGGGCACGGGGACGGCGCATCTCGGCGCCACCGATCTCGCGCGCCTTCTCACGACGTTCCGTACAACGGGCCCGCACGGCACCGCGGCCCTCACGCGCTTCGGCCGCTTCTTCGCCGGCGAACTCTGGAACACCTACGCCCTGGGGCGCCGCTGAGCAGGTCCGGACATGGCATCCCGTCCTAACGAGTTGGTGCGTGATGGCGAGAGAGGCCTTGTGCTTGGCCGTTGGCATGATCCGTCTGGGGCGATCATGGTCAATCGGGCCGTGCTGGCGGTTCGGCTGTTCACGGGGGGTGCCTCTATGTCTTTCGTCAAGCGACGCGTGGGGTTTTGGGTTCGTAGAAGGTGCCGTCGCGGAGCATCGCGAACAGGACGTTGATCCGCTGGCGGGCCAGGCGGAGAAGAGCTTGCGTGTGGGTCTTTCCTCGGGCCCGGCATTTGTCGTAGTAGGTGCGGGAGGCGGGATCGTGCAGGGCGGCGAACGCGGACAGGAACATCGCGCGTTTGAGCTGCCGGTTGCTGCCTCTGGGTGCGTGTTCGCCGTGGATCGAGGTCCCCGAGGACTTCGTGGTCGGGGCGAGGCCGGCGTAGGAGGCGAGGTGGGCGGCGGTGGGGAAGCTGGTGCCGTCGCCGACGGTGACCAGCAGCGCGGCGGCGGTCCTGACGCCGACGCCGGGCAGCGACGTCAGGACCTTGGAAAGAGGGTGGTCCTCCAGCAGGGCTGTGATCTGGGCTTCTGCCGCCCGTCTTTGTTCGTGAACGGCGCCGAGCGAGCGGGCCAGCGACGGGATCACGGCGTCCAGGGTGCCGGTGCCCGGGACCACGACGGTCTGCTCGTCGAGCGCCTCGAAGACATCGTCGATCAGCCGCTTCGCCATGCGCGGGGCCTTGGGCCGGATTATCTCAACCAGCCTGCGGCGTCCGGCCTTTCGCAGTGCGGCCGGGGATCCGTAGCGTTCCAGCAGCCAGGTGACCGCCTGGTGATCCAGACGCGGGCCCAGGACCCGTTCCAGGGACGGGTGGAACTGGGTGAGCAGGCCCCGGATCCGGTTGCTGGTGCGGGTGGCCTCGGCAGCCAGGTCCTGGTCGAAGCCGACGAGGACGGTGAGTTCGGCGGTGATCTCGTCGGTCAGCTGAAGCGAGCGCAGGGTGTGCGGCATGGTGCGGGCGGCGTCCGCGATGACGGCCGCGTCGCGGGCGTCGGTGTTCGCCTCGCCCGGGTAGAGGTCGGCGATCCGCCGCATCGACAGGCCCGGCAGGTAGGCGACCTGGCAGCCTGTGTCGCGGGCCACCGTCAGCGGCAGAGCGCCGATCGAGGCCGGCTGGTCCACGACGACCTGGACGGTGCCGAACTTCTCGCGGAGCTTGTCGAAGACCTGCCTCAGCTTCGGTTCGGTGTTGGGCAGCTGCTTGTCGAAGACCTTCTTGCCGGCCGGGGTGAGTCCGTGTCCGTGGTGAGCGCTCTTCCCGACATCCAGGCCCAGGAAGACGCCTATCTCGTCGTACGCGTTCAAGCCGTCCTCCCGAACGGGGCGTGCGGTGCTGGCCTGGGCGTTGGCGTCGTGCGCGCATCCACGTTATGCAGACCTGCCGCCCGCGAGCTGTCCGGCATTGCGCCGAACCGGGCAGTGGCCGGACCTCTCATCAGCGTCTCCGACGGCACCTCCCAGGCCCGGTGGCACCACCCCCCAGGTCATCCGTTCCAATGCCGTTGCTTTTGCGGCATGCGTGGTGTTGTGCCATGCGTGTTGGTGTCGCGTCTGGAGCGGCTGGGGTTGGGCATCCTGACTCGGTCGTGTCCTGCTGAGCTGGTGGACCGGGTCGTTGCCGAGGCCGGGTGCGCGGAGAAGCGCCGGCGTGTGCTGTCGGCCCGCTTCACGGTGTACTTCGTGCTGGCACTATGCCTGTTTCCGCAGGCCGACTACCTGGAGGTCTTGCGGTTGGTGAAGGCCGGCGAGCCGACGCTTCGGCCGTGGGCCGGGGTGAACAAGTCATCTCTGACTCGGGCGAGGCAGCGGCTGGGCTGGCCGGTGATGCGTGAGCTGTTCCGAGCCGTGGCCCGGCCGCTGGGCCGGAGCACAGAACTCTTCCACGGACTGCGGGTCCTGGCTCTGGACGGGATGCTGCTGGCCGTCCCCGACTCGCCCGGCAACCGGGAGACGTTCGGCAAGTCCGGCTCCCAGCGCAGTCCGATGGGCTATCCGCAGGCCCGGGTGGTCGCGCTGACGGAGTGCTCGTCGCACGCGGTGCTGGACGCGGTGATCGGCGGCTGGAAGGACTCCGAGCGGATCGTGTCCGACGAGTTGGAAGCCCATATCGGGACCGGGACACTGGTCTTGGCTGACCGTGGCCTATGGGGCCTGGCCCGCTGGCACCGCTTTCGCGACCGGGGCGCCCACCTGCTGTGGAGGATCGAGCGCCGGGCTGCCCGCAGGGTGCAGGACGTCCTGCCGGACGGGAGTTACCTGGCCCGGATCCAGGCGAACAAGCATGCCAAGGCCGCCGGAACCGTCAAAGCTCCACCGGCTCTGGTGAGGGTGATTGAGTACCGCGTCGACGGCCAGGCGGACGTGGTCCGGCTTGTCACCAGCCTGATGGACCATGAGGAGTATCCGGCCGTCGAACTCGCCACTTTGTATGCCCGGCGCTGGGAGATCGAGATCGTCTTCGATGAGATCAAGACTCATCAGCGCGGCAGACCGGTCCTGCGTTCGCAGACTCCGGACGGGGTCAGGCAGGAGATCTTTGCCCACCTGATCGTCCACCACGCGACCCGCGACCTGCTCAACGAGGTGGCCCGGATCGCGCAGACTTCCACCGAGCGGACATCGTTTACCCGCGCCCTGCATGTTGTCCGCCGTTCGGTATTCGCGCCGTGCGGCTTTTCCCCCCTCAGCCCGAAATCATGACCGCCTTCTCGGCCTCGCCGAGATCCGCTGGTCTCTTCTGCCACGACGGCGGTCACGCGAGTGTCCCCGAAAACTGAAGTCGTCGATCACCCCGTTCAGCAGCAAGGCTCCCGACGAACCTGCAAGCCACCGCCGTCCACCAGCCGTCATCACTGTGAACCACAGATGGCAGTGACCACCAAAAGCAACGGCATTGTCATGCCTTAGACAGGGGGGGAACAGCCATGCCAGGCCCGGAGGCCAGCGGCCCTCTTGCAGGACCGCGAAGAACATAACGGGGGGCGTCGTTGAAGCGGCCGTTGACCGCTGCCAGGTCAAGAGCCCGGTCGACCAGATCGGTGCCGACCACAGTCGCGAGCTCGACCGCGCGGGCCGTCTTCGCTCGGATACGGACGGCGCCGGCCGGTCCGGATTCCAGCAACAAGGGCTCGGCGCCCGGGCCGATCGCGAGGTATGCGATTTCGGCCTCGGTCCGCGGCTTGGGGCGGGACTTGTGGATGCTGCGGCCGCCGGGGTGGTGCGGGTCGTGCTCGTCCAGGATCCGCGGAGCCCCGGGGGTGGAGACGTGGTGGCGGACGAGTTCGACCAGGTCGGTGATCTGACGGGCGGTCACTACCAGTTCATCGCCGACGACGCGGACCCAGACCTTCGTTCCGACGTGGCCGGGCGAGGTCGAGAAACGCACGGACGCGAAGCTGATCGATCGACACGAACACGGCCACCGAGCCAGCCTCACCGAGGAGTTGGCTGCGTAGGAAGGCCTCCACGTTCGGATGGGATTGACTGAGCAGGTGACGGGCCCGCCTTGCGCGGGACCGGCTGGAGTGCCTGGTCGACCAGCCTCGCCCGGGCGGGCCCCGGAAGATCACCGATGCCCAGGTGGAAGAAGTGGTCGTCAGGGCACTGGAGACACACCGAAAGACGCCACGCACTGGTCGACGCGGTCGCTGGCCAAAGAGGTGGGCCTCTCCCGGCCGGCCATCACGCGCATCTGATGTACCTCAGCCTCAAGGCGCACCTGATGGACACCTTCAAGCTCTCGAAGGATCCTCAGTTCATCGAGAAGGTCCCGCGATGTGGTGGGCCTGCATCTCGTCCCGCCCGAGCATGCGCTGGTGCTGTGTGTGGCATCACGAACGGTCCGCGCTATCGGCCGCAGCCGACACCGCGGATGAGCGTCCGCCCCGGCGGAAGGATCACGTCATCCCCTTCTCGACCATGTCCGTCTCGCTCACCTCAGACGAGGCTTTCGTGGCGACGAAGCGGAGGCGCGTCGTGCACAGGGAGACGACGACGGCCGAAGCTGCCACTACGGCCATGCCCCAGGCCAGGTCGCTCACTTCGGCGACGAATCCGATCAGCGCGGGTCCGACGAGCAGACCGGTGGTGCCCGTGGCGGCGACGACGGAGAGGGCTTGCGGCCCTTCGGCCGCCGCGGCGACGTAGAGGCATGGTGCCACGGCGGCCACACCCAGCCCCACGCACGCGAAACCGATGAGCGCGGGAACAACACCTCCGGTCAGCAGAGCGAGGCCCAGTCCGGCGCCGGCCGCCGTGCTGCCGAAGCGGACGACCCTGGCGTCACCCCAGCGGCTGCGCCAGCCGTCACCGAAGAGGCGTGCGACGACCATCACGCTCGAGATGACGGCGATGCCCAACGGCGCGACCTGGGGTGACGCGTGGGCGATGTCCTTCAGATAAAGCGCGGACCAGTCGTTCATGGACCCTTCGACCACCTCGGCGAACACCATGGCGCAGCCGAGCCAGAACACTGCCTGTGTCAGCCGGGTGAACCTGCGACGACGCTTGCCCTCCTCCTGCTTTGCTACCGGCTCGCCCGAGGAGGCCGCGGAAACCTCTTCAGCGAGCAGACGCGGTCGTGCATACGCGAGGAGCGCGAGGAGGATCACCGAGGCGACGGCGAAATGGGGGGCGATGTCCGGAGTCAGTGCCGTCACCCCTGACGACAGCAGAGCGGCAAGGAACGAACCCGCACTGAAGGTGGCGTGCAGCTGTGTCATCGCCGTACGTCCGTGGACCTTCTCCAAAGCGGCGCCCTGCGCGTTCATCGCCACATTCAGACAGCCCACGGCCACGCCGTCCGCACAGACAATCACCAGCGCCGTCGGGTAGTTCGGGGCCACGGCCAGCACAAGGAGGATCGCCACCAGGCTGAGCCCGGACAGCAGGGCGACGCTGCGCGCCCCGAGGCGGTGCATCAGGAACGTGATGAGCGGGAAGGAAGCCACCGCGCCCGCCCCGGTGACCACGAGCAGCAGGCCCACCTCGCCGGCACTCAGATCGAGGCGTTCCTTGAGGGCGGGGATGCGGGAGGCCCAGGTGGCGTACTGGAACCCCAGGAAACAGAACAGCGCCGCGATGGCCAACTGCGTACGCCTGAAATCGTCTAGGACACGGGGCATGGAAATCGGGTCGCCTCCTCCGAAGGGCTGGTATCTCTGCCGGATACCGCGATGGACATGTACACGGCGTTTTCGCCGTAGCTCTCCGGGAGCCGGACCCGTGGGTGGGCCCGGTAACCGTGGGCGGCCCAGAAGGGGGCCATGCCGTCGACGGCGACGAGCGAGATGTGCTCGAACCTCGGTCGCGCGGCGGCCGCCAACCGGGTCAGCAGGCCCCGCCCCCACCCGTTGCCCCGCTGCTCGTGGGCGACGACCATGTCGTGAAGATGGAGGTTGCGTGAGTCGTGTGCGGGCTCGTCGACCCGGGCCAGCGGTGGGGACTGGAACCTCGGGTAGGGCAGCGCGAGCAGGTAGCCTTCTATTTCTCCGTCGAGGTCCAGCACGAAGCAGGTGTCCGGTGAGGCGCGCCCCTTCGATTCCAGCGCTGCCAGGCCCTCGGTGAGTGAACTTCCCGCATAGGCCGCTGCCTCCACCGCGGCTATGCCCGGCCAGTCACTGTCCCGCACGGGACGGATGCGCTCGTCGCGGCCGGCCCGCTCCTCGCTCACGCCGCCTCCGCGTGGCCGAGTTCGGCAGGTGTCACCATGTGCGGCAGCGGTCCAAAGCCGTTGAAGGCTTGCGTCATGTAGCTGGTGGCGTAGGCGCCGGCGGACAGGATCCACACCGGGTCGCCGGACGTCAGCGCCTTGGGCACTCGCAGGTGTGCGCTCCCGTAGGCGTCGTCGCTGTCGCATGTGGGGCCGGCCACGACGGCCGCGACGTACTCGCCATCGGCGTGTCCCGGAAAGACGAGCCGGTGGCAGAGTTCGTCCATCTCGTAGAGGCCGTTGAATTTTCCGCAGCTGAGGTAGAGCCAGTGCACCAGTTCTCCGTCGGCCTGCCGCCGCTCGGTGAGCCGGTAGACGTGTGCGCGGATCGCGCCGTGATCGGCGACCAGGTGGCGGCCGGGCTCCATGACGATGTCGAGAGGCGCCGCGTTCAGGCGCCGCAATTCCTCGATGCCTTCGCGCAGAACAGCGAACATCTTGTCCAGCGGCGGCTCCAGCGGGCGGCCGTGCCGGTCCAGGTATCCGAGGGCGGGCAGGCCGCCGCCGAGGTTGACGTGGTCCAGCACGATGGCCCGGTGACGCAACGCAACCAGGACGTCCGCCAGCTGGTCGACGGCCTGGCGCCACGCGTCGTACGTCATCTGCTGTGATCCCACGTGTACCGACAGCCCGGCCGGGGTCAGGCCGGCGGCACGGGCCACGGTCAGCACGCGGACGGCGTCGTCCCCGGAGCAGCCGAACTTGCGGCTGAGTCCCCACAGGGCGCCTTCTCCGCTGGTGGTGAGGCGGCAGTACACACGGGCGCCCGGGGCGTTGGCGGCGATGGCCGCCACGTCCTGAACGCTGTCCGTGGCGAACGTCCGCACGCCGAGCCGGTGCGCCTCGGCAATGCTCGCGTCGGACTTCACGGTGTTGCCGTAGTGGATGCGGTCCGCGGGCACGCCCAGTCGGAGCGCCTGCTCGATCTCGCCGGGGCTCGCCGCGTCGAATCCGGCGCCTCGGTCAGCGAGGCAGGTCAGCACCTCGTCGACCGGACATGCCTTCATCGCGAACCGTACGGTGACCGGCAGTTCGCGCACCAGGCGGTCGTACTGGCCCTCGATCCCGGTGAGATCGAAAACGACCCGATCCGTCGAAGCGTCGGCCAGGGCGGAAGCCAGTCGCGTCTCCAGGTCCCAGCTCACGCGCCCGCACTCCCCAGGCCGGTGTCCCGGGCGAAGCGCACGAGCACGGGCCAGGCGTCGATCAGGTACGCGAAGTCCTCCGTGTCCTGTTGCGCCTCGTCCAGCAGCTGCTCCCGACGCGCGTCCATCACGTCAGCGAACTCGGCGTAGCGGCCGCCCAGTTTCCGGTACGCCGTACTGACCCGGTCCAGTCGCCAGACGTTCTCCGTCTGGTCCCGACCGGCGCTCTGGCGCAGGAAGCCGGAGATGACGTCTCCACGGACCCGCCCCTGCTCGTCCAGCAGTGCGGTGTCGGGGGCCGCGCTCATCCGGTCGTAGACGTCGTTGAGGTAGAGCATCGACAGCAGGAACTTCACAAACCTCAGCTGGTAGGCGCGGAAGCCGGCGTCGGTGCGTCGGAAGGGTGTGTAGAAGTTCCGGATATGGCGGTTGTGCAGTACGCCGGGCAGTGCGGCGTCGTGGACGAGGTGGATGAGGAAGTAGTCGCTGCCTATGGTGTCGGTCGCCGCGGGCAGCGGCACCCGCTCGTACACCTCGTGGTGGAAGGCGATGTTGCACATGTCGACCCTCATGGGGTCGACGAGGGTCAGGGTGGAGTGATCCTCGGTGAAGGGTGTGGTTCCGGCGCCCTTGAAGGACTCCTCGACGAGTAGTCCCTTCTGCTCGTCCGACCAGTGGGCGGGGGCCCACAGGCTGACGACGTCGTGGTAGACGCCCGCGTCGAGCTGCTCGATCTCCGCGATGTCCACGGACGGTTCACCGACGAAGGAGGCTCCGACCATCGACACCCGGCGCTGGCCGTGGTGCGGGGCGAGGACGGTCTCCGTCACGGCCGCCGACGCCATGGATGCGGTCTTCCCGAGTGAGGCCAGCTCGTGATGGATGGGAAAGACCTTTTCGCCGTCCAGCACCTGATAGCTGGAGTCCGAGTCCCTGCGGTGCACCGACCGGCAGCCGAGTGCGCCGGCGATGAGGAAGGCACGGTTGGTACATGCACCGTAGGAGAGGTCGGCAGGCAGCATCAGGGCGAGCAGCCGGTCGGGTGCGGCGAGGTCGGAGCGCTGGATCGTGCGCCGCAGGAACTCCCGTTGGCGTGCTTCGTCGAGGTGGTGGACGATCACGTCGGGGGCGGCCGGCAGGTCGGCCACCACGCGGGTGTGTTCCGTCCACGTGGCCTGGTCGCAGGAGTCGAGGATGAGCACGTGCACCCCGATACCAAAGGTGCGGGCTGCGTACGCGGCCTCCTCGGCGATGCCGACGATGGCCTCCTCACACGCCCTGTTGGTCGGCAGAGCCAGGCAGATCCGGTCGGTGCTGGTGGTGTGCTTCACTTGCCGCTCTCTCGTTCACTCCAGGAGTCGAGCCCCAGGAGTTTCCTGCCGAGGTCGTTGAGCGTCGCGGCACCGTAGCGAAGCGATTCGTGCCGATCGACGTCTCCGAGCAACGTCCCGTTCCAGTCGGGTGTGCTGAGAGTCCGCCAGGAATGGACACGGGAGCGGCGAAGCGCTTCGTGCTCCTCCAGTGCCGGCATCATCGACAGGTACTGGACGGCCCGCACGCCGTGGTCGGAGACGTTGGGCGCGACGCCGTGCGCCAGCAGTCCGTTGAAGATCAGCAGATCGCCGGCCTGCAGATCGGGACGTACCACGGAGAACTCGGCGCGGTCGATCGCGGGCCTGATCGGGTCCCGATCGGCCGTCTGCGCGATCCGCCACTCATCGAACTGGCGGAACAGCTCTGGTGCGCACTGGAATCCGCCGAGTTCGGGCTGAGTGTCGTTGAGGGCCAGGATGCCCTGCACCCGCTGTGGCAGCACGCCGAGGGTGGTGTCCACGTCCCAGTGCAGCTCGATGTCGAATCCCTCGTCGGTCGGCGCGATGAGGGAGCGTGAACGGCTGCCCCGGTTGGGCGGGTTGAGGTTCAGCCGGTCGAGGGTGACCCACAGCTCCTCGCAGTCCCACACGTCGGCGAAGGCGTCGTAGACCCGCTGGGTCTGCCGGTTGTCCCACATCAGCTGATGGTGGTACGCCTCTACGAAGCCGTAGACGTGCAGGTCACGGTCGAGGTCCGAGCGGAACTCGCGTTCTTGGTACCAGGTTTCGGGCCGGTCGGGGTCAAGCCCGGCGAACTCCCAGGCGAACTCGTACAGGCTCTTTGCGGCGCCTGGAGAGACGGCGTTGCGCACGACCACATAGCCATACGTCTGCCAGAAGGCGAAATCCTGTTCCGACAGCACGCGCAGCGACTGTGGCTCCTCGAGCTTTATGTCTCTCAGTTGCGTCTGCGCGAGGTAGGTCTCACCGTCAGCGCTGAAATAGGGGCGCCGTGTCGGGGCGCGGTACAGATACGGGTCGGGCGTCGGCATGCGATCACTCCAAGGCACGATTCCTCAGCGGCCGAGAGGAACTCATGGCCGTTACTGTTCGAACTGAGGTTGCAGCCAAAGTGGACTGGACCAATTGGTGATGTCAATCGTCACCGGGGGAAGTTGCCGCCATTTGCCTGTCAGCTGCCTGTTACCGGCCGAACCCGCTCCTGTGCGCGGTGCGGCGTGATGAACGGGGACTCCAGGTGCCGACTGGGGTGCCGGCCGCTCGACTTGCGGGGAGGAGCACCAGGACTGTGGCCAGCCGGCGGCCAGGGGCCGCCGTTGATGACGAGGGCGCCGGCATGCGGTGCATGACCTGGACCGCCCTCGGGTTCGGGTCCGCCCGGACGGTCACCGCGACGTACCCGGCCGACCGCAGGCCCCGTCCGTGTTGCCACGCACTTCCTGGTTGGACTAGACCAACGACGAGTGGGCGGGCTATAACGAATTACCTGCAGTGCGCCCGGAAGGCGGATCATGACCACCAGAGTGAGCGTCGTCCAAGACGGCACCGGAATGCCTGGTGCCGTTACACGGGTGCCGAAGTATTACCGAGTCAAGCAGCACATCCTCGAGATGGCGCAGTCGCTGGGGCCGGGCCAACGCGTGCCCGCCGAGCGATTACTCGCCGTCAGCCTCGACACCTCGCGCACCACGGTCCGGCGGGCCCTGCAAGAGCTCGTCAGCGAAGGCAGGTTGGACCGGATCCACGGGAAGGGCACGTTCATTGCACGGCCGAAGCTCTACCGCGCCCTTCAACTCACCTCCTACACCGAGGACATGCTGGCCCAGGGACTCAAACCTGCCTCACGGATCCTCGATATGCGTCACATCAAGGCTGACGAGGAACTGGCGCGCCTGCTCGCCATCGACATCGGCGAGGAGGTAGTGCTCCTCGAACGGCTTCGGCTGGCCGACGGCGAGCCCATGGCCATCGAGTCGACCCACCTGCCCGCACGGCGCTTCCCCGGCCTGCGCGAAACGCTGACCAGGTACAGCTCTTTGTACGCGGCACTAGCCGAGGTGTATGGAGTTCACCTCCTCAAAGCCGAGGAGGGCATCGAGACCACGCTCGCGAACCCGTACGAGGCCGGGCTGCTCTCGACCATCGTCGGCCTTCCCATGATGCTGCTGTCCCGACACTCCCACGACACGGAAGGCAGACCGGTGGAGTGGGTCCGTTCGGTGTACCGCGGCTCCCGCTACAAGTTCGTGGTGAGCCTGGTGCCCACCGCGGACCGGGCCTTGGATTGATTCGCCGTCCCACCACGGCCGTTCGTCCCTCCTCTCGGGCACTCCATGCTCATGGCCAGCCCTGCGACCGCGCTGCAGCGAGCTGATCGCGCCGCCAACGCTCGGAGGCGGCCTTCACCTCACTGTGAGCGCCCCGATCGCACGTCAAGAACTGGTCCCTCGAGGCCGGCCTCACGGCCGAACCCATTGAGGATCAGTCCCGCCCCGCCAATCCTGGGAAATTCGTGACACGACAGGGTGTTCTCACCAACCGAACCGAAGCCGTCCCGACGCCGCCCGAAGCCCGCCGATCAACGACCGCCGAGACTGGTGAAGGCGCAGACCGCCTTCGGGTGTCAGGCCGCTCGCTGTCCCCTGCCCTGGAAACTTCCGTTCCCACATCCCGGACATCGTTGTCACCAACCCTGGCGGAAACGCTGATCACCGCACGCGAGGCAGCCTGTCTGACCCAGCAAGACCTCGCGGAGCGATCCGGGGTGAGCGTGCGGGCCATCCGCAACCTCGAGACCGGACACACCTCCCGTCCCCGCAAGCAGTCGCTCCTTCTGATCGCCAAGGCCCTCGGGCTGCCCTTGGAGGACATCGGCCGACTGATGCGCCGACCGAGCGCCGGAGACCACCACCTGTCAGCGCCTGGTCCCGTACCCTTCGAACTCCCGCCTGTTCCTCGCCACAGCCTCGCCGGTCGTGCGACGCACCTTGCTTCCCTGCGGGCTCACCTCTCAGCCGCAAAAGACGGTCACACCGGCCGACCCGTGGTCGTCGTCGGGCCGCCCGGTGCAGGGAAGACCGCACTGGTCATCAAAGCGGCACACGGTGCGCGTGACCGGTTCCCGGATGGCCAGGTCTTCGTGGACCTCCACCCGAACATGTCCACCACACCACTGACGCCGGACGAGATCGTTCCCCGCGTCCTGCGCTCCCTCGGCACCGGCCAGGTGGCCGATCATCCGGAGGAGGCAGCTGCCCGGTTACGGGACGCGCTGAGCAGAAAGTGCGTTCTCGTCGTCCTGGACAACGTCGACAGCGAGGCACAGGTGCGACCCCTGCTGGTGGACGGTTCGTGCCACGCCGTGCTAGGGAGCGTATTGGGTCGTGATCAATCTTCGAGTTCTGTCTGTGGGGCGGGGCCTGGACAGGTAGACCTTCTTGGATGACTCGCGTGCAACTG